>NZ_CP016634.1:4073125-4387500 GCF_002741075.1 Pseudomonas putida | reverse complement strand
AGGTAACACTGACTGGAGGACCGAACCGACTACCGTTGAAAAGTTAGCGGATGACCTGTGGATCGGAGTGAAAGGCTAATCAAGCTCGGAGATAGCTGGTTCTCCTCGAAAGCTATTTAGGTAGCGCCTCATGTATCACTCCAGGGGGTAGAGCACTGTTTCGGCTAGGGGGTCATCCCGACTTACCAAACCGATGCAAACTCCGAATACCTGGAAGTGCCGAGCATGGGAGACACACGGCGGGTGCTAACGTCCGTCGTGAAAAGGGAAACAACCCAGACCGTCAGCTAAGGTCCCAAAGTCATGGTTAAGTGGGAAACGATGTGGGAAGGCTTAGACAGCTAGGAGGTTGGCTTAGAAGCAGCCATCCTTTAAAGAAAGCGTAATAGCTCACTAGTCGAGTCGGCCTGCGCGGAAGATGTAACGGGGCTCAAACCATGCACCGAAGCTACGGGTATCACTTAGGTGATGCGGTAGAGGAGCGTTCTGTAAGCCTGTGAAGGTGAGTTGAGAAGCTTGCTGGAGGTATCAGAAGTGCGAATGCTGACATGAGTAACGACAATGCGAGTGAAAAACTCGCACGCCGAAAGACCAAGGTTTCCTGCGCAACGTTAATCGACGCAGGGTTAGTCGGTCCCTAAGGCGAGGCTGAAAAGCGTAGTCGATGGAAAACAGGTTAATATTCCTGTACTTCCAGTTATTGCGATGGAGGGACGGAGAAGGCTAGGCCAGCTTGGCGTTGGTTGTCCAAGTTTAAGGTGGTAGGCTGAAATCTTAGGCAAATCCGGGATTTCAAGGCCGAGAGCTGATGACGAGTTGCCTTAAGGCGACGAAGTGGTTGATGCCATGCTTCCAAGAAAAGCTCCTAAGCTTCAGATAACTGGGAACCGTACCCCAAACCGACACAGGTGGTCGGGTAGAGAATACCAAGGCGCTTGAGAGAACTCGGGTGAAGGAACTAGGCAAAATGGCACCGTAACTTCGGGAGAAGGTGCGCCGGCGAGGGTGAAGGACTTGCTCCGTAAGCCCATGCCGGTCGAAGATACCAGGCCGCTGCGACTGTTTATTAAAAACACAGCACTCTGCAAACACGAAAGTGGACGTATAGGGTGTGACGCCTGCCCGGTGCCGGAAGGTTAATTGATGGGGTTAGCGCAAGCGAAGCTCTTGATCGAAGCCCCGGTAAACGGCGGCCGTAACTATAACGGTCCTAAGGTAGCGAAATTCCTTGTCGGGTAAGTTCCGACCTGCACGAATGGCGTAACGATGGCGGCGCTGTCTCCACCCGAGACTCAGTGAAATTGAAATCGCTGTGAAGATGCAGTGTATCCGCGGCTAGACGGAAAGACCCCGTGAACCTTTACTATAGCTTTGCACTGGACTTTGAGCTTGCTTGTGTAGGATAGGTGGGAGGCTTTGAAGTGGGGACGCCAGTTCTCATGGAGCCATCCTTGAAATACCACCCTGGCAACCTTGAGGTTCTAACTCAGGTCCGTGATCCGGATCGAGGACAGTGTATGGTGGGTAGTTTGACTGGGGCGGTCTCCTCCCAAAGAGTAACGGAGGAGTACGAAGGTGCGCTCAGACCGGTCGGAAATCGGTCGTAGAGTATAAAGGCAAAAGCGCGCTTGACTGCGAGACCCACACGTCGAGCAGGTACGAAAGTAGGTCTTAGTGATCCGGTGGTTCTGTATGGAAGGGCCATCGCTCAACGGATAAAAGGTACTCCGGGGATAACAGGCTGATACCGCCCAAGAGTTCATATCGACGGCGGTGTTTGGCACCTCGATGTCGGCTCATCACATCCTGGGGCTGAAGCCGGTCCCAAGGGTATGGCTGTTCGCCATTTAAAGTGGTACGCGAGCTGGGTTTAGAACGTCGTGAGACAGTTCGGTCCCTATCTGCCGTGGACGTTTGAGATTTGAGAGGGGCTGCTCCTAGTACGAGAGGACCGGAGTGGACGAACCTCTGGTGTTCCGGTTGTCACGCCAGTGGCATTGCCGGGTAGCTATGTTCGGAAGAGATAACCGCTGAAAGCATCTAAGCGGGAAACTTGCCTCAAGATGAGATCTCACTGGGATCTTGAATCCCCTAAAGGGCCGTCGAAGACTACGACGTTGATAGGTCGGGTGTGTAAGCGCTGTGAGGCGTTGAGCTAACCGATACTAATTGCCCGTGAGGCTTGACCATATAACACCCAAGCAATTTGCTTCTGCAGATTGCGGTGGTGAAGACGAAAGAACCGAAAGTTCGCAACCACAAAGATCACATATCCGAATTGGCTGGAGTGTTCACGAGACATTTCGGCAACCGAATTTCTTGACGACCATAGAGCATTGGAACCACCTGATCCCATCCCGAACTCAGCAGTGAAACGATGCATCGCCGATGGTAGTGTGGGGCTTCCCCATGTGAGAGTAGGTCATCGTCAAGATTCATTTCGCAAAACCCCTATCTGCGCGAGCAGGTAGGGGTTTTGTCTTTTCTGCATGCTGTATTGGCAGCCCAATCGGTACTTCCCCAGGAGCGCTTCCTACAGCGATATGGGGCCTGCGACACCTCGGGCGATGCATAGCCCTGTGATATGGTTCCCTACCAGAACCTCCCCCCCGGCAGAGACGCTCAATGACCGATACATCCTCCCTGCATCCAGGTTTCATGATCGTTCAAGGCAACCGTCTGGATGACCTGCGCAATCTGGTAGTGGGCGTGATGCGTCGGTACCCCTTGGCGCCGCTGGAGAACGAGATCGCCCTGGTCCAGAGCAATGGCATCGCCCAATGGCTCAAGTTGGCCCTGGCCGAAGATCCGCAGGAAGACGATCAAGGTGGATGTGGTATCGCGGCCGCCGTCGATGTGCAACTGCCGGGCAGTTTCATGTGGCAGTTGTATCGTCGCGTTCTTGGGCGCGATGAGATTCCAGAGGTTTCGTTACTGGACAAAGCGCCGCTTACCTGGCGGTTGATGCGCCTGCTCCCAGAGCTGATCGAACGTCCCCATTTCGAACCCCTGCGCCGTTTCCTCACCGACGACAGCGATCTGCGCAAGCGTTACCAATTGGCCGAGCGCTTGGCTGACCTGTTCGATCAGTACCAGGTCTATCGCGCCGACTGGCTCAAGGATTGGGCGGGGGGGGAGCACGTTCTCAACAGCGCCCGTGGCGAACGCAAGCCATTGGCCGCTGCTAATCGCTGGCAGGCGGAGCTTTGGCGAGCCTTGCTCGAGGATGTCGGCGAGGCAGGCATGGCCCAGAGTCGCGCCGGTGTGCACCAGCGTTTCATCGAGCGCATCAACAGCCTGGATCAGGCGCCGGCGGGTTTGCCGAAACGGGTGATCGTCTTCGGCATTTCATCCTTGCCCGCCCAGGCGCTGGAGGCGCTGGCGGGTCTTGCTCGCTTCAGTCAGGTGTTGCTGTGTGTGCATAACCCGTGTCGCCACCACTGGGCTGATATCGTCGCGGACAAAGACCTGCTGCGTCACCAGTACAAGCGCCAACAGCGCAAGCAAGGCACACCCTTGCAGTTGGACGACGAAAGCCTACACCAGCATGCCCACCCACTGCTGGCTGCCTGGGGCAAGCAGGGTCGTGACTACATCAACCTGCTCGATAGTTATGATGACCCTGGCAGCTACCGCGGGGTGTTCAGCGATGGCCGCATCGACCTGTTCCAGGAGGCAGAGCCAAACTGCCTGCTTCGACAACTGCAGGACGATATCCTGGAGTTGCGCCCCCTCGTGGAAACCCGTGAGCAGTGGGCTCCGATCGATCCCAACAAAGATCGCTCCGTACGCTTCCATGTGGCCCACAGTCCGCAGCGTGAAGTGGAGATCCTCCATGACCAATTGCTGGCCCGTTTCAGCGCAGACCCCACGCTGCGCCCGCGTGACATCATCGTCATGCTGCCGGCGATCGACGATTACGCACCCCACATCCGTGCGGTCTTTGGCCAATTGGAGCGCAACGACCCTCGCTACATTCCCTTCACCCTCACCGACCAGGGGCAGCGCGGTCGTGAACCACTGCTGATTGCCTTGGAGCATCTGCTCAAGCTGCCAGAGAGCCGTTTTGCCGTCAGCGAAGTCCTCGACCTGCTGGATGTTCCGGCTGTGCGTGCGCGCTTTGCCATCCAGGAAAGCGACCTGCCGACCTTGCATCGCTGGATCGAAGGCGCGGGCATTCGCTGGGGGCTGAGTGCCGAGCAGCGTGCGACCCTGGGCCTGCCCGAGGGCCTGGAGCAGAACAGCTGGCGGTTCGGCCTGCGACGCATGTTGCTGGGGTACGCAGTCGGTGTCGGGGAGGGCTTCGACGGTATCGAGCCCTATGATGAAATCGGGGGGCTCGATGCCGCGTTGATCGGCCCGCTGGTGGCCCTGCTCGACGCGCTCGATGTGGCATGCGAAGCCTTGTCGCAGCCGGCCGATGCGGGGGAGTGGGGTGAGCGTCTGCAAGCGTTGCTGCGGGTGTTTTTCCTCGCCGAAGATGAGCACGACGAGTTCCTGTTGATGCAACTGCAGGATCTACGTGACACCTGGCTGGCCACGTGCGAAGCGGTCGGTCTGCAGGACGCTCTGCCGCTAACGGTGGTTCGCGAGGCATGGTTGTCGGGCCTGGACCAAGGCAAGCTGTCTCAACGCTTCCTGGCAGGTTCGGTGAACTTTTGCACGCTCATGCCCATGCGCGCGATTCCCTTCCGCGTGGTGTGCCTTCTGGGCATGAATGATGGCGACTACCCACGTGCCCAGCCGCCGCTGGACTTCGACCTGATGGCCAGCGACTACCGCCCAGGTGATCGGTCCCGCCGTGAAGATGACCGTTACCTGCTGCTTGAAGCCCTGCTCTCGGCGCGTGACCAGCTCTACATCAGCTGGGTCGGGCGCAGCATTCGTGACAACAGTGACCGCCCCGCCTCAGTGCTGATCGGGCAATTGCGCGATCACCTGGCTGCGGGTTGGCACCTGGCAGGTGCCAAGGAGGGCCAGCGGGAAAACGCTGGCGAGCAGTTGCTGCATGCCCTGACCCAGGAGCATCCGCTTCAACCCTTCAGCCCGCGTTATTTCCAGAAAGGCAGTGCGTTGTTCAGCTATGCCCATGAGTGGCAGGTATTGCATCAGCTCGACGCGTCCGCTGGCACCCGGGATGACGTGCTGCCGCCCTACACGGCCGAGGAAGCACTGAGCCTGACTCAGTTGCAGGATTTCCTGCGTCATCCTGTACGGCATTTTTTCAGCCAGCGTCTGAAAGTATTCTTCGAAGCCTTGGAGACGCCAACACCGGATGAAGAACCCTTCGTGCTCGATGCCTTGCAGCGCTACGGTCTGAGTGAAAGCCTGCTCGGTGCAGCGCTGGCTGACCCTGACAACGCCGATCAGGCGCTGCTCAGCCAGGCTCGCCGCCTGCAGGCCTGCGGCCTGCTGCCCCTGGCTGGATTTGGCGAAATCCTCCAGGCCGAGCTGATCCAGCCCCTGCCTGACCTGCTGCAACGCCATCGCGTTTTGTTGCAACGTTGGCCAACCGTGGTCGATGGAGCGCTGCCGATTCATTTTGAGCATACCGCGCAGCGTCTGGAGGGATGGCTGGGACGGGTATACCAGGCGCAGGACCAGAGCCTGCTGAGCATTACCACCGTGCCCAACACCCTGAGTGCCGGGCGCAACAGCCGAAAATGGCATCGGCTGATCCCGACCTGGGTTGTACACCTGGCAGCCTGCGCCGCCGGCTATCCGTTGCACAGCGCCATGGTCGCCAGCGACCTGACCTTGTTGCTCGATCCATTGCCCCAGGCCCAGGCTGCGCAGCTTCTGGGCGATCTGCTCGTGGCGCGCCAGGCGGCGATGAATGCGCCGCTGCCCGTGGCTGCCAAGACCGCCTTCGCCTGGCTGGCCCAGAGTGACCCGGACAAAGCCCTGGCCGCTGCAGCCCGTGCCTACGAGGGTGATGGACACAACACCACCGGCGAGTGCGGTGAGAGCCTTGCCTTGGCCCGGCAGTTCCCTGACTTCGCTGCGCTCTGCGCGGACGAAACCTTCGAAGGCTGGTGCGAGACCTTGTACCGTCCCTTGTTCGCAGCGCCCTGGCAGACCCTGGGCTCCCCGGAGAATGCCGCATGATCCAGGCCCGCCCCTTGGCACTGAGCTTTCCGTTGCACGGCAGCCAACTGATTGAGGCCAGTGCAGGTACCGGCAAGACGTTCACCATCTCGGCATTGTACCTGCGCCTGATTCTGGGCCATGGCGGCGAGCAAGGCTTTAACCGTGAGCTGCTGCCGCCACAGATCCTGGTGGTGACCTTCACCGACGCTGCGACCAAAGAGCTGCGTGAACGGATCCGCGCTCGCCTGGCTGAAGCGGCACGATTCTTCCGAGGCGAGCTGGCCGAGGCCGATCCACTGCTGCAGATGCTGCGCGACGACTACCCTACCGAGCATTGGCCGCGTTGCGCCAGCCGCCTTGAAGTCGCTGTTCAATGGATGGACGAAGCGGCGGTGTCGACCATCCATGGCTGGTGCCAGCGCATGTTGCGCGAGCACGCTTTCGACAGCGGCAGCCTATTCACCCAGAGCCTGGAGACCGACCATAGCGAGCTGCTGGGGCAGGTCATGCGCGATTACTGGCGGCGCTTCTGCTACGGCATGCAAGGCGAAGCCTTGGCGTGGGTGCGCAGCCAGTGGGGCAGCCCTGACGCGTTGCTGCCCCGTATCCGTCCATTGTTTGGCCGGGTGCGCGGCGAGGAGGATGATGCGCAACCACAAGCGTTGATCGAGCAGGCTCTGCACGAACGTGCCGCGCAACTGTGCCAGCTCAAGGCACCCTGGGGGCGGTGGGCCGATGAGCTGCACCAGATTTGCCAGCAGGCCGTGGCCGGCAAGCTGGCGGATGGGCGCAAGCTGCAGGCACGCTTCTTCGAGCCTTGGTTCGATAAGCTGCGCGCCTGGGCAGGTGACGATCAGGTTCTGGAACTGGACCTGGGGAGCGGTTTCACCCGGCTGACGCCTGAGGGGATGGCTGAGGCCTGGAAGTCCGGCGAGCCCCCCGACCATCCAGCGCTGCATGCCATGCAGAGCCTGCGTGAGCAATTGCAGGGCCTGGCCAGCCCCGATGCGCGGCTGCTGGAGCACGCCGCTACCTGGGTGTCGGCGCGCTTTGAGGTGGAGAAGCGCAAGCGCGCTGAGATGGGCTTCGACGACATGCTCTTGCGTCTGGAGCACGCGTTGGCCAGCGAGTCTGGCGAACGCCTGGCCGGCTTGATTCGCGAGCAGTTCCCGGTAGCGCTGATCGATGAGTTCCAAGACACGGACCCGGTGCAATATGGCATCTTCGAGCGCATTTACCGGATCAGCGAGAATCACCGGGAAACCGGCCTGTTCATGATCGGCGACCCCAAGCAGGCGATCTACGCCTTCCGTGGCGCCGACATCTTCACCTACCTGGCCGCCCGTCGCGCTACGGCAGGGCGCCTGCATAGCCTGGACACCAACTACCGCTCCAGCCAGGCGATGGTGGCGGCGGTCAATCGCGTGTTTCTCCAGGCAGAAGCGCGCGATCAGGGGCGTGGCGCCTTCCTGTTCCGAGAAGGCCAGGAAAACCCTTTGCCGTTCGTCGAGGTTCGGGCCAAGGGGCGAGATGAGCAACTGGTGATCGATGGTCAGCCCGCTGCGGCGCTTCAATGCTGGCAACTGCAAAGCGAGGAGCCGGTCTCCAGCACGCTCTACCGCCAGCAGCTGGCGGCCAGTTGCGCCAGCCATATCGTCGGCCTGCTCAATGGCGGCCAGCAAGGCGTGACTGGACTCGTCGACAGCCAGGGCTCGCTGCGTCCCTGCTTGCCGTCGGACATTGCCATACTCGTGCGCGATGGCCGGGAGGCCCAGATGATTCGCGCCGAACTCGCGGCCCGCGATGTACGCAGCGTCTACCTGTCGGACAAGGACTCGGTCTTTGCCGCTCAGGAAGCCCATGACCTGCTGGTGTGGCTCAAGGCCTGTGCCGAACCGGATTCCGAGCGCCTGCTCAAGGGCGCCCTGGCCAGCCTGACCCTCGACCTGCCGCTCGCCGAACTGGAGCGCCTGAACCAGGACGAGCGGGTCTGGGAAGGTTGGGTCATGCGTTTTCGTCAGTACCGCGACACCTGGCAGCGTCAGGGCGTATTGCCAATGCTGCGCCGCCTGCTGCATGACTTCCAGCTACCGCGCATGCTCATTGCCCGCAGCGACGGTGAACGGGTGCTGACCAACCTGCTGCACTTGGCCGAGCTGTTGCAGCAGGCGGCGGGTGAGCTGGATGGCGAGCAGGCCTTGATTCGCCACCTGGCCGAACACCTGGCCAATGCCGGGCATGCCGGTGAAGAGCAGATCCTGCGTCTTGAGAGCGATGAGCAACTGGTCAAGGTGGTGACCATCCACAAATCCAAGGGGCTGGAATACCCCTTGGTCTACCTACCGTTCATCTGCACCAGCAAACCAGTGGATGGCCAGCGCCTACCGCTGACGTGGCATGACAGCCAAGGCCAGGCCCACCTGACCCTGACTCCCGACGAGACGCAGATTGCCCGCGCCGATGATGAACGCCTGGCTGAGGACCTGCGCCTGCTCTACGTGGCCCTGACCCGAGCACAGTATGCCTGCTGGCTGGGCGTCGCCGACCTCAAGCGCGGCACCCAGAAAACCTCGCAACTGCACCGCTCTGCGTTGGGCTATCTGCTCGGCGGTGGCTTGCCTCTGGCAGCCTCCAGCGAGCTTGGTGACTGGCTTTCGGTGCTGCAAGGCGCCTGTGCGGACATCACCTGCACCGGGCTGCCCGAAGCCGACGCCCAGTGCTACCGCCCCCCACGGGACGAGCGCGAGCTGCTGCCGGCACGTAAGCCGCGACGGGCCGCCGCCGAGCAGTGGTGGATCGCTTCCTACAGTGCCCTGCGTGTCGGTGATCAGACCTTGAGCGCCGACAGCTCCCAGGCCCAGCAACTGCTGGACGACGAAATTGTCGATACCCAGGCGTTGCGTGACGTGCCCGCCGAGGGCGGTGATATCCATCGCTTCCCTCGCGGGCCGAACCCCGGCACCTTCCTTCACGGCCTGTTGGAATGGGCGGGCCGGGAGGGCTTCGATGAGGTCAGCGGCAAGCCGGAGTTGATCAAGCGCACGGTGGGGGAGCGTTGCAACCGCCGGGACTGGACCGGGTGGATTCCTACCCTGGAGCAGTGGTTGGGGCAATTGCTGAGCCAAACGATGCCGTTGCACGCCGAGGGCCCGAACCTGGTCCTCGCCGAGCTGCGTCACTACCAGATCGAGATGGAGTTCTGGTTCGCCAGCCACCAAGTGGATGCCGTGCGCCTGGACCATCTGGTAGCGCGCCATACCCATGGCGGTGTGGCGCGTCCTGCGGCCCTGCCCACTGTGCTCAACGGCATGTTCAAAGGCTTCATCGACCTGGCATTCGAGCTGGACGGTCGTTACTACGTGGCGGACTACAAGTCCAACTGGCTTGGCCCGGACCTCCAGGCCTACACCGGCCTGGCCATGGAACAGGCGATCCTGGAGCATCGCTACGATCTGCAATACGTGCTCTACCTGCTGGCCCTGCATCGCCAGCTACGGGCTCGGTTACCTGACTACGACTACGACCGTCATGTGGGCGGTGCTGTGTTTATCTTCCTGCGAGGCATCGATAGCGCCGGTCACGGCCTGTATTTCGCCAAACCGCCGCGGGCGCTGATCGAGGCACTCGATGCGTTGTTCCGCGGTACCCATGAGCCCGAACAGCAAGACCTGTTTGCCGGAGCCGCGCCATGAGTCGATGCCTCGATGACCTCCTTCCCACCCCTGTAAATGCCGAACAGTTGACGGCCTTGGTGCCGCTGCGCGAGAGCCGTGACCTGTTGGTGCTGCTCGATCGCTGGGTCGAGCGGGGTTGGCTGCGGGCACTGGACCGTGCCTTCGTGAATTTCCTCGAAGAGCGCGCACCCGGTAGCGACACCTTGTTGCTGCTGGCAGCGGCCCTGGCCAGTCATCAGTTGGGTCACGGTCATGTCTGCCTGGATCTGGAGCAGACCCTCGCCGAGCCAGATTTTGCCTTGTCCTTGCCGCCGGAAGGCGACGCCCTGGCCGGCCCCTTGCTGCTGCCCTCGCAACTGCTCGCCAGCCTGGCCCTGGACACCTGGCTGCAGCGCATCGCTGCCAGCCCTTTGGTGGCCGCTGGCAATAGCCCGGGGCAAGGTGCCCGCCCGCTGGTGCTCAGCGGCCAGCGCCTCTACCTGCGCCGTTATTGGAGCTACGAGCGGCGCATCGACGAAGCCTTGCGTCAGCGTCTGACCCAGAACGAAGCCATGCCTGCAGACCTGCCCGCACGTCTCGAACATTTGTTCGAAGGCGGCGCCCCGGCAGGGCAGGTGGACTGGCAGAAGCTAGCCTGCGCGCTCGCCACGCGCGCGGCGTTCAGCATCATTACCGGGGGCCCTGGAACCGGGAAGACGACCACCGTGGTGCGTTTGCTGGCATTGCTGCAGGCGCCGGCCGTGGAGAGGGGGCGGCCTTTGCGCATTCGCCTGGCGGCGCCTACCGGCAAGGCCGCCGCGCGACTGACCGAGTCGATCGGCCAGCAGGTAGAGCGCCTGAAGGTCAGCGGCGAGGTGCGCGCGCAGATCCCGACTGAGGTCAGTACCGTTCACCGTCTGCTGGGCAGTCGACCTGGGTCGCGGCACTTCCGTCACCACGCGGGTAACCCGTTGCCGTTGGACGTGTTGGTGGTCGATGAAGCCTCGATGATCGATCTGGAAATGATGGCCAACCTCCTCGATGCCTTGCCGCCCAAGGCACGTCTGGTACTGCTGGGCGACAAGGACCAGTTGGCCTCGGTCGAGGCCGGCGCGGTGCTGGGCGATCTGTGCCGGGACGCCGAGGAGGGCTGCTATTCCCCGGCTACCCAGGCCTGGCTGGAGCAGGTCGGTGGCCAATCGCTGGAGGGCAGCGGCCTCACACCTGGAGATGCGCAGCGCAATCCGCTGGCCCAGCAGGTGGTGATGTTGCGCTATTCCCGCCGATTCGGCGAAGGCAGCGGGATCGGTCAGCTGGCACGTTTGGTCAACCGACAACAGGCGCAGCAGGCCCGTGATCTGTTGACCCTGCCGCCGAGCGATGTGTTCGGCCTGACCTTGCGCGGTGAACAGGATCGAGCTTTCGATCGCTTGCTGTTGGACGGACTGGGCCGAGACGAGGCGGGGCCCCAGGGTTACCGCAGCTACCTGCGTGCCATTGGCCGCCATCGTCCGCCCCCTGGCACGCCCGCCGACGACCCCCGTTGGGAGCAGTGGGCCAGCAAAGTGCTGCACAGTTTCGAGCACTTCCAGTTGCTCTGCGCGGTGCGCAAGGGCCCCTGGGGCGTGGCCGGCCTGAACGAACGTGTGGCACGGGTACTTGGCAACGCCGGGCTGATCGACAACCAGCAACCCTGGTATGAAGGCCGTCCGGTGCTGGTCACGCGCAACGACTATGGCCTGGGCCTGATGAACGGCGACATTGGCATTGCCTTGCGCCTACCGGACGAGCTGGGCGAGCCGGTGTTGCGCGTGGCCTTCCCGCGTAACGACGGCAGCGGCGGGGTACGCTTCGTACTGCCCAGCCGACTGAACGAAGTAGAAACGGTGTTCGCCATGACCGTGCACAAATCCCAGGGCTCGGAGTTCAGCCACACCGCCCTGGTGCTGCCGGATGCACTCAACCCGGTGCTCACCAAAGAGTTGGTCTATACCGGTATCACTCGGGCCAAGCAATGCTTCAGTCTGATCGAGCCGCGAGCAGGTATTTTCGAGGAGGCGGTGGCGCGCAAGGTGCGGCGGATCTCCGGATTGATGCTCGAGCAAGTGTGACGCAGCGCACATTTCTGGGCGACAGGCCTTGTGCTATCGTTGCGCCAATTCTGAAGGGACTTTGTGGGATTTCCTAAATGGTGGCTGTCTCGCCTCAGGGATGCGTGATGGGCCGTGCGCTTGCGCTGTTGATGGCCGCCTGGTTGCTGTTCGCAGGCCCTGCATGGGCGGACACACCTGCGAGCGCAGCCCAGGTCCAGCAGCGGGCCAAGGCTGTGACCCAGGTCGTGTTGGGCATCCTCAGCTATGCGCGCTGGCCGGTGGAGCCGGTGCCGTTGCGTCTGTGCTTGGTAGGGCCGACCGAATACGCCGATGACCTGATCAAGGGTAATGTGCAGAACTCCGGCCAGCCCTTGCAGGTACGGCGTTTGCTGGCGAACGACCCGCGTGTCGCCACCGCCTGCGACGCCCTCTATATCGGCAAGCTCGACCCAGGTGAACGGGATCGGTTGTTCCAATCGGTCAGCGGCCATCCGGTGCTCAGCATCAGCGAGGCGGACGACCCGTGTGCGGTGGGCAGTCTGTTTTGCCTGCGGGTCAGCGACGAGCAGGTGGCCTTTGAGGTAAACCTGGATTCGGTCGCCCGTAGCGGTGTGCGCATCCATCCCAGTGTGTTGCAGTTGTCTCGCCGACGGGCGGTGCAGCCATGACATGGCTCATCAAGCCTGGCGTGCGCCCGACCCTGCGTTCGGTGCTCGGCCGTGGCCATCTTGGGCTCGCCTTGCTGGCGGTGGGATTGGCGGGCGTGTCCTTGACCTTGCTCGGCGTGCTCGCCTTGCGCGTCTATGCCAATCACAACCTGCACCTGATTGCCCGGTCGATCAACTACACCGTCGAAGCGGCCGTGGTGTTCAACGATGCCCCTGCCGCCAAGGAGGCCCTGGCGTTGATCGCCGCCACCGAGGAGGTGGCCGATGCCAAGGTGTTCAATGACGAAGGGGAACAGTTGGCGCATTGGCACCGTGACGACGATGGCATGTTCGCCCAGTTGGAGGCACAGGTGGCCAGCGCGCTGCTGGAGGAGCCGATCACATTGCCAGTGATGCATCAGCAACAAGAAGTCGGGCACATCGAAGTGTCCGGGCAGGGTGGCAACCTGCTGCGCTTCTTGTTCAGTGGGCTTGCAGGGATCGTCTTCTGCACGCTGCTCAGCGCAGTGGTGGCTCTTTATCTGTCACGGCGGCTGTTCGGCGACATCATTCGCCCGTTGCGCAACCTGGCCAGTGTCGCCCACGCCGCTCGCCGCGAGCGCACCTTCGACCGGCGCGTGCCCGAAACGCAGATCGCCGAGCTCAACGAACTGGGCAACGACTTCAATGCATTGCTCGACGAACTGGAAGCCTGGGACAGTCACCTGCGGAGCGAGAACGAGAACCTGGCGCACCAAGCCACCCATGACAGCCTTACCGGCCTGCCCAATCGCGCGTTCTTCGAGGGTCGCCTGAGTCGCAGCGTGCGTAATGCCGTCCGCCAGCAGGAGCGGCTGGCGCTGTTGTTCCTCGACAGCGACCACTTCAAGCAGATCAATGACAGCCTGGGCCATGCGGCAGGAGATGAGGTGCTGATCAGCGTGGCCAGTCGGATTCGCGCGCAGTTGCGCGAGCATGACCTGGTAGCGCGCCTGGGCGGAGATGAATTTGCGGTGCTGCTGACGCCCCTGCAGTCGCGGGATGACGCCGAGCGCATCGCTGAAAAGATCATCGCCAGCATGCAACTGCCGATCCAGCTGGACGCCGGCAACAGCATCACCACCTCGTTGAGCGTGGGCATCGCCTACTTCCCCGACGATGGCCTGGACCCGGCCGGGTTGCTCAATGCCGCCGATGGGGCGATGTATCAGGCCAAGCGCATGCGCCGTGGCCATTGGCAAGTGGCGCAGACGGAGCGCTCCGCCACTGACGTTGATAACAGGAGCTGAACCGTGATTCACCGTGTCTTTGCATTGCGTTTTCCCGCGCTGGTGTTGGCATTGCTGACGTTGCTGGCGCTCGGCGGTTGCCAGAGCGTTCCCAAAGGCTTGAGCGAAGCGCAGATCGCCGTGCTCAAGCGCGAAGGCTTTGCGCCTGTTGACGAAGGTTGGGCATACGACCTTTCCGGCAAGGTGCTGTTTGGCAGCGATCTGGACAGCCTGAACAGCCAGAGCCGGGCGATCGTCGAGCGCATCGGCAAAGCCTTGCTGTCGGTGGATATCCAACGGGTGCGCGTCGACGGCCATGCCGACGCCTCGGGCAAGGAGGCCTATAACCAGCAGTTGTCCGAGCGTCGTGCGCAGAGCGTTGCCCAGGCACTGATCGGTATCGGCATGCAGCCGCAGAACATCCGCACTGTTGGCCTGGGCAGCAGTCAGCCGGTGGCGGACAACCGTACCGCCAGCGGGCGAACCGAGAACCGCCGCGTGTCGATCGTGGTGGCATCCTACTGAGCCAAGCGCAGGCTCTTGCAGTTGGGCGCAGAGCGCCTATTCGGCATCAGGCGAACTTCATCTCGCGGCTGTTGCCCATCAGCAACGGTGCGTTCGCCTCGGTCACATCGCGAATGTAGTCCCACAATAGGGTGATGCGCTTCAACTTGCGCAGGTCCTCCCGGCAGTACATCCAGAACTGCCGGGTGATCTCCACCTCTTCCGGCAGTAGGTTGATCAACCGCGCATCCTGCGCCGCCAGGAAGCACGGCAGGATCGCCAATCCGCGTCCCTGCAAGGCTGCGGTGTACTGGGCGATCACGCTGGTACTGCGCAAATGTGCATTTGCGTTGGGGATCAGGTTGGCCAGGTACAAAAGCTCGGAGCTGAAAGCCAGGTCGTCCACATAGCTGATGAACCGATGCTGGGTCAGGTCGGTGGCCTGGCGGATGGGCGGGTGGTTGTCCAGGTACTCCTGGGTCGCGTACAGCCGCAAACGGTAGTCGCACAGCTTGCAGCACACGTAGGGCCCATGCTCGGGGCGTTCCAGGGCGATGACGATGTCGGCCTCGCGCTTGGACAGGCTGATGAAGTGCGGCAGGGGCAGGATGTCGACCGAGATCGCCGGGTAGGCATCGACGAAGTGGCTCAGTTGCGGCGTGACGAAGAAGCTGCCGAAGCCCTCGGTGCAGCCCATGCGCACATGGCCCGACAGCGCCACCCCGGAACCGGAGACTTGCTCGCAGGCCATGTGCAGGGTGCTTTCGATCGATTCGGCATAGCCCAGCAGGCGTTGGCCCTCGGAGGTGAGGACAAAACCGTTGGTCCGCGACTTTTCGAACAGCAACGTACCTAACGCGCCTTCCAGCGAGCTGATGCGCCGCGACACCGTGGTGTAGTCCACGGCCAGGCGCTTGGCCGCGCTACTGGCCTTGCGGGTGCGCGCCACTTCAAGAAAGAACTTCAAGTCGTCCCAGTTCAGCGAACTCAGGGAGGTGAGGTCTTTTTGCATGATGATCCGGTTTTTTTGTGCGTTCTTGTTGGATGTTTGCACATCTATACTCGAAAAAAGCCCCACGGCGCCACCCCGCCTCGGCGCGCTGGCAATCTCGTTCCGACAATAATTCCAAGGAGAGCGCAGATGAACGCACCCCATACCCCTGACCAGGCCAAGGTCGAGCAGGTCAAGCTGCTGATCGACGGCCACTGGGTCGAGTCCAAGACCACCGAGTGGCGCGACATCGTCAACCCGGCCACCCAGCAGGTGCTGGCGCGGGTGCCGTTTGCCACCGTAGAGGAAGTCGACGCCGCCGTGGCTGCGGCCCAGCGAGCCTTTGCCAGCTGGCGCGATACCCCCATCGGTGCCCGCATGCGCATCATGCTCAAGCTGCAGGCACTGATCCGCGAACACACCAAGCGTATCGCACAGACCCTCAGTGCCGAGCAGGGCAAGACCCTCGCCGATGCCGAAGGCGATATCTTCCGCGGCCTGGAAGTGGTCGAGCACGCGGCTTCCATCGGCACCCTGCAGATGGGCGAGTTCGCCGAGAACGTCGCAGGTGGTGTGGACACCTACACCCTGCGCCAACCGATCGGCGTCTGCGCTGGCATCACTCCGTTCAACTTCCCGGCGATGATCCCACTGTGGATGTTCCCCATGGCCATCGTCTGCGGCAATACCTTCGTGCTCAAGCCGTCCGAACAGGATCCGCTGTCGACCATGATGCTGGTGGAACTGGCGCTGGAAGCCGGCGTACCGGCTGGTGTGCTGAACGTGGTGCATGGCGGCAAGCAAGTGGTGGATGCGATCTGCACCCACAAGGACATCAAGGCGATTTCCTTCGTCGGCTCCACTGAGGTCGGCACCCACGTCTACAACCTGGGCAGCCAGCACGGCAAGCGCGTGCAATCGATGATGGGTGCCAAGAACCACGCCGTGGTACTGCCAGACGCCAACCGCACCCAGACTATCAACGCCTTGGTCGGTGCTGCCTTCGGCGCGGCCGGCCAACGCTGCATGGCCACCTCGGTGGCAGTGTTGGTGGGCAAGGCCCGCGAATGGTTACCAGACATCAAGGACGCCGCCAGCAAGCTCAAGGTCAATGCTGGCTGCGAGCCAGGCACCGACGTTGGCCCGGTGGTTTCCAAACGCGCGAAGGAGCGTGTGTTGGGCCTGATCGAGAGTGGCATCAAGGAAGGGGCCAAGCTTGAATTGGACGGTCGCGACGTCAAGGTGCCGGGTTACGAGCAGGGCAACTTTGTCGGCCCAACCCTGTTCTCCGGGGTGCGCACGGACATGCAGATCTATACCCAGGAAATCTTCGGCCCGGTGCTGGTGACTTTGGAAGTCGACACCCTCGATGAGGCCATCGCCTTGGTCAACGCCAACCCGTTCGGCAATGGCACGGGCCTGTTCACCCAGAGCGGTGCAGCGGCGCGCAAGTTCCAGAGCGAGATCGATATCGGCCAGGTCGGCATCAACATTCCGATTCCGGTGCCGGTGCCGTTCTTCAGCTTCACCGGTTCGCGCGGTTCCAAGCTGGGCGACCTGGGCCCGTACGGCAAGCAAGTGGTGCAGTTCTACACTCAGACCAAGACTGTCACCGCCCGCTGGTTCGACGATGACAGCGTCAATGACGGTGTGAACACCACCATCAGCCTGCGCTAAGGAGATCATCATGCGTATCGCATTCATCGGCCTGGGCAATATGGGCGCGCCCATGGCCCGCAACCTGATCAAGGCCGGGCATCAGTTGAACCTGTTCGACCTGAACAAGACTGTGCTGGCCGAGCTCGCCGAACTGGGCGGACAGGTCAGCGCCTCGCCCAAGGAAGCGGCGGCCAGCAGCGACCTGGTGATCACCATGCTGCCGGCGGCAGCCCATGTGCGCAGTGTCTACCTCAACGACGATGGTGTCCTGGCGGGCGTGCGGCCGGGTACACCGACCGTGGACTGCAGCACCATCGATCCACAGACCGCCCGCGAAGTCTCCAAGGCCGCCGCGGCCAAGGGCGTGGACATGGGCGATGCGCCGGTGTCCGGCGGTACCGGTGGCGCGGCGGCGGGCACCCTGACCTTCATGGTCGGTGCCAGCGCCGAGCTGTTCGCCACGCTCAAGCCTGTGCTGGAGCAGATGGGGCGCAACATCGTGCACTGCGGTGAGGTGGGGACCGGACAGATCGCCAAGATCTGCAACAACCTGTTGCTGGGTATCTCGATGATCGGTGTCTCCGAAGCCATGGCCCTGGGCAATGCGCTTGGCATCGATACCAAAGTGCTGGCCGGCATCATCAACAGCTCTACCGGACGCTGCTGGAGCTCGGATACCTACAACCCTTGGCCGGGCATCATCGAGACTGCCCCGGCTTCGCGCGGCTACACCGGCGGCTTCGGCGCCGAGCTGATGCTCAAGGACCTGGGGCTGGCCACCGAGGCTGCGCGTCTGGCGCACCAGCCCGTGATCCTCGGTGCCGTGGCGCAGCAGCTGTATCAGGCCATGAGCCTGCGCGGCGAAGGCGGAAAGGATTTTTCGGCGATCGTCGAGAGCTATCGCAAGAAGGATTGACGAGCGAGGTGAATTTATCGCGGGTCAGGTGACCTTCCCTCTGTAACTGCGCACCAGAGGGAAGGGCACCTGCCTCGCGATTTTTTTCGTGCTCGATTTCTTGAGCGCTGCATAGTCCTGTAGGAGCGGGTTCACCCGCGAACACTGTAGCGGCTGTAGCACCACATTCGCGGGTAAACCCCACAGGGTCGAGTCGTGCTCAACTGTCTGCGCTATGGAAGGCCCGGCGAAAGGGCTTTGGCATCAGGCGAAGACGAAGTACTTGCGCACGGTCTCGACCACTTCCCAGGTGCCTTTCAGGCCGGGTTCGATGATGAACACATCGCCTGCCTTCAGGTGCTTGGGCTCTTCACCTTCCGGGGTGATGATCACGTAGCCTTCGAGGAAGTGGCAGAACTCCCACTTCTCATAGTTGATCTCGAACTTGCCGGGGGTGCAGATCCAGGTGCCCATGATCTTGCTGCCATCGGCAGAGAGGTAGGCGTTCAGGTTGACGGTCTGCGGGTTGCCGCCGATGCGCTTCCACGGGGTGGCGTTCAGGGCCGGAGTCGGGCAGGTTTCGCGCAGGACGGTGATGAAGTCGGACATGGCAGGTTCCCAGGTAAGTGGCTGAATGACACGTCACCATAGGGCCTGTGCTGGCTCTGGAGTTGCCTGGGCTCGACGCCCAGGTGTCTGGATGCGCTATATGGGCATGACGAGGCTCTGTACGAAAAGCCTTGATACTTGGTGAGGCTGCGTTGAAAACAGCGTCGGAATGCTCATTTACAGCCCGTAAAGTCGAGCGCGAATCCGACCGCCTTGCCTGACCTTAGTCTCAAGACGTTCATTCAGACCCTAGGTGGCGAGCAGTTGTGGATCGGTCAGGGGGTGCCTGCTGAAGGCACACCCTAGCAATCACCCTCAGGCGATGGACATCGCGTTGACCTCGACCGTGATGTGCGCCAACTCCTCATGGATGGCCAGTGCATGGCGCACGGTATCGGCGCTCAGGGTGCCTGCCGCTGCCAGGCTCAGGATACAGGCGTACTGGTCCTTGCCGACGCGCCACACATGTAGGTCGGTAAGGGTGGCGGGTACCGGCAGTTGGGCCACGACTCGGTGAATCTCCTCGACGACAGGTGCGTCCATCTCGGCATCCAGCAGCACCCGCCCAGTGTCTCGCAGCAGGCCTTTGGCCCACACCGCCACCAGCACCGCTCCCAGCAGACCCATTACCGGGTCGAGCCAGGCGGCGCCCCAGAACTTGCCGGCCAGCAGTGCGATGATCGCCAGGACCGAGGTCGCGGCGTCGGCCATCACGTGCAGGTAGGCCGAGCGCAGGTTGAGGTCGTGGTGGTGGTGATGGTCATGATCATGATGATGGTCATGGTGATGATCGTGGTGGTGATCGTCGCGCAGCAGCCAGGCACAAACGAGGTTCACGCCAAGGCCCAGGACGGCGAGGGTAATGGCCTGGTCATAGTGGATCGGCCCCGGAGCTAGCAGCCGCTCTATGGACTGGAAGGCCATGAGCCCGGCCACGCCCAACAGGAGCAGGGCACTGGAGTAGCCGCCGAGGATCTCGATCTTCCAAGTGCCGAACGCGAAGCGCCGGTCCCGGGCGAAGCGTCGTGCGGCAGCATAGGCCAGCAGCGACAGCCCAAGGGCTAGGGCGTGGGAGCTCATATGCCAACCGTCGGCCAACAGCGCCATGGAGTTGAAGTACCAGCCGCCGGCGATCTCCGCCACCATCATCACTGCCGTGAGCCAGACGGCCAGGCGTGTCTTGCGCTCGGCGCCGAGGTTGCTGGTATGGAACTGATGGCTGTGCAGCCACTTGTCTGAGATTGGCGCCGCCATGGTTTATCATGCTCCGGTAGATAGGTGAAATATACTATACCCCAGTATACCTAGAGTGGTGCGGAACTGTATGGCACATACCATCAAGAGCAAGAAGCAACTGCTGACCCGCGTGCGCAAGATCAAGGGCCAGGCCGCAGCCCTGGAGAGCGCCCTGGAGCAGGACAAGGACTGCCTGGCGATCCTGCAGCAGATCGCCGCTGTGCGTGGTGCGGTGAACGGGTTGATGGCCGAAGTGATGGAAGGGCATATCCGTGAGCATCTGGTGGCCGATGACCTGAGCGCCGAACAACGCCAGGAGGAGGCCGACAAGGTCGCCTCGTTGTTGCGCTCTTACCTCAAATGACGATATGGAGCCACGCTGCGGCCCATCGCAGGGTTCGTCAGCTCTCACCACGCGGGTAGCAGACGAAGCCTGCGATAGGCCGTCGAACCAGCCTTGTTGGATACCCCCTGGGGGTATGGCCCTACGCCCACCAATACCGCACGAAGTGGAAGAACACCGGCGCTGCGAAGCACACCGAGTCCATGCGGTCGAGCATGCCGCCGTGTCCTTCGATCATATGCCCCCAATCCTTCACCCCGCGGTCGCGCTTGATCGCCGACATCACCAGCCCACCAAAGAACCCCATGGCATTGACCATCAGCGCCATCAGCGCTGCCTGCCAGAAGCTGAAGGGGGTGATCCAGCACAGCGAGGCACCCACCAGTGTGGCCAGGACAATGCCGCCGGCCAGCCCTTCGACGGTCTTGGAGGGTGACAGGTTGGGCGCCACCTTACGCTTGCCGAACAGCTTGCCGCACACGTACTGCAACACATCGCTGATCTGCACCACCAGGATCAGCCAGGCGATCAGCAGCAGGTTGCGGCCTTCGTAGCCGGGGATGTCCAAGGTCATCAGCGCCGGCACCGAGGACAGGCAGTACACCGCGATCATCAACCCCCATTGCACCTTGGAGGCGCGCTCGAGAAAGCGGGTGGTATCGCCACCGAAACTTGCCAGGATCGGCAGGAACAGGAACAGGTACACCGGGATGAAAATGCTGAACAAGCCGTACCAGTCCATGGCGATCAACAGGTACTGCACCGGCAACGCCACGTAGAAGGCCGCCACCAATGCCGGGTAATCGCTGCGTCGGGTGGGCGTGAGGGTCATGAACTCGCGCAGGGCATAGAACGAGACGAAGTAGAACAATACGATCACCCCGTACTTGCCGAACACGAATGCGATGCCGATCACCAGCACCATCGCCCACCAGGCGTTGATGCGTGCGTTGAGGTTGTCGATCACCGCATGCGGCGCGGAGCCGGCGCGCCATTTGAGCAGGCGGCCGATCACGCTGGCGAGCACAAGCAGGGCGCCGATACCGGCGAACAGGGATAGGGTGTTGTCGTCCATCTCAGGCATCCTTCGGGGCCAGGTTCAGCAGGGCCTGGCTGGCCCGTTCGAGAAAGGCCTGCTTGCGCTCGTCGGGCAGCAGGTGCAGGGGGTCGCCGAAGCTCAGGGTGCACAGCAGTGGCAAAGGCAGCGCGCGGCCTTTAGGCATGACGCGGTTGAGGTTGGCGATCCACACCGGCACCAGCTCGATATCCGGGTGGGCCGAGGCCAGGTGGAACAGGCCACTCTTGAACGGCAGCAGTGGTTCATCGCTGAGGTTGCGGGTGCCTTCGGGGAAGAAGATCAGCGAGTCGCCCTGGCCCAGGGCGTCGAGCACCGGCTGCAGGGGATTGTCTTGGCCCTCGCCGCGCTGGCGGTCGATCAGCACGGCGTCGAACACCCTGCGGATCAGAAAGTCCCGAATGCCAGGCTTGGCCCAGTAGTCGGCCCCTGCCACGGGGCGGGTGTGGCGGCGCAAGGGTTCGGGTAGCGAGGCCCAGAGCAGCACGAAGTCGCCGTGGCTGCTGTGGTTGGCAAAATAAAGGCGCTGCCTGGGGTGCGGTGTGCAACCGAGCCAGAGGGCGCGGGCACCGGTGATCAGGCGTGCGGCAGAGGTGATGGCAAAAGCGGTCAGGGCAGCGAACATGGCGCGATGCTTATCCGGTGAAAGAGAGTATCAGCAGGGTAGTCAGGGCCAGCACGACTTGCGCGGCAAGGCACAGCGCTTGGCGTCGCAGCAGGCTCAGTGCGCCTTGGCTGCGGGTGGGCCAGTCACGTGCGTCGTGGGCGTGGGGCTTGAGGTTCAAGTCGAACAGGGCGCGATCCAGGGCCTGGGTATCGATTGCGAGGTCGGTGCTGGTGGCGAGCCGGGCGAACAGCCCGGCGTCCAGGGCCACGCGGATCGCCCAGTACTTGTGCAGCAGCCCCAGCCCCAGCAACACCGCGCAGACCGCACTGGCCAACGGGGGCAGGTGGGTCACCAGAGGTGCCAGACCGTAGGCCAGGGCCAGCAGCGTGATGCCATCTGACAGACGTTCGAGCTGTCGGCCGCGCCCCAGCAGGCTGGCCACCAGATGCAGGTTCATGGCTGGGCCTCCAATTGTTGGAGCACTATGCGATGGCCTGGATGCAACACGATACTGGGGCGGGCCTTGCGGATCAGCGCTTCGGCCTGGGTGACGCTGGTGCAACGGCCGCTGTGTACCAACCAGGCGGCCACTGCACTGGCGCTGCGGGAATAGCCCAGGGCGCAGCAGACCAGCACCGGGCCTTGCTGGCGCAGACGCTCGATGGCCTCGGCGGCCTGTTTGAGCAGGTTGGTATCCGGGACGATCAGGTCCAGGGTTGGCAGGCAGGTGTAATGTGCAGGCATTTGCATTGTCTGGCTCGGCCCATTCGCGGGTTTACCCGCGAATGCGTCGGCACAGGCAAAGCACGGCAGTTCAGCCGTCAGGTCAACCACGGCATTGAACGACGAGGCCGCGCCGAACTCGGGAATGCGCCCCAGATACACCCCATCGCACACCTCATCGGCTTGTGGCCGTTTGCGCGTCCATATTCGCGAGTTGAGCCAGGCGCCCAACAGGTAAGGCGCCAGCAACCAGCTGGCGGCGTTGGACAACCGCCCATCTGCGCCTTTCTGGAAACCGTCGGCACCGAACACGGCATAGTTCAGCGCCACCATCAGCAGCGAAACGGCCGGCCACAACAGCCACAGCCAGGCACCCGCCAAGTGCAGCGCCAACGCCGCGCACAACAACGCCCCGATCCCGTAGTACAGCGCAAGCCGCCAACGCCGAGTATCCCGGGTCAGGCGTGCCGCCTGCAGCGGCACATCGCCCTCCCGTGGCCACAGCCAGACGCAGACCAGCCCCGCCAGCGCCCCAGTGGGCAGATCGATGAAGTGATGTTGCCAGGTGGTCATCACCGACACCCCGATCAGCGCCATCCACCCGTGCATAAGCCAACGCCAAGGCTGGCGATGGATATGCCGGGCGAACATCGTCCAGATGATCACGAGCAGGGCAATATGCAGCGAGGGGGCCTGGTTGAAGGGTTTGTCGAAGCCCATCAGCACATCGAACAACCAGCCGAACACACCGTCCAGCGCCGGGCGCTCGAAGGTGAAACGCAACGGCCAGAGCAAGAAGCAACTGACACTGATGACCTGCGCGCTCAGCAGCGCCAGGGCATGACGGTCCATTTCCCGGCGGCTGGTTGGCAGCAGGAAGGACAGTCCGTAGAGCAGATCAATGGACCAGTAGGGCACGATCGTCCACGGCCAAAGAGGCGTCTGCTCCTCCCAGCCGAAGACCAGGCTGCCAACGTCGTCGCGGGAGGCGGTGTGGCTGTTGACCAGGCCGTAGCTGAGAAAGAAGAACGGCGCCAGCAGCAACAGCCAGAGCACGCCTCGGCGGATCAACCCGGGTTCGCGCGCCATCAGTCCACCCGTTGCGCCAGGCTGACACTGAAGATGCCCCACTCATCGATGCGCTGGGTGATCTTGCGAAAGCCTGCCGCCTCTACCAACTGGTCCATCTCCGCTTGGCTGCGCCGCCGCATAACCCAGGCCTGGCCATCGCGATGGCTGGTCAGGGCGCGGGCGATCATCTCCAGTTGCGGGTGCCAGGGTTGGCCGGTGTACACCAGGTAGCCGCCAGGCTGGACAGCATCGGCCAGGCCTGCCAGGGAGTTGCCCACCAGGTCATTGCTGGCGAACAGCTCGTAGAGGCCCGACACCACCGCCAGGGTCGGGTGGGGGTCGAGGCTGGCCAGGCTCTGACGGTCGAAGGCATCGCCCTGGACGAAGCGGGCGACCTCGCTCAGGCCTTTCTCACCGATCAGTGCGTTGCCTTGCTGGACGTTCAGCTCGCTGTAGTCGCGTAGCAGGATCGAGTCGGGCACCTGCTCCTGCTCCTGCAGGGCTTCGAGAATGTAGCGGCCATGGCCTGCCGCGATGTCGACGATGTGCACCGGGCGTTGCAGCTCACGCAGGCGTCGGATGGCCTCACGCAGCAGTTCCTCCACATGCAGCTTGCGTTGGCGGATGCCGCGCCAGCCGATGGCGTTGAGGTAGTTCTGGTCGATCAGCTCGCCCAGCTTGCCTTTGCCGGTGGGCTGGTTGCGGTACACGTAGTCCAGGGTGCTGCCGGAGTCGAAGCCGGTGTCGAACCCCAGCTTCACCCCTTCCGAGAAACCCTTGCCCAGGCGCAGCCCGGCTCGGGTGGCTCGCCAGTAGAGTTCGCGGGGCGAGTTGCGCGGCAGGGGCGCAGCCAGGCTTTCGGCTTCAGCGCAACTGGCGCCGCTCTTGTCGGCGTCGAGCAGCGAAGGCAGGGCTGCGGGCGCGTCGAAGCAGTGGGCGACGAAGCGCTGGATCCGTGCCAGGGCATGGGGCCGGTCGCGCTCGCCGAGGGTGTCGTGGAAAAAGCCCGGGAGAACGTGCATCTCCTTGCGTGCACTGCCCAGGCGCTCGAAGAAGCGCTCCTGGGGTGGGCGTTCGACCACAAGGTCCGCGCCGGACACCAGCAGTTGGGTCGGCAGTTGGATCGCCTGGGCGTCGGCCACCACCCGGTCGGCCGCTTCATACAGGCCCAGCAACATGGTCACCGAGATCGGTCGGCTGATCAGTGGATCGGCCAGGTAGGACATGACCCGTTCCGGGTCGTGGGTCAGCAAGCGTGGCTTGACGTAGCTGTTGACGAAGAAGTTGCCACGCAACGCTTTAAGCAGCTTCAGGCCCGGGCGAGCGAACGGCACGTAGAGCTTGACCTTGAAGGCCGGCGAGGCCAGTACCAGGCAACGCACCTTCGGCGCGTAGTCATGGGCCCAGGTCGCCACCAGTACGGCACCCACGCTCTGGGCCAGCACCACCATGTCCGCCTCGGCGATGCCGTGGCTGTCGCGGATATGCTCGATGAAGGTCTGCACGTCCCGCACGCTGGTGGCGAAGCCTGGACTGTCGCCGCGTGCACCGGGCGACTGGCCATGGCCTCGGGCGTCCCAGGCAAAGAAATCGTAGCCAGGCATGTCCAGTTCGTTGGGCAGGTGGGCCATGCGCCCGCCGTGCTCGTGTCCTCGGTGGAACATCACAACGGCCCGGCGTGGCTGGTATTCGTTGCGGGTGGCGGGCCAGTAGCGGTAATGCAACTCGACACCGTCATGGGTGGAGAAATGCAGCGATTGCGCTTGGCGCATGGCGTAGGTCCTTGTCCGGCAGCGAAGGAGTCAGCGGGTTTCGGCCAGGCCCTGGCGAACCCGGTTGTAGAGGGTATAGAGCGAGAGTGCGAGGATGACCAGCAGCAGGCCGTCGATCCACGCTGCGCTCAGCACCCCGAAGGCGACCCCAGTGCCCAGCACGCCGAAGGCGAAGGCTCGGTCGCTCTTGCCCATCGGCCCGTCGTACCGCCGCGAGGCTCCCGCCAGCGGCCCCATCACCCCGGCGTACTCACTGACGAGCGCGCTCACGACCACCAGCACCACCAGCGCCGGCGAGACGCCGGGCAGGAGGGCGAAGGGCAGGTACAGCGCGGCATCGGCGACCACGTCGCACAGCTCGTTGAGGTAGGCCCCAAGCTTCGATTGCTGGCCGAATTCCCGGGCCAGCATGCCGTCGACCGCATTGAGCGCCATGCGCAGCAGCATCCACACCGGCACCAGGATGAACAACCCGGTCATAGAGGGTTGCCAGGCCAGCAGCAGGCCCAGCAGCACCGATACCAGCGCGGCGGCGACGGTGACTTGATTGGCGGTGACGCCCCGTTCGTACAGGCGCTTCACGCCAGGGCGCAATAGGGCCTGGAAACGGGGTTTGAGTTGGTAGATCGATGGCACGTTGAACTCCCTTTCATGGCGCGACATGAGCTGGATTGTGGAGAATGAGCCTGGCAGGCGGCAAGGGGGACGTTGCTTTGCCGCTCAACGCTGCGCCATGGCGTGATACTCGCCGCCTGGCAGATGCCTGGTCGGTTCGCTGCGCGCCCAGAACCACGCGCCACCCTGCGCGATGACCAGGCCGCCTTGGGCAACCAGCAGATTCACCTCGCAGCGCTCCCAGGTGCCGATCCAGAAGCCGGCGTTCTCCAATGCGACGAATTCGCCTGTGCCCGGCAGGCTCGCCGGGGGGCCTTTGAACCTGTCTTCGAACAGTTGCTCAGGGGTATGGCAAACCCGGGTGTGCAACTGCTGGGGCCTTTTTGCTGCCTCATGCATGAAGCGCGAGGTGAATGTCTTGCGGATGTAGCGCTGTGCGAACGCCTGGAGCAGGTGCTCGAGATGGTCATGGGACCCGTGGCGATTGTCGTGTCGACTCAAGAAAGTACCCCGTAGAAACGAACCCTTGTGAGGTTTTAACGTGGATGCCGGGGTGGGGGCGTCAGGACGGTGCCGGGATGGCTGTAGGGGCAGTCTTGATTGATGTTGGTGCCCGCCCTGCTGGCGCTGCTGGGCGGGCACCTGCTGCTCAACGGCTAGCCGAGGAGGGGCTGAGCATCTCGATCAGCTGGATGTCGAAGTCGCGCTCCAGGTACTCCATGCGCTGTTCGAAGAACTCGCGCATGTGCGGCAGGGCAGAGTGCACGTCCAGGTCGGCCTTGCTGGCCCAGACTTCATAGAACACGAACAGGCTGGGGTCCTGTTGGTCACGCAGCATGTGGTACTCGATGCAGCCCGGTTCCTGGCGGCTCGGCTCGACATAGGCGCGGAACAATCGCTCGAAGGCCTCGGCTTTTTCCGGACGGGTCTTGGCTTTGAGAATGAACGCGTATTGCTCGGTCATGACAGGCCTCATGGGATGGGAGATGGAAAAATTTTAAAGCAATAATTGGCGTGACATTCATGATTTGAGCGCAAATGTATTTTGCCTTTCGAACGCTTTTTCTCAGCCTCCCAGATGCCTAATCTGCCGCCATCGAAGTTGACCTGACCGGTGGCCGACAGCCTCCGATCATTCCCTTATTGGAGGCTCCCATGAAAAAGATTCTTCTGCTCAACGGCGGCAAACGCTTCGCCCATTCCGACGGCCGTCTCAACGAAACCCTGCATGACGTTGCCCTGGCCCATCTGGACCGCGCAGGTTTCGATGTGAAGCAGACCTTCATCGATGGTGGCTACAGCGTTCAAGAAGAAGTCGAGAAGTTTCTCTGGGCTGATGCAGTGATCTGGCAGATGCCCGGCTGGTGGATGGGCGCCCCGTGGACCGTCAAGCAGTACATCGATGAGGTCTTCACCGCAGGCCACGGCAGCCTGTACGCCAACGATGGCCGCACCCGCTCCGACGCCTCGCAGAAGTACGGCAGCGGCGGCCTGATCCAGGGCAAGCAGTACCTGCTCTCGCTCACTTGGAACGCGCCACAGCAAGCCTTCGACGATCCAAGCGACTTCTTCGAGGGCAAGGGAGTGGATGCAGTGTATTTCCCGTTCCACAAGGCCAACCAGTTCCTGGGCATGACCGGTCTGCCGACTTTCCTGGCGGTGGACGTGATGAAGCGTCCGGATGTGCCTGCGGCGGTGGCGGCCTATGAAGCCCACCTGGACAAGGTGTTCGGCAAGGCTCAGTGAGGGCCTGCGATGGGCGCCTTGCATGAAGCCCTGTCACCCGCTATCAATCACGGCATTCCCCGATACAGGCCTGATACGTGAAAACCCGATCCGAAGAGCTCCAGGTATTCGTCGCCGTGATCGACTGCGGCTCGATTTCCGCCGCCGCCGAGCAGATCGGCCAGACCCCGTCGGCGGTCAGCCGCACGCTGTCGCGGCTGGAGAGCAAGCTCGGCACCACGCTGGTCAATCGCACCACCCGGCGTATGGACCTGACCGAGGAAGGTCGCTTTTTCCTCGAACGCTCGCGGCGGATCCTCGAGCAGATGGACGACATGGAAGAGCACCTTTCGATGCACAACCAGACGCCTTCCGGGCGCCTGCGCATCAACGCCGCGGCGCCGTTCATGCTGCACGCCATCCTGCCGTGGATCGGTGAGTTCCGTCGTCAGTACCCGGATATCGAGCTGGAGCTCAATACGGACGATCTGATCATCGACCTGTTGGAGCAGAGCACAGACGTGGCCATCCGCATCGGCGAGCTGGCCGACTCCAGCCTGCACGCCCGCGCCTTGGGGTGCAGCCCGATCCAGGTGCTGGCAAGCCCTGAGTATCTGGCGCGCCATGGCACGCCAGGGAAGGTCGAGGACCTGAATGCGCATTCTTTGCTCGGTTTCAGCCAGCCGGAGTCGCTCAATCGCTGGCCGCTGCGCCATGCCCAGGGTGACTACTGGCAGATCCGTCCCAGCCTGATTGCCTCCAGCGGCGAGACCTTGCGTCAACTGGCCTTGGCGGGAGAGGGTATCGTCAGCCTCTCGCACTTCATGACCCATGAGGACATCCGCAGTGGCCGCCTGCAGGTGGTGCTGGGCGATTTCAACAATGGCTATCGCCAGCCCATCCATGCGGTCTACTACCGCAATACCCAATTGGCCCTGCGCATCCAGTGCTTCCTGGATTTCATCCAGAAGAAGCTGGCGATGTACGCCTGCTGAATTGCCTGAACACGACAGGACCTGCGCAGGGGCGGCGCAATCTTCCCAGGATGTTTGCGTAGTCGAGCGGCTTCGGCCTTAATGACTGATCAACAAAAACAACACCAAGGAAGTGCGCATGCGTATCGTCATGTTCCAGTCCATGGCCCTCGGGGCCGCGATCCTGAGCTGTTCCTCCGCCTTTGCGGTCACCCTGGAGGGTGGCGCGGTGGCCGCGCCCGATCAATATGGCGCACAGGTGGCTGCCGACATCCTGAAAAAGGGCGGCAACGCGGTGGATGCCGCCGTGGCCACGGCCTTCACGTTGGCGGTGACCTACCCTGAGGCCGGCAACATCGGCGGCGGCGGCTTCATGACCTTGTTCGTCGATGGCAAGCCGTATTTCCTCGATTACCGCGAAGTGGCGCCCAAGGCGGCCAGCCGCAACATGTACCTGGACGAAAAAGGCGAGGTCATCGAGAACCTCAGCCTGGTCGGTGCTCGCGCAGCCGGTGTGCCGGGCACCGTGATGGGCCTTTGGGAGGCCCACAAGAAGTTCGGCAAGCTGCCCTGGAGCGAACTGCTGACCCCCGCCATTGGCTATGCCAAGAACGGCTTCAAGGTGGCCGAGAAGCAGTACCAGTACCGCAACGATGCCCAGGGCATGTTCAAGACCGCCACCAACTTCAACGACTATTTCGGCAACATGAAAGTGGGCGAGCTGTTCAAGCAGCCTGAGCTTGCCCAGACCCTGGAGCGCATCGCCGACAAGGGCGTCAGCGAGTTCTACCAGGGCAAGACCGCCGACCTGCTGGTGGCGCAGATGCAGGCCGACAAGGGCCTGATCACCAAGGCCGACCTCAAGGACTACAAGGCCGTGTGGCGCCAGCCGATGGCGATCAGTTGGCGCGGCAACACCGTCTACACCGCGCCACCTCCGAGCTCCGGTGGCGTGGCCCTGGCCCAGTTGCTGGGCATCAAGGAAGACCGCGCGGCGGACTTCAAAGGTGTGGCGCACAACTCGGCCAAGTACATCCATCTGCTCTCGGAGATCGAGAAGCGCGTGTTCGCCGACCGTGCCGACTACTTGGGTGACCCGGCCTTCACCAAGGTGCCGGTCGACAAACTGGTCGCCAAGGACTACCTGGCCAAACGCGCCGCGCAGGTCAACCCGAACGCGATCTCCGACACCGACAAGGTCAAGCCGGGCCTGGAGCCGCACCAGACCACGCACTTCTCCATCGTGGACAAGCAGGGCAACGCGGTGAGCAACACCTACACCCTGAACCTCGACTACGGCAGTGGCGTGGTGGTCAAGGGCGCAGGCTTCCTGCTCAACGACGAGATGGACGACTTCAGCGCCAAGCCTGGCGCGGCCAACGCCTTCGGCGTGGTCGGTGGCGATGCCAATGCCATCGAGCCGGGCAAGCGTATGCTGTCGTCGATGAGCCCAAGCCTGGTGACCCGTGACGACAAAGTAGCGCTGGTGCTCGGCACGCCCGGTGGCTCGCGGATCTTCACCTCGATCTTCCAGGTGATGAACAACCTGTACGACTACGACATGCCGCTGGAGAAAGCCGTCGCGGCCCAGCGTGTGCATCACCAGCTGCTGCCCAAAGACACCATTTATTTCGACAGCTATGCGCCGCTGACCGGCCAGGTGGCTGACGATCTGAAGAAGATGGGCTATGTGCTGGAGGATCAGGGCTGGGAGATGGGCGACATCCAGGCGATCCGGGTGACGGGCGAGAAGCTTGAGACTGCCTCTGACCCACGTGGGCGGGGGGTAGGGATGATCGTCAAGTAAGCCGGTCGTGAGTCAGGTCATGCAAGGTTGCCTGGCCTGACGCATTCGCGGGTGAACCCGCTCCCACAGGGGTGCGCTGCTCTCAAGGGCACCGCCGAGCCTGTGGAGGCGGGTTCACCCGCGAACAGGGCGCTACTAAAGGTGAAGTCAGACGCGGAACTGGCTGACCAGCGTCTGCAGATGCCCACCCAGACGCGCCAGTTCGACACTCGAGGCAGCGGTCTCGTCACTTGCGGTCGCGGTCTGCTCCGATACATCGCGCACATTCAGGATGCTGCGGCTGATTTCTTCGGCCACGGCGCTCTGCTGCTCGGCAGCGGCGGCGATCTGCTGGTTCATCGACTGGATGTTCGACACCGTGCGGGTGATGTTCTCAAGCGACGCGCCCGCCTTGCGCGCCAGCTCAACGCTGCTGTCGGTCAGACTGCGGCTGTCGTTCATCACATCGGCCACCTGCTGGGTACCGTTCTGCAGGCTGGCCACCAGGCCTTCGATTTCCTCAGTGGACTGCTGGGTGCGCTGCGCCAGACCGCGGACCTCATCGGCGACCACCGCGAAACCACGGCCGGCCTCACCGGCGCGGGCGGCTTCGATGGCGGCGTTCAGCGCCAGCAGGTTGGTCTGCTCAGCCACTGACTTGATCACATCCATGACGCTGCCGATCTTCTGGCTTTCCTGCTGCAGCAGGCTCATGGCTTCGGTGGAGCGGTGCACTTCCGAGGCCAGGCGCTCGATCTGGTTGATCGCCTCGCCCACCACTCGATCACCGGCGCGGGCTTCTTCATCGGCACCGGTGGCGGCATGAGAGGCTTGCTCGGCGTTGCGCGCTACTTCCTGCACGGTGGCGGCCATTTCGTGCATGGCAGTGGCCACTTGGTCGGTCTCGACTTTCTGGCTGTTGGCACCCGCGCTGGTCTGCTCGGTCACCGCCGACAGCTCCTCGGCGGCGCTGGCGATCTGGGTAACGCCATCGCGGATGCCGGTGATCAGCTCGCGCAGGGTCGTGCCCATGCGCGCGATGCCTTGCTGCAACGCGCCGAGTTCGTCGCGACGGGTGACGCGCAGGTTCTCGGTCAGATCGCCATTGGCGATTTTTTCCACAACCACCAGGGTCTCACGCAAAGGGCGAGTGATCTGGCGGGTGATGAGGAATGCCGCCAGCACGCCGACCAGCAGTGCCAGCAGCGTGGCGATGGTCTGCAGGCTGCGGGCCTGGGCGCTTTCGCTGTCGCGACGATCCAGCTGGATCTGGTACAGCTGGTCGCTGCGCTTGACGATGTCGGCGCCTTCGACGGTCATCTCCGCGCGGGCCACGGCGACCTCGGCGATGGCGTCGCGGAACTGGCGCAGGGCATCGCGGTAGCCGGTCATGGCTGTTTCGAACGACTGGATGCGGGCGGTCTCGCCTGGCAGGCGGCGCTTGAGGTTGTCGATTTCCCCCAGGGTTTTCTCGACTTGGCGGCTGGCGGTCTGCTCGGCCTCGCTGGTGAGATCGGCAATGTAGCCACGGGCATCCAGGCGCAACTGGACGAATTGCTCTTTGGCCTGGCTGATCGCCAGGAACTGCTCCAGGGTGGCTGGATCACTGGAGGTGCGCGCCAGGGCGTCGCGGCTGCTGGTCTCGATGGCGGCGAGCGCTTCGCTGGCCTGGCGTGCGGCCTGGTCCATGCCACTGCGGGCGGCGAGGCTGGCTTTGTAGGCCTTGCGCATCTTGTCCAGCGAGACCCGGTACTTGGCGATGGTATCGCCCTGCTCGCGCAGCAGCTTGACGTTCTCGGGGCTCTTGAAGGTGTTGACCAGGTGCTGTTGCTGGGCACCGAAGGCGTCGAGCTTGTTTAGCACGTTGGCGGCCGAGGTGTCGTCGCCGTTGGTCAGCATGTACTGCAGGCGCGCCACGCGCAGGTTGGTCAGGTCACTGTTGAGCTTGGTGATGTCGCTCATCCAGTTGCTGCGATCGATCAGGCCGCCCAGGCTGGTCCAGCCGGTCAGGGCCAGAAGGCCGGTCAGAAGCAGGACCAGGCCGAAGCCCAATCCGAGTTTGAGGTTGACGCTGATATTGGCAAACCAGCCGTTCATGGCACGCTCTCCAGAAAATTGATTTTCGCTCGCTTGATCTCCAATCGCTGGGCATTGTTGTTATCGGCGCCCGCTGATTCATGTCTGGAGTTATCGGCAAGGCGAGGTGAAGCTGAAACGCTTTTTCAGCAGATTTGTAACCCACTGAAAACGTTTGCGTTTTGGAGATGGCAGGAGACTGCGTTGCAACCTATCGCAGGCCTCACCAGTGCCTACAGAAGGTTACCGGGGGGGGGGGGGGGCGAAGCCTGCGATGGGCCGCAAAGCGGCCCGGTCTGTCAGAGGCTACGTGCACCGAAAGTATCGCAGCGGTTCACATCCCCGCTGGCGAAGCCGGTCTTGAACCAGCGCACCCGCTGCTGCGAGGTGCCATGGGTGAAGGAGTCCGGCACCACACGGCCCTGGCCCTGCTGCTGAAGGCGGTCGTCGCCAATGGCGTTGGCGGCGTTGAGGGCTTCTTCCACATCGCCGGGCTCCAGCCAGTTCAGGCGCTTTTGGGCCTGGTAGGCCCAGACGCCCGCCAGGCAATCGGCCTGCAGCTCTTGACGGACCAGCAGGCCGTTGTCGCCTTCCATGCGCTGACCGTTGCGCCGGGCCGCATCGACCTTGGCCGAGACGCCAAGCAAGGTCTGCACGTGATGGCCGATCTCGTGGGCGATCACATAGGCCTGGGCGAAGTCGCCGGCGGCGGCAAAGCGGGTTTCCATCTCGCGGAAGAAGGTCATGTCCAGGTACACCCGCTGGTCTGCCGGGCAGTAGAACGGTCCGACCGCCGAGGAGGCGAAACCACAGGCGGAGTTCACCTGGCCACTGAACAGCACCAGCTTGGGGTCGCGGTATTGCTTGCCAGCCTGGGCGAACAAGGCCTTCCAGGTGTCCTCGGTGTCGCCCAGGATCGAGGCGACGAACTCGGCCTGCTCGTCATTGGTTGGAGGCGCCTTGCCGCCCGCGCCAGACGGCGCCTGTTGCTGCTGTTGCTCCATCTGGCCGGCGAGCTGACCGAGGATTTGCAGCGGGTCCTGCCCGGTGATCCAGCCGATGCCGACGATCAGCAGGATGGCGCCGAGCCCCAGCCCTTTGCCACCGCCAAAGCGCATGCCGCCACCACCCCCTTCACCTCGGGCATCGACCACATTGTCGCTGCGCCGGCCTTTTCGCCATTCCATGTAGTGTTCTCCGGGGCTTGAAACATGAGCACAAAGATTAGTTCAGGGCTGTTTCGAGTGTCAGCCAATCTGTGAATGCATAACCATATGGTTATGTAAGGTGGCGCTGTTTTCAATGTTCATGTCCCATGACCTATCCGAAACTGCATGTCCACCTGCCACGCACAGGTGCCCGACAATTCCAAGAGAGGAACACGGCATGCCCGCCCAGGACACCAGCCGCTTCGTGATCCGTGATCGCAACTGGCACCCCAAGGCCTTCACGCCCGACTACAAGACCTCCGTGGCCCGTTCGCCACGCCAGGCATTGGTCAGCATCCCGCAGTCGATCAGTGAAAGCACCGGGCCGGACTTTTCCCATCTGGGCTTCGGCCCTCACGACAATGATCTGTTGCTCAACTTCAACCACGGTGGTCTGCCGATTGGTGAGCGCATCATCGTCGCAGGCCGAGTGGTCGACCAGTATGGCCAGCCGGTGCCCGACACCCTGGTGGAAATGTGGCAAGCCAATGCCGGCGGCCGCTACCGGCACAAGAACGATCGCTACCTGGCCCCGCTGGACCCGAACTTCGGCGGTGTCGGCCGCAGCCTGACCGACCGTGATGGCTATTACAGCTTCCGCACCATCAAGCCTGGCCCTTACCCATGGCGCAATGGCCCCAATGACTGGCGCCCGGCGCATATCCATGTGTCGGTCAGCGGCCCGTCGATCGCCACCCGGTTGATCACCCAGCTGTACTTCGAGGGTGACCCGCTGATCCCGCTGTGCCCGATCGTCAAGTCGATCGCCAACCCTGATGCCGTGCAGCGGCTGATCGCCAAGCTCGACATGAATAACGCCAACCCGATGGACTGCCTGGCGTACCGCTTTGACATCGTGCTGCGCGGCCAGCGCAAGACGCACTTCGAAAACTGCTGAGGAACCCCGTCATGCCTATCGAACTGCTGCCGGAAACCCCTTCGCAGACTGCCGGCCCCTACGTGCACATCGGCCTGGCCCTGGAAGCGGCCGGCAACCCCACCCGTGATCAGGAGATCTGGAATCGCTTGGCCAAACCGGACGCGTTGGGCGAGCACATCCTGCTGATCGGTCATGTGTACGACGGCAACGGGCACCTGGTGCGTGACTCGTTCCTGGAGTTCTGGCAGGCCGATGCCAACGGTGAATACCAGGATCAGTATCACCACGAGAACCCCTTCAACAGCTTTGGTCGCACCGCCACCACCTTCGATGCCGGCGAATGGACCCTGCACACGGTCAAGCCAGGTGTGGTGAGCAATGCCGCAGGCGTGCCCATGGCACCGCACATCAACATCAGTCTGTTCGCGCGGGGGATCAACATCCACCTGCATACGCGCTTGTACTTCGATGATGAAGGCGAGGCCAACGCCAAGTGTCCGGTGCTCAACCTGATCGAGCAGCCGCAGCGGCGTGAGACGTTGATCGCCCGACGTTGCGAGGTGGATGGGAAGACGGCGTATCGCTTCGATATCCGTATTCAGGGGGAAGGGGAGACGGTGTTCTTCGACTTCTGAGTGAATCGGGGCCGCGTCGCGGCCCCAGACGCTTAGCCTTTGGCTGGAACCAGGTCGAATGCATCGGCCTGGTACTGGAACAACAGGCAATCGGCAACTGCGGTGCAACCGCTCTGATGCACCAGCTTGGCAGGCAGTTGGTAGTAGGCGCCCGCCGGGTACTCGGTGCGCTTGCCATCGATCACCGCATAGAATGTGCCGCTGAGCACCACTGTCGGCAGGGTCTGGCTGTGCATATGCAGGCCGTTGTCGGTGCCTTTGCGGAACTTCACGAAGGCCGAGTAGGGGCCGTTGCCGAACAGCTCACCTTCGACATTGGCAAAGCTCACCACGCCTTGGGTTCCTGGCACGTCCTGCCATTTCAGGGTGGTACTGTCAGGGACCGAGACCAGCCTATCGTTGGCGGCAAGAGCCGCGCCGGCCAGGGTGACCAAGGTCAGACCGGTGAACAGCGCGTGCAGTGCTTTCATGGGGTGACTCCTTCGCGTGATGGGTGTGAGGCGAAGGTTAATCAATCTGTTTTCGCACAAATACATTATTCAATGTTCATGACTTGTGCTCTTTGTGCACAGGTCAGTCTTGCCAGCGCGGTTGGGCGTAGTACGCCTGTACATAATCGAGCAGGGCACGGACCTTGGGAGCCAGGTAACGGCTTTGGGGGTATACGGCATAGAGGGTGCGTGGGGGCAGTGACCATTGCGCGAGCACCGGCACCAATCGCCCATCACGCAGGGCGTCATGAACGATGAAGCGATCGAAGCTGGCGATGCCCAGGCCTCCGATGGCGGCGGCGCGCAAGGCCATGGGCGAGTTGGCGCTCAGGCGCGAAGGCATCAGGACCTGGCGCTGCTCGTCATTGGCGCCAGTGAGCAACAGCCGTTGTGGGTGCAGCAGTTGGCTGTAGCCGAGCAGCGGGTGGGCGGCGAGTGCGTCGGGTGTGCTGGGTGTGCCATGGCGCTGGAGGTAGGCTGGCGCGGCGACCAGCACGACGTCGCTGGTCGCCAGTCTGCGTGCCACTAGGCTGGAGTCGGGTAGGTGGTCGGTGACCCGTAGGCAGACATCGGTTTCTTCCGCTAGCAAGTCGACGAAGCGGTCTGTGCAGTTGAGCTCGATCTGCAGGCGCTCATGGCGTTCGACGAAGTCTGGCAACCATCGCCCCAGCTCCAGTTCGCCAAAGGCGGTGGACACGCTCAAGCGCAAAGTGCCGGTCGGTTGTTGCTGGTGCTCGGACAACTCCAGGGCCATGGCCTGCATCTGTTCGAGGATCTGCACGCAGTGACGATAGAACAGCCCCCCGGCTTCTGTCAGGTGCAGCCGGCGCGTGGTTCGGGTGAGCAGTTGCGTGCCGAGCTGGCGCTCGAGATTCTTCACCTGGCGTGACAGTACGGTGTGGGACACGCCGGCCTGGACGGCGGCGGCGCTGAAACTGCCGAGGTCGACGACCCGGCGAAAGGTCTGCATGGCGCTCAACTGGTCCATTGGCACATCGCTCCTTGCTGCCAGTGGCGGGGCCAGGGCGACCCCGCCATTGCGCGGATCAGCGTCGAACCAGCAGTACGCCGCTTTCCATGTGGTGGGTGTACGGGAACTGGTCGAACAGCGCGCAACGCTCGATGCGGTGGGTGTCCTGCAACTGGGCGATGTTGGCCGCCAGTGTCTCGGGGTTGCACGAGATGTACAGGATCCGCTCGAAGCGGCGGGTCAGTTCGCAGGTGTCGGGGTCCATGCCGGCGCGCGGCGGGTCGACGAACACCGTGCCGAAGTCGTAGCTTTTCAGGTCGATGCCTTCCAGGCGACGGAACGGACGCACCTCGTTCAGCGCCTGGGTCAGCTCTTCGGCCGACAGGCGCACCAGACGCACGTTGTCCACTCCGTTCTCATCCAGGTTGCTCAGCGCGGCATTGACCGATGTCTTGCTGATTTCGGTCGCCAGCACCTGGCGCACGCGGGTGGCCAACGGCAGGGTGAAGTTGCCGTTGCCGCAATAGAGCTCCAGCAGATCATCCTCACGATCGCCGATGGCCTCGAAGGCCCAGCTCAGCATCTTCTGGTTCACCGCGCCGTTGGGCTGGGTGAAGGCGCCTTCGGGCTGGCGATAGCTGAATACGCGGCCAGCCACATCCAGTTTTTCCACGGCATAGTCGCGACCGATGACCAGGCGCTTGCCCTTGGAGCGGCCGATGATGCTGACGCCCAGGTCCTCGGACAATTGCCGTGCAGCGGCTTCCCAGGCCTCATCGAGCGGGCGGTGGTAGCACAGGGTGATCATGGCATCGCCGGCCAGGGTGGTGAGGAACTCCACCTGGAAGAGGCGGTTACCCAGCTCCTCGCTGGCCTGCCAGGCGGCCTTCAGGCGCGGCATCAGGGCGTTGATCTGTTCGCTCGCGATGGGGAAATCGTCGATCAGGATCGCCTGGTGTTTCTCGCCCGGGGCGAACATCGCGTAGTGGCGCTGGCCCTCCTCGCGCCACAGGCGAAACTCGGCGCGCAGGCGATAGTGCTCGCGTGGCGAGTCGAAGACGGCCGGCTCCGGCGCGCCGAACGGCGCCAGCAGTTCACGCAGCCGGGCGACTTTGCCCTCAAGCTGCGTGGAATAGGCGGAAGGGTCGAAAACAGCACTCATGCGTTGAACCAGCCCAGCTTGATGACGAACAGGATGGAAAGGATCACCAGCGCCGAGTTCAGGTCGCGGTAGCGGCCGGAGATCAGCTTGATGGCGGTCCAGGTGATGAAGCCGAAGGCGATGCCGTTGGCGATCGAGTAGGTCAGCGGCATGGCCAGGGCGGTGACCACCACCGGCGCGGCTTCGGTGACGTCGTCCCAGTTTATTTCCGCCAGGCCCGAGGCCATCAGCACCGCGACGAACAGCAGCGCGGGCGCGGTGGCGAAGGCCGGTACGCTACCGGCCAATGGCGCGAAGAACAGCGCCAGCAGGAACAGGATCGCGACCACGATGGCGGTCAGGCCCGTGCGGCCGCCGGCGCTCACGCCCGCGGCGGATTCGATGTAGCTGGTGGTGGTCGAGGTGCCCAGCAGCGAGCCGGCCATGGCGGCGGTGCTGTCGGCGATCAGGGCCCGGCCCATCTTCGGCATGTGGCCGTCCTTGCCCATCAGGCCGGCGCGCTTGGCCACGCCGATCAAGGTGCCGGAGTTGTCGAACAGGTCGACGAACAGGAAGGCAAAGATCACGCTGATCAGGCCGACGTCCAGGGCGCCCTTGATGTCCAGTTGCAGGAAGGTCGGCGCCAGCGAGGGCGGCATGGACACCACGCCACCGAACGGCGTCACGCCCATCAGGATCGAGGCCAGGGTCACCGCCAAAATGCCGATCAGCACGGCGCCGCGGACTTTCATGGCCTCCAGGGCCACGATCAGGAAGAAGCCCAGGGTCGCCAGGATCGGTGCGGGTTGCTTGAGGTCGCCCAAGCCTACCAGGGTGGCCGGGTTGTCCACGACGATACCTGCGTTGTGCAGGGCGATCAGCGCCAGGAACAGCCCGATGCCGGCGGCGATGGCCGAGCGCAGCGGCAGTGGAATGCTGTTAACGATCCATTCGCGGATGCGGAAGATCGACAGCAGGAAGAACAGCACCGCCGAGAGGAAGACCGCGCCCAGGGCCACCTGCCAGGTGTGGCCCATGTGCAGGACCACGGTGTAGGTGAAGAAGGCGTTCAGGCCCATGCCCGGTGCCAGGGCGATGGGGTAGTTGGCGATCAGGCCCATGGTCACCGAGCCGATGGCGGCGGCAAGGCACGTGGCGACGAAGATCGCGCCTTTGTCCATGCCGGTCTCGCCGAGGATGCTCGGGTTGACGAACAGGATGTAGGCCATGGCCAGGAAGGTGGTGACGCCCGCGAGAATCTCGGTGCGCACGTTGGTGTTGTGTGCGTTTAGTTGAAACAGCCTTTCCAGCATGCCCGCTCCCCAAGGCGCCCCCGGCGCCGCGATTGAATCGTCCCCAATCAGCAAAGCACAGACCGTCGACGATGCCTGCATTTGTGTGGGGCGCAAAAAAGCCGCGCATCATACCAGCATGGGTGGCAAGGGCCTATGGCCGGTGGGAAGCTGCTGACTGTGCCTGCCCGTTCGGGGGTAAACGCACCCACATGAACGGCGCAAGTCTCAAGAGCGACGCAATCCCGGTGGGGTTTACCCGCGAACGGTGGTTTCAGTCGCCGTGCAGCTTGTCGCGCTTGGCCAAGGTCGGGAACAACTTCATCCAGGCCCCGGTCACCACCAATGTGCCCACACCACCGAGCACCACCGCCGGCACGGTGCCGAACCAGTGCGCCGTCACCCCGGACTCGAATTCACCCAACTGGTTCGAGGCACCGATGAACAGCCCGTTCACCGCACTGACCCGTCCGCGCATCTCATCCGGCGTCTCCAGCTGCACGAAGGCGCCGCGGATGACCATGCTGATCATGTCCGCCGCGCCCAGTACCACCAGCACCGCGAGGGAGAACCAGAACGAGGTCGACAGACCGAAAGCGATGGTGGCCACGCCGAACACACCGACGGCGGTGAACATGGTCAGGCCCACTTTGCGCTCCACCGGAAAACGCGCCAGCCACAGGGACATCAGCAGCGCCCCCACCGCTGGTGCCGAGCGCAGCAGACCCAGGCCCCAGGCGCCGGTCAGCAGGATGTCCTTGGCGAACACCGGCAACAAGGCCGTGGCGCCGCCAAGCAGCACGGCGAACAAGTCCAGGGAGATCGCGCCGAAGATGTCCGGGCGGCTGCGGATGAAGCGGATCCCGGCCAGCAGGGACTCCAGGCTGGCGCGTCCGCGCTGGGCGACCTGTTGGCGGGCATCGAGGCTCAGGGTGAGCAGGCAGGCGATGACGTAGAGCGCCACGGTCGGTCCGTACACCCAGATGCTGCCAAAGGCATAGAGAAAGCCACCCACGGCCGGAGCGACGATGGTCGCCGCCTGGGTCGCCGATGCCGAGGCCGCCACGGCGCGGGGAAACAGACTTGGAGGCACCACGTTAGGCAGCAGTGCCTGGGTGGCGGGCATTTCGAAGGAACGGGTGGCGCCAAGCAGGAAGGCCAGCACGAAGATCAGTTCGCGGCTGACGTTGTCGGTGGCACTGCCCATGGCCAGCGCCAGGGCGATCAGTGCCTGCAGACTCTGGCACAGGGCGGCGACACGGCGCCGGTCATAGCGGTCGGCGACGTGGCCGGTGTGCAGCATGAACAGCACCCGCGGGGCAAACTCCACCAGTCCCACCAGGCCCAGGTCCAGGACGTTGCCGGTCAACTGGTAGAGGTGCCAGCCGATGGCGACGGTGAGCATCTGGAAGCCGCTGGCGGTGAACACACGGGCCAGCCAGAACGCCAGGAAGGGGCGATGCTGGCGCAGCATAAGCGGGGTGGAATCGGACATCTCGGTGAGCCTTGACCTCGGTACGGGGAGGCGCTGCAGGGTATCACCTGTTTGTAACAAACGGTTGCTGTTTGCCGAGACAGGCAGCTTTTTCACGCCCCTTCAAGACGGTGGGACAACCGGTCACGCGGCAATCAACCACACGGCTCGGCGGCGCATTCGGGTCTATGCTTGCCAGCAGTCGTTGACTTGGGTCAATCGTTCCAAATGCAACGATCTGGCCATTGGCCGCAATCCCTGCGATCGAACAGAACAATTCCACAACAGCGCACTCGATAACCGTGGGGGCAGTGGGCGTCAGGGTCACGAGCCCGAACGCCGGATTACCTGAAGAGGAAGCACTATGTTCGGTTTAGAGGCCTTGGAGCTCGCCCGAATCCAGTTTGCGTTTACCGTATCCTTTCATATCCTGTTCCCGGCCATCACCATTGGCCTGGCGAGCTACCTGGCGGTTCTTGAGGGCCTCTGGCTCAGGACCGGCAACAACACCTACCGTGACCTCTACCACTTCTGGTCCAAGATCTTTGCCGTCAACTTCGGCATGGGTGTGGTCTCAGGCCTGGTCATGGCGTATCAGTTCGGCACCAACTGGAGCCGTTTCTCTGACTTTGCGGGCGCAATCACCGGCCCCTTGCTGACCTACGAAGTGCTCACGGCCTTCTTCCTCGAGGCGGGCTTCCTGGGCGTCATGCTGTTTGGCTGGAACCGCGTCGGTCGAGGCCTGCACTTCTTCTCCACGGTCATGGTGGCGCTCGGGACGCTGGTCTCGACGTTCTGGATCCTGGCCTCCAACAGCTGGATGCAGACGCCCCAGGGCCACGAGATCATCGATGGTCGGGTGGTCCCGGTGGACTGGCTGGCGGTGATATTCAACCCGTCCTTCCCCTTCCGCCTGATGCACATGGCCACTGCCGCGTTCGTCTCCACGGCCTTCTTCGTCGGCGCCTCGGCCGCCTGGCACCTGCTGCGCGGGCGGGACAACCCGGCGGTGCGCAAGATGCTGTCGATGGCCATGTGGATGGCGCTGATCGTCGCGCCGATTCAGGCGGTGATCGGTGACTTCCATGGTTTGAATACCCTCAAGCACCAGCCTGTGAAGATCGCCGCTATCGAAGGCCATTGGGAAAACAAGCCCGGTGAGCCGACGCCGCTGATCCTGTTCGGCATCCCGGACATGAAGGCCGAGACCACCCACTTCAAGATCGAGATCCCGGCGCTCGGCAGCCTGATCCTGACCCACAGTCTGGACAAGCAGGTCCCGGCGATGAAGGAGTTCCCGCCCGAAGACCGTCCCAACTCGACCATCGTGTTCTGGTCGTTCCGGGTCATGGTCGGCCTGGGCCTTCTGATGATCGCCGTCGGTTTCTGGAGCCTGTGGCTGCGCAAGCGCGGCACGTTGTATAGCTCGCGGCCATTCCTGCACCTGGTGCTGTGGATGGGGCCGTCGGGGTTGATCGCGCTGCTGGCCGGCTGGTTCACCACTGAAATCGGCCGTCAACCTTGGGTGGTCTATGGCCTGATGCGCACCGCCGATGGGGTTTCCAACCACAGCTACGGTCAGTTGGGCCTGACATTGGTGATCTTCGTGGTGGTCTACTTCGCGCTGTTCGGCACCGGCCTTGGCTACATGATGCGCCTGGTGCGCAAAGGGCCGAAGACCGGCGAGGGCGATGAGCACAATCCTGGCGGGCCTGGCCAGCAACGCACGCCGGCGCGGCCGCTGTCCGCCGCCGATGAAGGCCATCAGGCCGATTCCGCCAGTCTGAGCAAGGGGAACTGAGCCATGGGTATCGACCTTCCGTTGATCTGGGCCGTGATCATCATCTTCGGTGTGATGATGTACGTAGTGATGGACGGCTTCGACCTGGGGATCGGCATGCTCTTCCCCTTCGTCAAGGCAGAGCGTGACCGTGATGTGATGATGAACACCGTGGCCCCCGTATGGGACGGCAACGAGACTTGGCTGGTGCTGGGGGGCGCGGGGTTGTTCGGTGCCTTCCCGATGGCCTACTCGGTGGTGCTCGAAGCGCTGTACCTGCCGCTGATCCTGATGTTGGTGGGGTTGATCTTCCGGGGTGTGGCGTTCGAATTCCGCTTCAAGGCCACGGCGCAGAAGCGCCACCTCTGGGACAAGGCGTTCATCTGGGGTTCGCTGGTGGCGACCTTCTTCCAGGGCGTGGCCCTGGGGGCCTTCATCGAAGGTTTCAAAGTGGTCGACCGCCACTATGCCGGCGGGGCGTTCGACTGGTTGACCCCGTTCAGCCTGTTCTCCGGGGTAGGCCTGATCGTGGCCTACAGCCTGCTTGGTTGCACCTGGCTGATCATGAAGACCGAAGGCCCGCTGCAACAGCAGATGCATGACCTGGGGCGGCCCCTGGCGCTGGTGCTGCTGGCGGTGATCGGTATCGTCAGCCTGTGGACGCCGCTGGCCTATCCGCAGATCGCCGACCGCTGGTTCAGCATGCCCAACCTGATCTGGTTCATGCCGGTGCCGATCCTGGTGTTGGTGACCTTCTACGGCCTGTTGCGGGCGGTGGCGCGCAATGCGCACTACACCCCGTTCCTGCTGACGCTGGTGCTGATCTTCCTGGGTTACAGCGGCTTGGGCATAAGCCTTTGGCCGAACATCATCCCGCCGTCGATCTCCATCTGGGATGCCGCGGCACCGCCACAGAGCCAGGGCTTCATGCTGGTGGGGACGTTGTTCATCCTGCCGTTCATCCTGGGATACACCTTCTGGAGCTACTACGTGTTCCGCGGCAAGGTGACCCATGACCAGGGCTATCACTAGGAGGACGGGTGATGATGGCTGAACAGAAGAAGCCCTTGTGGCAGCGTCTGGGCTGGCTGGTGCTGATCTGGGCGGGCAGCGTGGCCGCCCTCGGCGTGGTGGCCTGGCTGATGCGGATGTTCATGAGTGCGGCGGGGTTGAGCACTCATTGAACCCTGGGGCCGCAAGGCGGCCCCGATCAGGTTACTTGCGGGCCTTGAGAATCACGAACTTCGGCGTCGCCGCTACTTGCTCGACCCCTCGGAACAACCGCCCCAGCTTGCTGTGATAGCCCAGGTGGCGGTTGCCGACGATGTACAGCGCCCCACCCACGACCAACGCCTCACGGGCCTGCTGGAACATGCGCCAGGCTAGGAAATCTCCTACGACCTGCTGCTGGTGGAACGGCGGGTTGCACAGCACCACGTCCAGCGACTGTTTCTCCAGCCCCGCCAGACCATCGGCGGCGCGGATTTCCACATCCCGCTCACCCAGGGCCGCCTGCCAGTTCTCGCGGGCCGACTGCACCGCCATGTACGACTCGTCGACCAGCGTGTAATGGGCCTCGGGGTTGGCCAGCGCGCTGGCGATCGCCAGCACACCATTGCCGCAGCCAAGGTCCGCGACGCGGGCCTGGCCCAGGTTGCGCGGTAGGTGCGGGAGGAAGGCGCGGGTGCCGATGTCCAGCCCTTCGCGGCAGAACACATTGGCGTGGTTGATCAGCTCCAGGGCCGGAGCCTCCAGGCGATAACGGGTAGGGTAGGGCGATTGGGCGCTCGGGCGCTCGGCAGCGGTGGCGGTCAACAGCCGGGCCTTCTTCTGCGCCAGCGACGCCTGAACCGGACCGATGTACTTCTCCATCAGGTCACCTGCCGCGCGTGGCAGGTGCTTGATCATGGCGCCTGCGATCACCTCGGCGCCAGGGGCCAGGTGGCCTTGCAGGCGAATCAGTTGTTCTTCAAGCAAGGCCAGGGTCTTGGGCACGCGCACCAGCACCCGGTCGAACGTCCCTTGCCAGGTCTCGCTGGCCGGCACGAAGGGCACGCTGTCGAACGGCTTGCCGTTGCGCGCGAGGTTCTTCTCCAGCGCCACGCGGCCCAGGTGCGAGTCGCCGCTGCTGACGACCGGCAACTGGCCCGCCAGGCTGGTGGCCAGGGCGCCGAAGCTGTCGTTGAGCACCAGTACCCGGCAATCGGCGGCAGGCGCCTGGCTGGCCAGGTGCTCCAGCAGGTACTGGTCGGCGGCGTCGAAGGCTTGCAAGGGGTCGTTGGCCTGATCCGGCTGGCGGATCAGGTCAAGTTCGGCGAAGGGGCTGGTCAGCAGGGGCATGGCGTAGGGCTCGGGTACCAATCTGTTCGACGCAGGCCACGTCGAGCTTCAAAGGCGCGATTCTACAGGGCTTTGCCGTCCGCTTGTACGATGGAGGCCCTACAAACCATCGGTGTTCATCCCTGGCGCTTTGGGCGACACTGGGCGCACCTGCCCGATGGAGTCCGTCATGACCGCCAGCGCCGACAAATTCACCCGTCAGACCCTGCTCGAGGTCCAGCCGCTCACCTCCAGCCTGTTCACTCTGCGGGTCACCCGCGATCCAGGCTTTCGCTTCCGCTCCGGGCAGTTCGCGCGCCTGGGCGTGACCAAGGCCGACGGCAGCGTGGTATGGCGGGCGTACTCGATGGTCAGCGCGCCCCATGACGAGTTTCTCGACTTCTTTTCCATCGTCGTGCCGGGGGGCGAGTTCACCAGCGAGTTGAGCCGTCTGGGTGAGGGCGATACCTTGCTGATCGACCGCCAGGCCTTCGGCTACCTGACCCTCGACCGCTTCGTTGGCGGCCGCGACCTGTGGTTGCTGGCGACAGGCACCGGCATCGCGCCGTTCATGTCGATCCTTCAGGACTTCGAAGCCTGGGAGCGTTTCGAGCACATCAAGCTGGTGTATTCGGTGCGCGAAGCGAAGGAGCTGGCCTATCTGGACCTGATTGCAGGCCTCGAGCAACGTGAGTACCTGGCGGAATTCGCGGGCAAGCTGCAGTTCATTCCGGTGGTCACCCGTGAGGCGTATCCGGGTGCGCTCAATGCGCGGATCACCACGCTGATCGAAAACGGTGAGCTGGAAAAGGCGGCGGGGCTGGCGCTGTCGCCGGAGCATTCACGCATCATGCTGTGCGGCAACCCGGACATGATCGATGACACGCGCAAGGTCCTGAAGGCGCGGGACCTGCAGTTGAGCCTGAGCAAGCGGCCAGGGCAGGTGGCGGTGGAGAACTACTGGTAAACGCCGTGGGTAAACCCGCCCCCACAGGTCGGCGCTGGCCCCGGTGGGGGCGGGTTCACCCGCGAAGAGGATGCCACGGAGCAGGAGGGTTACGCTTGCCTGCTCCCGGCGGGCCCTTGTGTCACTGCCGATTCTGCGCCTTGAGCAGGTCGCGGATCTCGGTCAGCAGGGTTTCCTCGGCGCTCGGCACAGGCGGTGCGCTCGGCGCCACGGCCTCTTCACGCTTGAGGCGATTGATCGCCTTGATGCCCATGAAGATGGCGAAGGCGACGATCAGGAAGTCGATCACCGTCTGGATGAACTTGCCGTAGGCCAGCACTACCGCCGGCACGTCACCTTCGGCGGCCTTGAGGGTGATGGCCAGGTCGCTGAAGTCCACGCCGCCAATCAACAGGCCCAGCGGTGGCATGACCACGTCGCCGACGAAGGACGATACGATCTTGCCAAAGGCCGCTCCGATGATGATACCGACTGCCATGTCGACGACATTTCCCTTGACCGCGAAGGCCTTGAATTCACTGAGCATGCCCATGGTTTATTCCTTGTAACAAATGGAGAGGTAAATCGCAGTGTAAGCCAGCAATGCGCTTCATGCGTTGCATCGCGATTACAGACTTCGCTTAGAGCGAATAGTTTTGTCGCCCCTGAGCGCGTTCGAGACACGTCCGGCTCGGCTATCATGGCGATTTTTCCAGGAGACTGAGCCCATGGCCAAGGCCAAGCGCTTGTATGGCTGCACCGAGTGCGGCGCAACCTTTCCCAAATGGGCAGGCCAGTGCGGCGAATGCGGGGCCTGGAACACCCTGGTCGAAACCATGATCGAAAGCGGTGGCGCCGCGGCGCCGGCCGGGCGTACCGGCTGGGCTGGGCAACAGGCGCAGATCAAGACCCTGGCCGAAGTCAGCGTCGAGGAAATCCCGCGCTTTACCACCAGCAGCACCGAACTCGACCGAGTGCTCGGCGGCGGCCTGGTGGATGGCTCGGTGGTGCTCATCGGCGGCGACCCTGGTATCGGCAAGTCGACCATCCTCCTGCAGACCCTGTGCAACATCGCCACCCGCATGCCGGCCCTGTATGTCACCGGGGAGGAGTCCCAGCAGCAGGTGGCCATGCGCTCACGGCGCCTGGGCCTGCCCCAGGAACAGCTCAAGGTGATGACCGAGACCTGCATCGAGACGATCATCGCCACCGCACGGGTGGAAAAGCCCCGGGTCATGGTCATCGACTCGATCCAGACCATCTTCACCGAGCAGTTGCAGTCGGCCCCCGGCGGCGTCGCCCAGGTGCGCGAGAGCACGGCATTGTTGGTGCGTTATGCCAAGCAGAGCGGTACGGCGATCTTCCTGGTGGGGCACGTCACCAAGGAGGGCTCGCTGGCCGGGCCGCGGGTGCTGGAGCACATGGTCGACACCGTGCTGTATTTCGAAGGCGAGTCCGATGGCCGCCTGCGCCTGCTGCGGGCGGTGAAGAACCGCTTCGGCGCCGTCAACGAACTGGGCGTGTTCGGCATGACCGACCGAGGACTCAAGGAGGTCTCCAACCCGTCGGCGATCTTCCTCAACCGCACCCAGGAGGAGGTTCCCGGCAGCGTGGTCATGGCCACCTGGGAGGGCACCCGGCCGATGCTGGTGGAAGTCCAGGCGTTGGTGGACGACAGCCACCTGGCCAACCCTCGCCGGGTCACCCTGGGGCTGGACCAGAACCGCCTGGCCATGCTGCTGGCGGTGTTGCACCGCCATGGCGGCATTCCCACCCATGATCAGGACGTGTTCCTCAACGTGGTGGGCGGGGTGAAGGTGCTGGAGACGGCGTCGGACCTGGCGCTGCTCGCAGCGGTGATGTCCAGCCTGCGCAACCGCCCGCTGGCCCATGGGTTGCTGGTGTTCGGCGAGATCGGCTTGTCTGGCGAAGTACGCCCTGTACCCAGTGGTCAGGAGCGCCTCAAGGAAGCTGCCAAGCATGGTTTCAAGCGCGCGATCGTGCCCAAGGGCAATGCGCCGAAGGAGGCGCCGGCAGGTTTGCAGGTCATTGCGGTGACGCGCCTTGAGCAGGCGCTGGATGCGTTGTTCGAGTGACATCGCAGCGGCCCTTTCGCGGGTAAACCCGCTTCCACAGGTACCGCGCCGCTACTGAGAGTGCTGGAGAACCTGTCGGAGCGGGTTGCCCGCGAACAAAGCGCCGCGGCATCGGGCCAGTTCAGAACAAAGAAAAAGGGGAGCCGACGATGCGCATCGGCTCCCCTCGATCACCTCTACGGGCGATCAGTGCTCGGCTAACGCTTTGCGCCGGGGCGCTTGGTTGCCATCTTCGTCGATTTCCATCACGGGCACTTCGTTGCCTTCGGCGTCGAACAGCTTGCCATCTTTAAAGTAGTCGCCATCACGCAGGCACGAGATGTCCGAGTACTGGATGGTGCGTTCGTAGGCGGCGGCGAACACCGACTGTTGGTCCGAATTGCCGGTCTTGACGTGGTTGAACAGCAGGTTCAGCAGGATGGCCATGATCGCTGCGGAACTGATGCCCGAGTGGAAGATGGTTTCGAACCAGCTCGGGAAGTTGTGGTAGAAGGTCGGCGCAGCGATCGGGATCATGCCGAAGCCCAGGGAGGCGGCGACGATGATCAGGTTGACGTTGTTCTTGTAGTTGACCGTCGACAGGGTGCGGATGCCGCTGGCTGCCACGGTGCCGAACAGCACGATGCCGGCGCCACCCAGTACCGGGGTAGGTACTGCGGCGATGATGCGACCCATGATCGGCAGCAGACCCAGGACCACCAGAATCACACCACCGGTGGCCACCACGTAGCGGCTCTTGACCCCGGTCACGGCCACCAGACCGACGTTCTGGGCGAAGGCGCTCTGGGTGAAGGAGCCGAAGATCGGCGCCAGGATGCTTGAGGCCATGTCGGCGCGCAGGCCGTTGCCCAGACGCTTGGAGTCGACCTTGGTGTCGATGATCTCACCCACGGCGAGGATGTCTGCCGAGGTTTCCACCAGGGTCACCATGATCACGATGCACATCGACAGGATCGCGGCGATGTGGAAGGTCGGCATGCCGAAATGGAACGGAGTGGGGAAGGCGAAGATCGGGCCTTCGGTGACCTTGCTGAAGTCGGTCATGCCCAGCGACCAGGCGATCAGGGTGCCGATGACCATGGCCAGCAGGATTGACAGACGCGAGATGGTCGCGCTGCCCAGCTTGCTCAGCACCAGGACGATGGCGAAGGTCAGTGCCGCCAAGCCGATGTTGGCCACGCTGCCGAACTCCGGTGAGGCACTGTTGCCGCCCATGACCCAGCGTGCGGCGACAGGCATCAGGGTGAGGCCGATGGTGGTGATGACGATACCGGTCACCAGCGGCGGGAAGAACTTGGTGATGCGCGAGAACACCGGGGTAATGAGAAAGCCAATGAACGACGCTGCCATCACCGCACCGAGCACCCCCGGCAGACCGCCGCCATCCTGGCTGCTGAGAATGGCGCCCATGGTTGCCACGCCTGCGAACGAAACCCCTTGTACCAGCGGTAGCTGGCAGCCGAAGAACGGCAGGCCGAGGGTTTGCAACAAGGTTGCCAGTCCGCCGGCAAACAACGACGCGGCGATCAGGATACCGATCTCCGCAGGTGCCAGGCCTGCTGCCTGGCCGAGGATCAGGGGTACGGCAACGATGCCCCCATACATGGTCAATACGTGCTGCAGACCATAAGCCAAGTTGGCACCAAGCCCGAGGTTTTCGTCTTCGGGACGTTTGGTGGGAGACGTGCTAGGGGACGTAGTCATGGAGCAGGCTCACTTGTTTATTGTTGTGCCGCTACTGTAGACAATTCCTACAAACAAATACCACATGAATTGTATACAAGTTTTTGATTGGAGCACGAGCACAGGTAACCGCCACGTGCGGTTCATCTCAATGCAGGTTGTGTTCCAAAGTGTCAGAGGCGGTGCTAGAGGGGTGTGAGCACCCTGTCCACCCCACAGCAGAAAGCTGTCTGGGTAGACAGGAAACACGAGAAGGCTAGAAGGTTAGCAAGCTAAGAGATATCAATATTCGATGAGTTCGCGCAGCTCGCGCATCATTTCGGTGCTGTCGGCCACATTCAGCTCTACAAGACGGTGCAAATGGCTCATCGAATCGATATCGATATAAAGGCAGATGAAGCCCAGGCGCGTGGGCTCTTCATGGCGCAGTTCGACCTGCATGCGCACGTGGTTGTGTGGGTCCAGGTGGATGATGGCATCGAAATCCTGGGTCAGGTCGGCATCCCAAGGTTCTGGCCTCTCGATCAACAAGCCCTTGAGCGAGAGGTCCAGCAGCTTTACCGGCCAGCGTTTGAGGCCCTGGCGCAGTTCGGTGGGGGCGTCGAAGTCAATGCGCAGGAAACGGCGGCGTTCGTCGTGTTCGCTCATGGGGCAGGCCCTCCGGGGAGACTTCCTGACTATAGTTGATTGTGTATGTCCTACCGGTGCCGAAATCGGGCCGCAGAGGCTCTAGACCAAAGCAAGTGTGGCAATGCGCGATGACACGCCCTAGACTCGATGGGCGGTCTTTTTCCAATCCACCAGCTGGAAGTAAACCATGAACAACAATAATAGCCTGCTACGCCACATTCCGTGGCTGGCGCTGGCAGTCATAGGAGCCTGTGCGCTGGGTGTGGTCGCCCTGCGTCGTGGCGAGGCGATCAACGCCTTGTGGATCGTGGTCGCGGCAGTGGCCATCTACCTGGTCGCCTATCGTTACTACAGCCTGTTCATCGCCACCAAGGTGATGCAGCTCGACCCCCGTCGGGCCACACCGGCGGTGCTCAACAACGATGGCCTGGATTACGTCCCGACCAACAAACACATTCTATTCGGTCACCATTTCGCGGCCATCGCCGGCGCGGGCCCCCTGGTCGGCCCAGTGCTTGCCGCACAGATGGGCTACCTGCCCGGCACGCTCTGGCTGATCGCAGGCGTCGTGCTGGCCGGTGCGGTGCAGGACTTCATGATCCTGTTCCTGTCCACACGCCGTAACGGCCGTTCCCTGGGGGACATGGTCCGTGAGGAAATGGGCCGCATCCCCGGCACCATCGCCCTGTTCGGCTGCTTCCTGATCATGATCATCATCCTCGCGGTGCTGGCGCTGATCGTGGTCAAGGCCCTGGCCGAGAGCCCATGGGGCATGTTCACGGTGATGGCGACCATCCCGATCGCGATGTTCATGGGCGTGTACATGCGCTACATCCGCCCGGGCCGCATTGGTGAGATCTCGATCATCGGTGTGGTCCTGCTGCTGCTGTCGATCTGGCTGGGGGGCCAGGTGGCGGCGGATCCGGTCTGGGGCCCGGCGTTCACTTTCACTGGCGTGCAGATCACCTGGATGCTGGTCGGTTATGGCTTCGTGGCTGCCGTGCTGCCTGTGTGGCTGGTGCTTGCGCCGCGTGACTACCTGTCGACCTTCCTCAAGATCGGCACCATCGTGGGCCTGGCCATCGGTATCCTGATCATCGCGCCGGAACTGAAGATGCCGGCCCTGACCCAGTTCACCGACGGCACCGGCCCTGTCTGGAAGGGCACCCTGTTCCCGTTCCTGTTCATTACCATCGCCTGTGGCGCGGTGTCCGGCTTCCACGCGCTGATCTCCTCGGGGACCACGCCCAAGCTGCTGGACAACGAAGTCAACGCCCGCTACATCGGCTATGGCGGCATGCTGATGGAATCGTTCGTCGCCATCATGGCCATGGTCGCCGCCTCGGTGATCGAGCCGGGTGTGTACTTCGCCATGAACAGCCCGGCCGCAGTGGTCGGTGCTGACGTCGTGTCGGTCGCCCAGACGGTCAGCAGCTGGGGCTTCATGATCACCCCCGAGCAGCTAGAGGCCACTGCCCGTGACATCGGCGAGCATACTGTCCTGGCCCGTGCCGGTGGTGCGCCGACCCTGGCAGTGGGGATCGCCCAGATCCTGCACCAGGTGCTGCCGGGTGATAACACCATGGCGTTCTGGTACCACTTCGCGATCCTGTTCGAAGCACTGTTCATCCTCACCGCGGTGGACGCCGGTACCCGTGCCGGTCGCTTCATGCTGCAGGACCTGCTGGGCAGCTTCGTTCCGGCCCTCAAGCGTACCGACTCGTGGGGCGCCAACCTGCTGGGCACCGCAGGCTGCGTGGCTTTGTGGGGCTACCTGTTGTACCAGGGCGTGATCGATCCGCTTGGGGGCATCAATACCCTGTGGCCGCTGTTCGGCATCTCCAACCAGATGCTGGCCGGTATCGCCCTGATGCTCGGCACCGTGGTGCTGATCAAGATGAAGCGCCAGCAGTACGTGTGGGTCACCCTGCTGCCAGCCGCCTGGCTGCTGATCTGCACCACCGCCGCAGGCCTGATCAAACTGTTCGATCCGAACCCGGCAGTGGGCTTCCTGGCGCTGGCCAACAAGTACAGCGTCGCCCTGGACGCAGGCCAGGTACTGGCGCCGGCCAAGGATATCGGCCAGATGCAGCACGTGATCTACAACGCCTACACCAACGCGGGCCTGACCGTGCTGTTCCTGGTGGTAGTGTTCAGCGTGCTGATCTTCGCCATCAAGGTCGGCATCGCCGCCTTGGGCCGCAAGGAGCGCAGCGACAAGGAAACTCCATTCCAGGCTTTGCCTGACGCGTAACCGAAGAGGAATGCAGTGATGTTCAACGACCTGGGTCGACTGGGTAAGTACCTGGGACAGGCGGCCCGCCTGATGGTCGGCATGCCTGACTACGACAACTATGTCGAGCACATGCAGACCAAGCACCCGGACAAGCCGGTGATGAGCTACGAGGCGTTCTTCCGCGAACGCCAGGAGGCCCGTTACGGTGGCAAGTCCGGCCCCAAGTGCTGTTGACGCCGCAATCCCTGGGAGGCCGGGCCGCCGGCCTCCCCTGAACATCACGCTTTTCATTGATTGGCAGAACCTGTGGGCGCGGGATTACCCGCGAATACGTCGGTGAGTTCACTGATGTCTTCGCGAGGTGAACTCGCTCCCACAGGTTTCTTGCTTGCGGCCTTGCGCAATTCTTATCAGCTTCAGGAGACGACTGCGTGCAAACGCCTATTCCCGTGACGGTGCTGACCGGCTTTCTCGGCGCCGGCAAGACCACCCTGCTCAAGCACATGCTCAAGGCCGAGCATGGCTTGAAGATCGCCGTGATCGAGAACGAGTTCAGCGAAGCGGGCATCGACAGTCAGCTGCTCGGTGACGAGCCGGTACAGGTCATGACCCTGGCCAACGGCTGCGTGTGCTGCACCATCCATACCGACCTGACCAAGGCCTTGTACCTGCTGCTCGAACGCCTGGATGCCGGCGAAATCGCTTTCGACCGCCTGGTGATCGAATGCACGGGCCTGGCCGACCCTGCGCCGGTGGCGCAGACCTTCTTCATCGACGAAGACCTGCGCGAGCGCTATCTGCTGGACGGCATCATCACGCTGGTCGATGCGGCCCACGCCGAAGTGCATCTCACCCAGGCCATCGCCCAGGCCCAGGTGGGTTTCGCTGATCGCCTGTTGCTGAGCAAGACCGATCTGGTCGAACCCGAGGCGGTGGAGGCTTTGACGGCGCGTCTTTCCCGCATCAATGGCCGTGCTGCGGTCCGTGAGGTCGATCACGGTCGCATCGATCTGGCCGAACTGCTCGATGTGCGCGGCTTCAACCTCAACACCGACCTGGGGAGCAACCTCAAGCCCGCCCTGCGGCCCGTGCTCCAGCCCGCCACCGCAGATCGCATCGCCACCTTGGTATTGCGCACTCACACCCCGCTGGACATCGACCGCCTCAGCGACTTCATGAACGAGCTGCTGGAGAGTCACGGCAAGCAACTGCTGCGTTACAAAGGCGTGCTGAACATCGCCGGCGAAGACCGTCGCCTGGTGTTCCAGGGCGTGCTCAAGCTGTATGGCTTCGACTGGGATGCCGAGTGGGCCGAAGGCGAGGCGCGCGAAAGCGTCATGGTGTTCATTGCCGATGAACTGCCGGAAGAGAAGATTCGGGCGGGGTTCGAGGCGTTGAGTCGCGTACCGCAATGAACGAGATCAGAGCCCGGGCCTCCGCTTGACCTGGGCCTTAGGGTCACTCGACGCCACGCTCCAGGATATTCAGGCGCAGGCGGGTGGCGGGGGCTGAACCGTGGGTAATGAGATAGCCACCCTCGCCTTGGGCAATCAAATGGGTGGTCAGGTGCTTGTGGCTATCGGCACATTCAAGATTGATGACGGCTGTCTCGGTGTACAGATCGGAAAGCGTCACTACTTCTCCCGTATGGGCCAGGCGCATGTGCCAGGACGAAGGCGTGGCCTCTTCGACCGGTTTTACCTTGGGAATGCCAAACCTGTTCTTGACCACGGCTTGCCCGGAAGAGCCACCGCTACGCAGGGAGAGCTGATAACCCTCATCGGTGTGGCGGAAGTGGAACACTGCGGGAGAGGTTTGGCCGGTCACATGAAAATCGACGAGCGCTTGCTGGCGTGCATCGTCCCAGACTTCGTCTGGTGTGCCCAGCATGCCCAGGCCCCGGGAAATGTTCATCTGGCCCAGATTGGAATCAACATGCGGAACCACTACCGCCTTGTCAGCGGCATCGTTCAGCACCAGTAGCGGAAAACCATTGACCAGTATGGTCGCAGTGAAGGAAAGGGAAATGTTCTGAGTCACTTTGCGCATCCTTGGATGTTTGAGGGTGACTTCAGACTAAGGCGTCGTACTTTTCTTCCAAGATGGAAGGAGATCTTCCTAATAGAAGATACAGGTAGGACACAACGCACAAAAAAGCCCGGCACAAGGCCGGGCTTTTTCACATCAGGCGATTGCCGATCAGTTGCCGTAGACCGGCAGCTTCTTGCAGATGGCCTTGACCTTCTCGCGAACGGCGTCGATCACCGCTTCGTTGTTCAGGTCGGCGAGGATGTCGCAAATCCAGCCGGCCAGCTCGCGGCACTCGGCTTCCTTGAAACCGCGGGTGGTCACGGCTGGGGTGCCGAAACGCAGGCCCGAGGTAACGAACGGGGAGCGTGGGTCGTTCGGGACCGAGTTCTTGTTGACGGTGATGAAGGCCTTGCCCAGGGCGGCATCGGCGTCCTTACCGGAGATGTCCTGCTTGATCAGCGACAGCAGGAACAGGTGGTTCTGGGTGCCGCCGGAGACGACGTCGAAACCACGCTCGATGAAGACGCTGGCCATGGCCTGGGCGTTCTTCACGACCTGCTGCTGGTAAGCCTTGAACTCAGGCTGCAGTGCTTCCTTGAAGCAGATCGCCTTGGCAGCGATGACGTGCTCCAGCGGCCCGCCCTGGGCGCCTGGGAAGACGGCCGAGTTGAGTTTCTTCTCGATCTCTTCGTTCTTGCGAGCGAGGATCAGGCCGCCACGCGGACCACGCAGGGTCTTGTGGGTGGTGGTGGTGACCACGTCGGCGAAAGGAACAGGGTTCGGGTAGACGCCAGCGGCGACCAGGCCAGCAACGTGGGCCATGTCGACGAACAGGTAGGCACCAACCTTGTCGGCGATGGCGCGGAAGCGGGCGAAGTCCAGGACCTGGGAGTAGGCCGAGAAGCCGGCGACGATCATCTTTGGCTTGTGCTCGACAGCCAGGCGCTCGACTTCGTCGTAGTCGATCAGGCCGTTGCTGTCGATGCCGTACTGGATGGCGTTGTACAGCTTGCCGGAGGAGCTTACGGCGGCGCCGTGGGTCAGGTGGCCACCGTGGGCCAGGCTCATGCCCAGAATGGTGTCACCGGCCGAGAGCAGGGCCAGGTAGACCGCTGCGTTGGCCTGGGAGCCGGCGTGCGGCTGGACGTTGGCGTAGTCGGCGCCGAACAGCTGCTTGGCACGGTCGATGGCCAGTTGCTCGACGACGTCGACGTACTCGCAACCACCGTAGTAGCGCTTGCCTGGGTAGCCTTCGGCGTACTTGTTGGTCAGTACCGAGCCCTGGGCTTCCATGACGGCGGGGCTTGTGTAGTTTTCCGAAGCGATCAGCTCGATGTGCTCTTCCTGGCGCAGAGCTTCTTGCTGCATGGCTTCGAAGAGCTCGGCGTCGTACTTGGCAATGGTCAAATCACGGCTGAACATGGCGGTCCTCAAGGATCGGGCTGAATTGGGTGGGCATTCTAACCGATTGATTCGCCCCTGGCATATGAAGTGGTGTCACGTCGCAGACCAATGGGGTTCATGTTGCAACCCGCGCCCTGACTGGGCTGGCTGCATATTTGAGTTGACTCTCAGGTCCATTTTGGCTGGCGCGAATCTCAGCCTGGACGCGGTATCTGTAGGTGCGGCACAAGGCCGCTCCTACACTGATCGTGTCCAGCCGGATCACTGGAAGACGAACAACGTCTCGTGGCTGAACTGCGCCTCGAACTGGTTGGCCGGCATGGGGCGGCCGAACAGATAGCCCTGCACTTCGTCGCAGTCGTGCTCGCGCAGGAACTCCAGCTGCTCATGGGTCTCGACACCCTCGGCGATGACCGCCAGGTTCAGGCTGTGGGCCATGGCGATGATCGCCCGGGCGATCTGGGCATCCTGCTCGCCTTCAGGCAGCCCATCGACGAAGGTGCGGTCGATCTTCAGCACGTCGATGGGGAACTGCTTGAGGTAGTTGAGCGACGAATAGCCGGTACCGAAGTCGTCGACCGCGATGCTCAGGCCGAGGTTCTTCAAGCTGTCCAGGATGTGCATGGCCTCGTTGACCTCACGCATCAGGATGCTTTCGGTCAGTTCCAGCTCCAGGCAAGCCGGCGGCAGGCCGGTTTCCTCCAGAATGGTGGCGATGCGCGTGCCCAACTGGCCATCGGAGAACTGCCGCGCCGAGATGTTCACCGACACCTTCGGTACCCGCAGCTTGTCTTTATGCCAAGCCTTGAGCTGGCGGCTGGCTTCTCGCAGCACCCAGTCGCCGACGTCCACCACCAGGCCAAGTTCCTCGATGACCGGAATGAAGTCGCCTGGCGGAACCAGGCCTCGGCGTGGGTGGCGCCAGCGCAACAGCGCCTCGGCGCCGGTCAGGCGTTTGCCGTCGCCGCTGAATTGCGGCTGGTAGTACAGGATGAACTCGTTCTGCTCCAGGGCATGGCGCAGATCGCTTTCCAGCTCCAGGCGCTCCAGGGCACTGGCGTTCATGTCGGCCTGGTAGAACTGGAAGTTGTTCTTGCCGCGTTCCTTGGCGTGGTACATGGCAGTGTCGGCGTTCTTCATCAACTGGCTCAGCTCACCGCCATCCTGGGGGCTGAGGGCGATGCCGATACTGGCAGTGACGAAGAACTCGCGGTTTTCCAGAACGAACGGGCGCACCAGGCTGCCGAGAATACTCTCGGCCACGTGAATGGCGCGGTTCAGGGCCATCTCGCGGCTGGCTCTGGGTTGCAGCAGCAGGGTGAACTCATCGCCGCCCATGCGCGCCACGGTATCGTCGTCGTCGACACAGGCCAGCAGGCGCTGGGCCATGTCCTTGAGCATGCGATCGCCTGCGGCGTGGCCGAGGGAGTCGTTGATCGGCTTGAAGCGGTCCAGGTCCAGGAACATCAACACCACCCACGACTTGTGCCGCTCGGCCTGTTGCAACGCGGTGAACAGACGGTCCTGGAACAGGGTCCGGTTGGGCAGGTGGGTCAGGGCATCGTAGTAGGCCAGGCGATGGATGCGCTGTTCGCTGGCCTTGCGCTCGCTGATGTCGCTGAAGAAGCACACATAGCTGGCCAGGTCGCCTTCGTCGTCGAGCACGGCGGTGATGCCGACCCAGGCCGGGTAGTGCTCGCCGCTGCGACGCTTGAGCCACACTTCGCCTTCCCAGCTACCGCGTTGATGCAGTTGTTTGACCACATAACGAAGGTGCGCCTCCTGCTGGGTATCGACCGTGAGCATCCCCGGCAACTGATCGAGCACCTCGCTGACCGCGTAGCCGCTGACCCGGCTGAACGCCTCGTTGGCCTGCACGATATAGCCCGCCGGGTCGGTGATGAGGATGGCCGAGGTGGAATGCTGGAATACCGTCGCGGCCATGCGCAGGTCTTTTTCCGCGCGGCGCTGCTGGCTGATGTCACGCCCCACGCCGAGCACGCCTTCGAAGTGTTCGTGCTCGTCCCAGACCAGCACCAGGCGCAATTCGATGGGAATCTTGCGGCCATCGGCGCGCAGGCAGTCGAACAGGAACAACTGGGTTGGCAGCTGGCTGCGCAGCAGGGCGAGCTGTTCGCTGTCGCTCAAGGCCCTGCTGACCCGTTCGAGCAGGGTATAGACCCCCGTGAGCTGGGCCGGGTTGGCAACGATCGACTGCCAGCCGTGCTCGAAGATCCAGTCGGCCTGGTAGCCCAGCACAGCCTGCACCGACGGGCTGACATAGTTGAGTTGCAAGTGGCTGTCGGTGGAGAAGATCACATCGCTGATGCTCTCGGCCAGCATGCGGTAGCGCTGCTCGCTGTCGCGCAGCGATTCGCTGGCTTCGATCTGCACCGTGACGTCCTTGCCCACGCCGATGATGCGCGTCACCTGGCCATCGGCCTCGCGGGTCAGGACCTGCTCGCGGATTTCGTAGCAGCGCCAGGTGCCATCGCGGTGACGGAAGCGCAGTTGGCAATGCAGGGTCTGGCCATGACCGGTGTCACGTTGCTGTTTGCGTAGCGTTTGGTAGTGTTCGGCATCCTCCGGGTGCAGCAGCAGTTCCCAGAAACGGCCCCCCATCTGCGCAAGTTCAGCGCGATCGTAGCCCAGGGTCTGGCCCAGGTGGCGGTTGCTGAAGATGATCCGTTGGCTGTGCACATCCTGCACGTACAACTGATCGGGAACGGTTCGCACCACGTCCGACCAGAAGCTCTCGCGTTCGAGCAGCGACAGCTCGACCTGTTTGCGGCGCGTGATATCGCTGATGCTCAGGATCACCGCCTGGTAGTCCCGGCGCTGCTGGGGCAGGCGCGCCATCAGCCAGAGGTGCAGCTCTCCACGGGTGGGCGCGGGCAGGCGCACTTCCAGCTCCAGCAGGCTGCGTTGCTCGATCAGCGCATCGATCAACTGCATGCCAACGCTTTCGCGGCCATCACCGCTGCCGTCGATCAGGCGCTGCCAGGCCCCCTCGTGGCACTGCACGTTGAGCAGTTGACGGGCGACTTCGTTGATTTCAGTGATCTTCAACTCTTGCAGCAGCGAGCGGCGCAGGTTGGCATCCAGGGCCAGGCTCTGCTTGAGCGCCGCATGGTTGCGCAGGTGGTAGCGATCGAGCTGACCGGGCAGGCTGGACAGGTCGAGCACACACAATGCCACGCCAGTGCCTTCGAAGATTTCCTGGTAGCGGCGGCGATCCTCCTGCAGCGCCCGATGGCGGCGACGCATGTTGATCAGGGCCAGCACCGGCAGCAGGGCGCAGAACAGCACCAGCAGGCACTTGCCGATCAACGGCGGGAGCAAGTCCGCGCGCGCTTGCTCGGCATCGAACAGCCCACGCAGTTGCCAGGTACTGTTGTCGATGAAGGCCAGCATCACGCTTTGCAGGGGCTCGCTGGCTGGCGGCACGGCGCCATGCCGCTCGAGGACTTTGCCGCTGCGGCTGTTTTCCAGCAGCCACAACGGATGGCCCTTGCCTTCGAGGTGGTCGGACAGTTGCCGGTAATAACTGGGTGCAAGACGCAGCAACCAGTAGCCGCGGCCCGGCTGGTCTGGCTGACGCAGCAACAGATAGACCTGGCTGTTGTCTGCGGCGTTGCTGAAGAAATAGGGGCGGTCTTGGATCAATTGCAGCAGCTCGTCAATCAATTGACGATCGGGGCTGCTGGCCAGGGTGTCGGCCTTGAGCCTGCCGTTGTCGTCCAGCCAGGCCAGTTGCTGCAGGGCGGGAAGCCGATCACTCACCGCCCGCAGCACAGCCGGCAACGCCGAAGGCGTCGGCACATTGACATAAGGCTGGAGAATGCTGCCGGCCTGCTCCGCCTTCAGGGCCATGTTCAGGCTCAGATGGTCGGCCAGCTGGGCGCTCGCTTCCAGACTCTGGCGCTGCAGGTCGGTCTGGGTATGACGGTATTGGGCGAACAGTTGCCACAGCAGTAATGCCAGCAGGACAAGGGCCAACAACGCCAAGGCCCCTTTTAGCGAGCCACGCGGATTGCCAGCCGAGGCAGATTCAGCAGGGGGCAGGGAGGGCGGTTGAGTGAGATTGGTCAAGCGTTGATCCTGCGATTGGGCTGGCGATGGCAGGGGCTGAACATGCATGGGATGTGCCGAGGCAGATCGCCGGGCGCACTATTATAGAGTGGCGCATCAAGCCGACTAGCATGCCTTGAATTATGGCTAAGTGCCACTCCCCTGTCCTCTGCCGATGGTCGATATCCTGTTCGGCAAGACCCTTCAAGCTGTGCGAGAATGCCGGCCGCTTCATAGTCAACGCTTCTGGAGATGTACGGTTTTGGTTACTCACTATTCCACCAATGGCCTCGATTCCGCCTGTGGGCGCAGCAGTCAGACCCTGGTCAGCACTGCCGTGACCGACGACGTATCCTGCAAGTCCTGCCAGCGTTCGCTGGCAAAGCCAGATGCGGCCAGCGCGGCGGTGCGCAAGAGCCCTTCGCTGGCTGAGCTGCGCAAGTCGGCCAACGCAGCCGTCGAGCCGGTTGCTGTAGCTGCGCCTTCGGTAAAATCTGCCGCTAAGCCAGCCGCCCAACCTACCGCCAAGCAAGGCATGAGCAAGCCGGCACGTACCGGTAGCTTCAGCGTCAAGGCGGCCTGGGCGGCGCGCCTGGCCGAGCAGAACGACCGTTGCCGCCTGCCTCGCGGCAAGGTGAAACAAGCTCACGTCTGAGCAAGCCTCGGCGAGGGCTGTGCCCTCCCTCACGGCACAAGGTCGCTCCCACCGGTGCCGCTGCGTACGAACGGGAGCGGCCTTGCCGGGGCGCTTGGCCTTCAATGCAGCCCCATTCGATGCCCCGCCATCTGTGAAACGCCACGACTTGGCGTAGAATGGCCCACTTTGTTCAACGACACCCCGTAAACACAGCCCCCTGGCCCATGCCGGGGTCGTTGTCTTTACCTTTCTGATAGAGGGCTTGGTTTTGGCTCAATACGTCTACACCATGCATCGGCTGAGCAAGGTCGTGCCGCCGAAGCGGGAAATCCTGAAGAACATTTCCCTGTCGTTCTTCCCTGGCGCGAAGATCGGTGTGCTCGGCCTCAACGGCGCGGGCAAATCGACCCTGCTGCGCATCATGGCCGGCGTCGACAAGGAGTTCGACGGCGAAGCCCGTCCGATGCCGGATATCAATGTCGGCTACCTGCCCCAGGAACCTCAGCTGGACGCGAGCAAGACCGTCCGTGAGGTCGTCGAGGAAGCGGTGAGCGTGATCAAGGACGCCCAGGCGCGCCTGGATGAGGTCTATGCCGCCTATGCCGAGCCGGATGCCGACTTCGACAAGCTGGCCGCCGAGCAGGCCAAGCTCGAAGCCATCCTGCAGGCCTCCGACGGCCACAATCTGGAGCGTCAGTTGGAGGTTGCCGCCGACGCCCTGCGCCTGCCGCCATGGGAGGCCAAGATCGAACACCTTTCCGGCGGCGAGAAGCGCCGTGTGGCCCTGTGCCGCCTGCTGCTGTCGGCCCCCGACATGCTGCTGCTGGACGAGCCGACCAACCACCTGGACGCCGACTCGGTGGCCTGGCTGGAGCACTTCCTGCACGACTTCCCGGGCACTGTGGTGGCGATCACCCACGACCGTTACTTCCTGGACAACGTCGCAGGCTGGATCCTTGAGCTGGACCGCGGCGCCGGTATTCCATACGAAGGCAACTACTCGGGCTGGCTGGAAGCCAAGTCGGCGCGCCTGGAGCAGGAATCCAAGCAGCAGAGCGCTCACGAGCGGGCCATGAAGGAAGAACTGGAATGGGTGCGCAAAGGCGCCAAGGCCCGTCAGTCCAAGTCCAAGGCTCGTCTGGCACGCTTCGAGGAGATGCAATCGCAGGAATTCCAGAAGCGCAGCGAGACCAACGAGATCTACATCCCGGCTGGTCCACGCCTGGGTGACAAGGTCATCGAGTTCAAGAACGTCACCAAGGGCTATGGCGATCGTGTACTGATCGACAACCTGTCGTTCGCCATGCCCAAGGGCGCCATCGTTGGCGTGATCGGCGGCAACGGTGCCGGTAAGTCGACCCTGTTCCGCATGCTGATGGGCAAGGAACAGCCGGACTCGGGCAGCATCGAGATCGGTGAAACCGTGCAACTGGCCTGCGTCGACCAGAGCCGCGAGGACCTGGACGGCAGCAAGACCGTGTTCCAGCAGGTCTCCGACGGTTCGGACGTGATCCGCATCGGCAACTATGAAATCCCATCGCGTACCTATGTCGGCCGTTTCAACTTCAAAGGTGGCGACCAGCAGAAGTTCGTCAAGGACCTCTCCGGTGGTGAGCGTGGCCGTCTGCACCTGGCCCTGACCCTGAAGGAGGGCGGTAACGTCCTGCTGCTCGACGAACCGTCCAACGACCTCGACGTCGAAACCCTGCGCTCGCTCGAAGAAGCCCTGCTGGACTTCCCGGGCGCCGCGATTGTGATTTCCCACGACCGGTGGTTCCTGGACCGTGTGGCCACCCACATCCTGGCCTACGAGGACGACTCGAACGTGGTGTTCTTCGAGGGCAACTACACCGAGTACGAAGCCGACCGCAAGAAGCGCCTGGGCGATGCCGCTGCCCAGCCGCACCGGGTACGTCACAAGAAGCTGGCCCAGTAAGCCGGCAAAGTGCTGCACAAGAATGGGGCCCTTCGGGGCCCCATTTTTGTGCCGGGCGTTTGGCGCGCTGTTTCAACGAATCTGGGCCCTGTCTGTAGGGGCGCCTTGCGCCGCGATCGGGCGCAAGGCCGCTTATACAGGACAGGGCTTTGTATACAGTTATAGAAATTGCACCAGAAAATTTCAAAAAAACGACATGTCGCCCTGTTCCGGTGCGATTGGTTCTTGGTAAAGTCTCGAAAAAAACCAATAAGTCCAATCCTCTTGGTGAGATGTCTACCATGATCGAATCCGTCGACGATTTCCTGGCCCGCCTGAAGCAGCGCGACCCGGCCCAGCCTGAGTTCCATCAGGCGGTGGAAGAAGTACTGCGCAGCCTGTGGCCTTTCCTCGAAGCCAATCCCCGGTACCTGAAAGCCGGCATTCTCGAGCGTATGGTCGAGCCGGAGCGTGCCGTGCTGTTCCGCGTTTCGTGGGTCGACGACCAAGGCAAAGTGCAGGTCAACCGTGGCTATCGCATCCAGATGAGCAGCGCCATCGGCCCATACAAGGGCGGCCTGCGTTTCCACCCGTCGGTCAATCTGGGCGTGCTCAAGTTCCTGGCGTTCGAGCAGGTGTTCAAGAACTCGCTGACCTCGCTGCCCATGGGCGGTGGCAAGGGCGGCTCGGACTTCGATCCGAAGGGCAAGAGCGATGCCGAAGTCATGCGCTTCTGCCAGGCCTTCATGAGCGAGCTGTATCGTCACATTGGCGCCGACCTGGACGTGCCGGCCGGTGACATCGGTGTCGGCGCTCGTGAAATCGGCTACATGTTCGGCCAGTACAAGCGCCTGGCCAACCAGTTCACTTCGGTCCTGACCGGCAAGGGCATGACCTACGGCGGCAGCCTGATCCGCCCTGAAGCCACCGGCTACGGCTGCGTGTACTTCGCCGAAGAAATGCTCAAGCGCCGCGATCTGCGTATCGACGGCCGCCGTGTGGCGATCTCGGGTTCCGGTAACGTGGCCCAGTACGCTGCGCGCAAGGTCATGGACCTGGGCGGCAAGGTCATCTCGCTGTCGGACTCCGAAGGCACCCTGTTCTGCGAAGCCGGCTTGACCGACGAGCAGTGGGATGCGCTGATGGAGCTCAAGAACGTCAAGCGCGGTCGCATCAGCGAGATGGCTGGCCAGTATGGCCTGGAGTTCCGTAAGGGCCAGACGCCATGGACCCTGCCCTGCGATATCGCGCTGCCTTGCGCCACCCAGAACGAGCTCAACGCCGAAGATGCCCGCACCCTGCTGCAAAACGGCTGCATCTGCGTAGCCGAGGGCGCCAACATGCCGACCACCCTCGAGGCTGTGGATATCTTCCTGGAAGCGGGCATCCTGTACGCGCCGGGCAAAGCCTCAAACGCCGGTGGTGTGGCGGTTTCGGGTCTGGAAATGTCCCAGAACGCCATGCGCCTGCTGTGGACTGCCGGTGAAGTGGACAGCAAGCTGCACAACATCATGCAGTCGATCCACCACGCCTGTGTGCACTATGGCGAAGAAGCCGACGGCACCATCAACTACGTCAAGGGCGCAAACATCGCCGGCTTCGTCAAGGTCGCCGATGCCATGCTGGCCCAGGGCGTGGTCTAAAACGCCGCACTGGCCCTTTTCGCGGGTTTACCCGCGAAAAGGGCGCCCGATGTTTTAGGCTCTGTACGAAAAGCCTTGATACTCGGTGATGCTGCGTTGAAAACAGCCTTGCCTGACCTTCGTCTCAAGACTTTTCATACAGACCCTAGGGCTCGCCTTCGATGCTGACGATCTCGATCGACTGATCCCCTGCAGGTCGTCGCCACAGCACTTGATCCCCCGGCCCCGCCCCCAGCAGCGCTCGGCCCAGCGGGGAACCCCAGTTGATCAGGCCGCGCGTGGCGTCGGCCTGGTCTTCGCCTACCAGTTGCACCGTGTGTTGCTGGTCCTGTTCGTCGACGAAGGTCACCCGGCTGCCGATCTGCACTTTCTCGGTGGAGTGGGCGGGGGGCACGACCTGGGCGCTCTGCACACGCGCGGAGAAGTAGCGCAAATCCCGTTCGCTGTCGGCCAGGCGCTGCTGGTCGGCACGTTCGCCTTGGGCCAGCAGTTCGCTGCGCAGTGTGTTGAGCTCGGCCACGCGTTGCTGCAATTGGGCGAGCCCGCTGGCGGTGACGTAGTTGGGTTGGTCACTGACCCGTCGTTCCACCGGCTGGTTGGCCTGGGCAGCGGCCTGGTCTTCGTTGACGAATGCTCGACTCATGAAAGGCCTCCTTGTGCAGGAGACCATGGTGGCAGCTTGCGGGTTTCAACGGTTGTCCGTTTGCGACTCATTGGCGGCGATAGGCGCGTGCGGCGTCGCGGTCTTTTTCTTGCTGCCATTGCCGGTCGCGCTCATCCCAATAGCGTTCGCGATACTGGCGTAGATCTTCGTTGGACTGCATTGCATTGCACTGGCGAAAACCGTCGTCCCAGCCGGTTTCGTACTGGCGATCGTGCAGGTAGCGCGGCACGTTCTTGCGAAAGCCTCCGACCATCAACCCTGCCGCCTGGCGACCGCTGCCGCAGCCGTCCTCGAAACCGTCGGCGTAGGCGGGCGGATAGCCCTGGTCGATCATCTGCTGGTGGGCCGACTGGCAACCTGCGAGCGACAACATTATCCACAACCCGAGCCCGCACCCGCGCATGACCACATACCTCCGAACGATGCGGGGAAGTCTAGGCGGCGATTTGTCGGTGGGGCGTCAAAACCGTGTCAATGAGTCGCTCGGCGTTGCAGTGTGCCGGCCGCTTCGCGGGTGTCCCCGCTCCCACGATGGGCGCGGGTTTACGCACGAAGCGCATCGACTCAGTAGTGATACCACTTCAACTCCAGCATCACCTCGTTCTGGGCGGTCGCCAGATGGCTGAACTCACGGCTGGCGCTTAACCGCAGCCCGAGGTTCTGGCTGATCTCCCACTGCTGGTTGAGGCTCAGGCTGCGACGCACCTCGCCATTGGTGAAGTAGTCACCCTTGGCCTCCAGGGTCATATTGCCCAGACCGTTGCGCCACAACAGGCCGCCGTTGAACCCTGCCGCCGGGGCAATGAACTGGGCGAAGTCGTTGTGATGCTCGATCCGCACCGTTCCCAGTGCAAAGCCCAGGAGGCCGTCGGCCAATTGCCACGTGGAACCCGCACCGCCGTTGACATGGCTGACCAGCACTTCGTCGTCATGTTTGCCCGGTACCCGCTCAAGGCCGCCCGCCACCTGCCAGGACCAAGGCTGGAGCAGCTCATTGCGCGGGGTCAGGGAGCGGATGGTCGCAAGGTCCAGGCGTTGCACCTGCCAGTCGTTGTTTTCGTACTGGCGCAACTTGAGCTGCAGGATTTCTATTTGCGCGCCCAGCGGAAACCCGTAGGCGTTGTCGTTGAGGTCATGGTAGGCCATGCGCAGGCCGTATTCGGCGTAGGCGCGGTCCTCGCGGGTGCCGACACCCAGTTGCCAGGTGCGGGACTGATGGCCGTTCTCCGGCAGGCCCGGCCGCTCGATCGCCAGGGGCGGTGGTGGGTTGCGGTTGATGGCCTGCAACAGCTCGAAGCTGCGCCGGGCTTGGGCCGGATCACGGGCCTGGCCGTTGGCGCGGTAACGCTCCAGGCGGTAGGCGGCGTCCTGCACGAGGGCCTGCCGCTCGCGGGGCAGGGCGGTGAAGGCCGGCGCCTGCAGTTCTGCGGTATCGGCACTGACGGCCAGCACTTGCTGTTTTTCGTCATGGTCCAGGGATTCGGCACGGGCCAGCAGCTCGCGCTCGCGCGAGGGGCGGTAATGGACGCTGGCGACCAGGCCGGACTGCTTGACCGCCTTGACCGTGTCGGTGGGGATGGCCGTCAGCGGGAACTGCGAAGTGAGGTCCAGGCTGGGGCGCGCGACTTGCAGCAGCTCCAGCAAGCGGTAGGAGCAGTTTTCGTCGAAGAAGAAGTAGTCGAACTGGATCTGCTTGAGTTCCCATACATGCTCGACCATGCGCCCGGTTTCCTCCGGGGTCAGGTCCAGTTGGTATTCCCACAGATCGCGGTTTTCCAGGCTACGGTACTCCGAGAGCTTCTCTTGGTAGGGCATCAGCGCGAACAGGCCGGGATAGCCGCCCATCAGGCCCTTCCAGGCATAGAGGATGCTGTTGTCGCTGCCTTCGATGTAGGCGCCGAAGTTGATCGCGTAGCTCAGCAGCGTGGTGTCGTCGCTGCGGGTGTTGGACTGGTCGATGCGTAGCAGGGTATGGCCGAACATCGAGGACGGGCTGTTCAGGTAGGCCGCCGGGAAGACCAGCACGGCGCTGTGCGGATCGATGGATTTGTACCAGGTGGTGAATTCCTGGCAGTTCGGTTGTGGCAAGTCCGTGAGCTGCAGTTGCTCGCGCAGCCAGCGGGTGCGGGCGGGGAAGACGCACTGGGCATGCTTGTCGCCCAGGCTGGCCGGGGCATACAGAGCCTGGACCGTGGCCTGGAGCTCCTGGTCGGGGTGATGGGCGCCATCGGGGGCCAGGAAGAACGCATCATCGTCCACATAGCTGCGCCAGCCGCCGAGCTTGGCCGTTTCGTAATGACCCAGGGCAATCCAGTAAGGGGTGGAGGCCAGTTGTTGGACGCGCGCCTGATCGAGCTGTGGCGCGGCATGAAGTGGAGCACTGGCGACCAGCGCCAGGGAAGCGAAGCGTTTGAGCATATCGGGCAACTACGTCTGGATGATGCCGAAGGTGAAAGTGACCGAACCCGCCCCGGAGCCGGGGCGGGAAGGGCAGGACTCAAGCCTCGGTGGCGTATTTGGCCAGGCGTGGGTCACTCTTGAGAACAGCGAGCGTGTTGCTGTGGACGGTCTCGGCCGTGACGTCGGCGCTGCTGAAGATTTCGCTGAAGTGCTGGTGAGTGACAGCGGCGAAGTGCGCGCGGTCTTCAGGTGCCACACCAAGGACCACGGCATAGGTAGTCAGGGCTTCGCCCTGGCCCTGGGCCATGTCTTCGGAAAGCTCGTTCATCATACCGTTCATGGCGAACCAGGATTTGCCGCCATAGGTGAGCGCTGCCTTGGTCGAGCAGCCGTTGGTGCCGGAGGTCATGCCGAAGGTCGCGTTGCCGGAAGTGCCGTTGGTGGTGGAAGCCAGGAAGTGGGCCGGTGTACCGCGTTGGCCCTCGAACAGCAAGTTGCCCCAGCCGCAGTTCGGGCCGCCTGGCGCTTCAGCCATGGCATTGATCGAAACAGCGGCGAACAGAGTACCCAGAAGAATCCGTTTCATAGCTTTGTTCTCTTTTTCGGTTTCAGTAGACGTACCAATGGTCAGGGTTCTGGCAACGCGGTTGCCAGGTCGGGAAAGCAATACGCCCACCCGCGCAGGTTGGAGTTTAGGCACGATCCAAAGGTTGCGTTATTTATTGCGAAAAATTGCTTGCGCATTCGCATCGGCTGGGCTGCGACATAAAGTCCTGCCAAGCCTTGCAAGCAGCGCGCAGGCAGCGCCAGAATGCCTTTCATCCGCCCCGCCGAAGTAAGGAAACCCAATGCCCGATTCTGTCGCCTCGCGCCTGCGTCTCGCGCCCGAAGCCCTGACCCGGCGTTTCTCCGCTGAGCAGTTTGCCTTTTCCACCACTGACGATCTGGAGCCGTTTCGAGGGGTCCTGGGCCAGGAACGCGCCGTAGAGGCCCTGCAGTTCGGCGTGGCCATGCCGCGCCCAGGCTACAACGTGTATGTCATGGGCGAGCCGGGCACCGGCCGCTTCTCGTTCGTCAAGCGCTACCTCAAGGCCGAGGGTAAGCGCCAGCAGACGCCGTCTGACTGGGTCTATGTCAACAACTTCGACGACACTCGCGAGCCACGGGCGCTGGAGCTGCCAGCCGGCAGCGCCAATGAATTCATCACCGACATGAACGGGCTGATCGACAACCTGCTGGCCACGTTCCCGGCAGTGTTCGAGCATCCGTCCTACCAACAGAAGAAAGGCGCGATCGACCGTGCCTTCAACCAACGCTACGACCGGGCCCTGGATGTGATCGAACGGGCGTCGCTGGAAAAGGACGTGGCCCTGTACCGCGACGCCAGTAATGTCGCTTTCACCCCCATGGCCGATGGCAAGGCACTGGACGAGGCCGAGTTCGCCCAGTTGCCCGAAGAGGTGCGCGAGCAGTTCCACGAGGACATCGCCGAGCTGGAAGAACGCCTCAACGAGGAACTGGCCAGCCTGCCGCAATGGAAGCGTGAATCGAACAACCAACTGCGTCAGCTCAACGAAGAAACCATCACCCTGGCCCTTCAGCCACTGCTGGCACCGCTGTCTGAAAAGTATGCGGAGAATGCGGCCGTCTGCGCCTACCTGCAGTCCATGCAACTGAACCTGCTGCGCACCGTGGTCGAGCAACTGGTCGATGACAGCAAGACCGATGCGGCGGCGCGCAAGATGCTTGAGGAGCAATACGCCCCGAGCCTGGTGGTCGGCCACCATGTCAGCGGTGGAGCGCCGATGGTCTTCGAGCCGCACCCGACCTACGACAATCTGTTCGGCCGTATCGAATACAGCACCGACCAGGGCGCGCTCTATACCTCCTACCGCCAACTGCGCCCAGGAGCGCTGCACCGGGCCAACGGGGGGTTCCTGATCCTTGAAGCGGAGAAGATGCTCGGCGAGCCGTTCGTCTGGGATGCCCTCAAGCGCGCCCTGCAATCGCGCAAGCTGAAGATGGAATCGCCGCTGGGTGAGCTGGGGCGGGTCGCCAGCGTGACCCTCACGCCGCAAATGATCCCGCTCACCATCAAGCTGGTCATCATTGGCTCGCGCCAGCTGTACTACGCCCTGCAGGACCACGACTCGGATTTCCAGGAGATGTTCCGGGTACTGGTGGACTTCGATGAAGACATGCCGATGGTCGACGAGAACCTCGAGCAGTTCGCCCAGTTGCTGCGCACTCGCACCAATGAGGAAGGCATGGCCCCGCTGACCAGCGATGCCGTGGCGCGCCTGGCCACCTACAGCGCTCGCCTGGCGGAGAACCAGACACGCCTATCGGCGCGTATCGGCGACCTGTTCCAGTTGGTCAGCGAGGCGGACTTCATCCGTCAACTGGCCAGCGAGGACATGACCGATGCCGGGCATATCGAGCGCGCCCTCAAGGCCAAGGCCACGCGCACCGGACGGGTTTCGCAGCGGGTGCTCGACGACATGCTCGCCGGCATCATCCTGATCGACACCGAGGGCGCCGCCATCGGCAAGTGCAACGGCCTGACCGTGCTCGAGGTCGGGGATTCGGCGTTCGGCATGCCGGCACGGATCTCCGCCACGGTCTACCCGGGTGGCAGCGGCATCGTCGACATCGAGCGCGAGGTCAACCTGGGCCAGCCGATTCACTCCAAGGGCGTGATGATCCTCACCGGTTACCTGGGCAGTCGCTATGCCCAGGAGTTCCCGCTGGCGATCTCGGCCAGCATCGCGCTGGAGCAGTCCTATGGATATGTCGACGGGGACAGCGCATCGCTCGGCGAAGTCTGCACGCTGATCTCGGCCTTGTCCCGTACTCCGCTCAAGCAGTGCTTCGCCATCACCGGATCGATCAACCAGTTCGGTGAGGTGCAGGCGGTGGGCGGTGTCAACGAGAAGATCGAAGGCTTCTTCCGCCTCTGTGAGGCTCGCGGCCTGACGGGCGAGCAAGGGGTGATCATCCCACGTGCCAACGTCGCCACGCTGATGCTCGATGAACGGGTGGTGCAGGCGGTCGAGGCCGGGCGGTTCCACGTCTATGCCGTCAGCCAGGCCGATGAGGCCCTGAGCTTGCTGGTGGGCGAGGAGGCCGGGGCGCCTGACGAGAAGGGCCAGTTCCCCGAAGGCAGTGTCAACGCACGGGTAGTCGAGCGCTTGCGGGTGATTGCCGAGATGATCAGCGAAGAAGACATCAAGGAAGCCGAAAAAGAACGCATGGAAGAGGTGGTGGCCCAAGCGAACCCTGCTTGAGTCAATAAATCGGCGCTGGAGGCAAATGGCTACCGTTCAGCGCCAGTTTTCCATCTTCTTGCGCGGGTCTTCTATGCTGGAACTAAGGACGGCATCAGCGTTCAGGATGGAAACAGCCTGAAGTGTTCGGGCTGAACAAGGCTTCACAGAGGGGACGCCGCCATGCGCAACCTCAGCCTCACTCGCCAGTGCCTGGGCCTGGTGACACGTATCGAGTGCAGTATCCGTCCGCTGGCCGGCGACACGGGGATGTGGACCTTGCTCTTCGCGGCCGGGATGGAAGGAGAGCAACCTTCGGCCATCAAGGCCCAAGGGCCGTTCCATGGTCCGCTGGTCGCCGAGTCGGTTCTCAATGCCATTGTCGACAGCCTGACGCTGCACGGTTATCAGGTCGCTGATGACCGGCAGATCTGGTGCTTGCACCTGCAAGCGCAGTTGCGAAGGATCAATGGCGAGCGCTGCCGAAACCTCGGGGACTTCCAGTTCCATCCTGAGACCTGAGTTCTAGGGGCGTCGTTGCGTTCGGCGCTGCCGGTGTCGGGGGTAGACACTTCCACTGGGGGCGGGTGTCCTCATGGGGACGCGTTTACCTGCCGAGCGCAGGGCCACAGGCTTTTGCTGTCCTGGAGGGGTAGCTATACTCGCGCTCGTTTTTTCGCCATCTGACGAGTCTCTATCTCCCCCATGGAACGTATCCTTGAAAATGCGATGTATGCCTCGCGTTGGCTGCTCGCCCCCATCTACTTCGGCCTGTCCTTGGGCTTGCTGGCCCTGGCGCTGAAGTTCTTCCAGGAAGTCATCCACGTCTTGCCCAACGTTTTCGCCCTGAGCGAGGCCGACCTGATCCTGGTGATCCTGTCGCTGATCGACATGTCGCTGGTCGGTGGCCTCTTGGTGATGGTGATGATCTCTGGCTACGAGAACTTCGTCTCGCAGCTGGATATCGACGACAACAAAGAGAAGCTCAACTGGCTGGGCAAGATGGACTCTTCCTCGCTGAAGATGAAAGTCGCGGCCTCCATCGTGGCAATTTCCTCGATTCACCTGTTGCGGGTGTTCATGGATGCCCAGAACATCTCCACCGACTACCTGATGTGGTATGTGATCATCCACATGACCTTCGTGGTTTCGGCATTCGTCATGGGCTATCTGGACAAGCTCACCAAGCACTGATCGCCGCTGTCGCCGAGCGCTGTACCGCCGCCTGTCCGTTGCCAAACGGACGGGCGGTTGCGTTCATGGCTTGTGATTTTTCAGCCTGTGTACAAAAAATGAGCAGTCATGCATGGTTCCCACTTGTGAGGTGCTCTCATGAACCTGCAACAGCTCAATGTCGAAGCCAGGGCTGGCCATGTCGAAGAACTCAATCTGATCGCCATCGAGGGTGGTGACTATCTGCTCGAGGCCCGGGTCCACGGCCATGCCCACCCGCTGGCAGATGGTCGTGGCGAACGGCTGCGGGTGCACTCAGTGGAGGATGCGCGGCAATTGCTCAACGCTTTGCCGCTGTTGTCCATGAACCTCGTGCACTGGTCCGTGCAGGATGAAATGTGCGGTATGGGGTCGCATCCGGAGGAAGACCTGAAGGTGCCGATCTCCCAGCGTTCGGCCTGGTAGCCCTGATTGCTGAATCACTACGCCGCTGTGTGCTAGGCTTCTTGCCCTTTTTCATGCAGGGCGGATTTCCTTCGCCCTCAAGCGGAGAGTGAAATGTCCGAACTGAACCTGAGCACCGACGAAACGCGCGTCAGCTATGGCATTGGCCGTCAGCTGGGCGGTCAACTGCGTGACAACCCGCCACCAGGCGTCAGCCTGGACGCCATCCTGGCCGGTCTGACCGACGCTTTCAACGGCGCCGAGAGCCGTGTCAGCGAAGCCGATCTGTCGGCCAGCTTCAAGGTCATCCGTGAACTGATGCAAGCCGAAGCTGCGGCCAAGGCCGAAGCCGCCGCTGCCGCTGGCAAGCAATTCTTGGTCGATAACGCTAAGCGTGACGGCATCACTACCCTGGCGTCGGGCCTGCAGTACGAAGTCCTGACCGCGGGCGAAGGCGCCAAGCCGACGCGCGAAGACAACGTGCGTACCCACTACCACGGCACCCTGATCGACGGCACTGTGTTCGACAGTTCCTACGATCGTGGCCAGCCGGCTGAATTCCCGGTCGGTGGCGTGATCGCTGGCTGGACCGAGGCCCTGCAACTGATGAACGCCGGCAGCAAATGGCGTCTGTACGTGCCGAGCGAGCTGGCTTATGGCGCCCAAGGCGTCGGCAGCATCCCGCCGCACAGCGTGCTGGTGTTCGACGTCGAGCTGCTCGACGTCCTGTAATAGCGTTGAGGCCGCCTGGCGGCCTAATCGCGGGACACGCCCGCTCCCACTGCCAATACGGGTGGGAGCAGGTCAAGCCTGCAGTGGCGCTGGGCGAGCCCCTTAGCTCCACTCTGTTCCCCCTGGGCGCAATGCCCGGGCATAGCAATACAGAAACAGATTTCGCACCAACTCCTTGAGCACTCCCGGTTCGCTTGAATTCAGGCCATTGAGGTCCAGGTCGCCCTGGTCGCGCAACTCGTCGAGCGCTTCTTGCTCGAGTACGGCGCAGACTTCGCCTGTTTCGCGGTGCAGGATACGGAGGTAGGGGTGGGGCCGGTCGAGCCAGGCATCGATGAGATAGGTCATGGCTGTTCTCCTTGGAATGCGCTTCCAATGAGAATAATTCTTATTACATGAATAGCAAGTCCCTATTGGAAGTTTTCTTCCGGGCGGGGTAGGGAACTTGTTGCAGGATACGATGGGGCTGCCTGGGTGGCAGCCCCGGTGCGGGGATCAGACCTTGCGCACGAACTCGGACTTCAGCTTCATGGCGCCGATGCCGTCGATCTTGCAGTCGATATCGTGGTCGCCGTCGCACAGGCGGATGTTCTTGACCTTGGTGCCGACCTTCACTACCAGGGACGAACCCTTGACCTTGAGGTCCTTGATGACGGTGACGGTGTCGCCATCCTGCAGGACATTGCCGACCGAATCCTTCTTCACCACATCGTCGCTGGCGGCTTCAGCTTCGCCATTGGCCGACCACTCGTGGGCGCATTCGGGGCAGATCAGCTGGGTGCCATCCTCATAGGTGTATTCGGAGTTGCATTTGGGACAAGGTGGCAAAGTGCTCACAGGGGTTCCTCAAGACAAACGGGATTAAGGCCCACATTGTATAAGGTTTTGATCGGATAGTGTGTTTTGCCTGCACAAATGCATCGCGGGTAAACCCGCTCCTACAAGTAGCGTACTTGCGGGAGCGGGTTTACCCGCGAATGAGGGCTGATGCGATCTTTAGTGGGTACGGGCTACCGCAAATTCGCTCAGTTCGATCAGGGCATCGCGGTACTCGCTGGCCGGCAGCACTTCCAGGCATTCGATGGCGCGCTTGACGTAGTCGCGGGCCAGCTGGGCAGTGTAGTCCAGGGCACCGGAGGCTTCGACGGCGACGCGGATCTGCTCCAGGTCCTCGATTCCGCCTTTCTGAATTGCCTGGCGTACCAGAGCGGCCTGTTCGGCGGTGCCTTCGCGCATGGTGTAGATCAGCGGCAAGGTAGGCTTGCCCTCGGCCAGGTCGTCGCCGACGTTCTTGCCCAGGGTCTGCGAGTCGCCCTTGTAGTCCAGCAGGTCGTCGACCAGCTGGAAAGCCACGCCCAAGTGGTCACCGAAGGTGCGCAGGGCCTCGCGCTGTTCATCGCTGGCACCGGCCAGCGCAGCGGCGCTGTGGGTGGACGCTTCGAACAGCATCGCGGTCTTGCCACGGATGACGTCCATGTAGACCTCTTCAGTGGTGCTGGCATCGCGAACGCGCGACAACTGCAGCACTTCGCCCTCGGCGATCACCCGGGTGGCCTTGGAGAGGATCTGCATGACCGGCATCGAGCCCAGTTCGACCATCATCTCGAACGAGCGCGAGTAGAGGAAGTCGCCGACCAGCACGCTCGGGGCGTTACCCCACAGGGCGTTGGCGGTGGAGCGGCCACGGCGCATGCCGGACATGTCGACCACGTCGTCGTGCAGCAGGGTGGCGGTGTGCAGGAACTCGATGGTTGCCGCCAGCAGGCGCAGGTCGTCGCCCTCGCGGCCCAGGGCCTTGCCGCACAGCAGTACCAGCAGGGGGCGCAGGCGCTTGCCGCCAGCGGACGTGATATAGTCGCCGATCTTCGATACCAGCGGCACGCGCGAGGTCAGCTGCTTCTTGATGATCTCGTCGACGGCGCTGAAATCGTCAGCTACCGCGCGGTAGAAGGTTTGGGGTTGCATCGGCTGCTCCATTGAGGTTGCGCGGCATGCTAGGTCGCGGGTCCCGGTGTGTCAAGGCGCGGTGCCCGTGGCCCCTGGCCGCCACTTGCAAGCATTTATTGGGTTGCGTACAATCGCGCACCCTAACTTCCTGGGCAGCACCTGCCTTACGCAATTGCACCGGGCCGTTCCAGCCCAGTGCAGCCATGCCAGCCAATACTCATCATATAAAGCGCTGGGTGAGCAGGATTATCGGAGAAATACCCAATGTCTTACGCAGTAATCGTTACCGGCGGCAAGCAGTACAAAGTCGCTGAAGGTGAATTCCTCAAGATCGAGAAGCTGGAAGTCGCCACTGGCGAATCCGTGACCTTCGATCGCGTTCTGCTGGTCGCCAACGGCGAAGAAGTCACCATCGGCGCTCCAGTCGTCGCAGGTGCCAAGGTTGTGGCTGAAGTCGTTTCGCAAGGCCGTCACGACAAGGTTCGCATCATCAAGTTCCGTCGTCGTAAGCACCACATGAAGCGCATGGGCCACCGCCAGTGGTTCACCGAGATCAAAATCACCGGTATCCAGGCTTAATCGCCCCGATCCCCTGAATTTATTGGAGAATTGAACCATGGCACACAAAAAGGCTGGTGGTAGTACTCGTAACGGTCGCGACTCAGAATCGAAACGCCTTGGCGTGAAGATGTATGGTGGCCAGGTTATCAAGCCGGGCAACATCATCGTCCGCCAGCGCGGCACCGAATTCCACGCCGGCTACGGCGTTGGTATGGGCAAGGATCACACTCTGTTCGCCAAGATCGAAGGCGTGATCAAGTTCGAGAAGAAAGGCGAGTTCAACCGCCGTTACGTGAGCATCGTCGCAGCCTAATCGCGACGTCGCTTCAAAAGCCCCGTCATGCGACGGGGCTTTTTCGTTTGTGGTGAGCCTCTTGCAAAGCTGTTTGTATGGGCTGCCGGCGTGGGTTTCTACGGTCGTACGGGGCCGCCGCGCTCATTTTTGCAAGAGCCTCAGGTTTTCAAGTATTCAGCTCGCCGGAAGGCGAGAGGCGGTTTTTATGAAGTTTGTTGACGAAGTATCGATCCGGGTCAAGGCCGGTGATGGCGGCAATGGTTGCATGAGCTTCCGCCGCGAGAAGTTCATCGAGAACGGTGGCCCCAACGGTGGTGACGGTGGCGACGGCGGCTCGGTGTACATGGTTGCCGACGAGAACCTCAACACTCTGGTCGACTACCGCTATACCCGTCACCACGAAGCCCAGCGTGGTCAGAACGGTGGCAGCACCGACTGCACCGGCAAGAAGGGCGAGGACCTGTTCCTGCGTGTGCCGGTCGGCACCACCGTGATCGACGCCTCGACCCAGGAAGTCATCGGGGATCTGGTCACCCCAGGGCAGAAGCTGATGGTCGCACAGGGCGGCTGGCACGGTCTGGGTAATACCCGCTTCAAGTCCAGTACCAACCGTGCGCCGCGCCAGACCACGCCAGGCAAGCCAGGTGAGCAGCGCGACCTGAAGATGGAGCTGAAGGTTCTGGCCGATGTCGGTCTGCTGGGCCTGCCGAACGCCGGCAAGAGCACCTTCATCCGCGCGGTCTCCGCAGCCAAGCCGAAAGTCGCCGACTACCCGTTCACCACCTTGGTGCCGAACCTGGGTGTGGTCAGCGTCGATCGCTGGAAGAGCTTCGTCATCGCCGACATCCCGGGCCTGATCGAAGGTGCCTCCGATGGCGCTGGCCTGGGTATCCGCTTCCTCAAGCACCTGGCGCGTACCCGCGTGCTGTTGCACCTGGTCGACCTCGCTCCGCTCGACGGCAGCAGCCCGGCCGATGCCGCTGAAATCATCCTCAACGAGCTGGCGCAGTTCAGTCCGGCCCTGGTCGATCGCGAGCGCTGGCTGGTGCTGAACAAGGCCGACATGATCCTGGACGAGGAGCGCGAGGAGCGCGTCAAGGAAGTCGTCGAGCGCTTGAACTGGGATGGCCCGGTCTATGTGATCTCGGCCATTGCCAAGCAGGGCACCGAGCAGCTCAGCCACGACCTGATGCGTTACCTGGAAGACCGTGCCGACCGCCTGGCCAATGATCCGGCCTACGCCGAGGAACTGGCCGAACTCGACCAGCGCATTGAAGACGAGGCCCGTGCCCAGCTGCAGGCGCTGGATGATGCGCGCACCCTGCGCCGCACTGGCGTCAAGAGTGTGCATGACATCGGCGACGACGATGATTGGGATGATTTCGAGGACGACGAAGACGGCCCGGAAATCATTTACGTGCGCGACTGATCGGTTGCAGTACACTAAACGCCGCTCGAACGAGCGGCGTTTTTGTATCTACGGTATCTACAGATTCGACATAGGTTGGAAGAGAAGATGCGAAGCAAGGTGACAGGCGCCAAGCGCTGGGTCGTGAAGATCGGCAGCGCTCTGCTGACGGCGGATGGCAAAGGCCTCGACCGCGGCGCCATGGCCGTCTGGGTCGAGCAGATGGTCGCACTGCGGGAAGCAGGTGTGGAATTGGTGCTGGTCTCCTCCGGGGCCGTGGCAGCGGGCATGAGCCAACTGGGCTGGACCTCGCGACCGAGCGCAATGAACGAGCTACAGGCCGCCGCTTCCATTGGCCAGATGCGCCTGGTGCAGGCGTGGGAGTCGAGCTTCGGCGAGCATGGTAAGCACACCGCGCAAATTCTTCTGACCCACGACGACCTTTCCGACCGCAAGCGTTACCTCAATGCCCGCAGCACCCTGCGTACCTTGGTCGACCTGGGTGTGGTCCCGGTGATCAACGAGAATGACACCGTGGTCACCGACGAGATCCGCTTCGGCGACAACGACACTCTGGCCGCCCTGGTGGCCAACCTGGTGGAGGCTGACCTGCTGGTGATCCTCACCGACCGTGATGGCATGTTCGATGCCGACCCGCGCAACAACCCCGAGGCGCAGCTGATCTATGAGGCCCGTGCCGATGACCCGTCGCTCGATGCCGTTGCCGGCGGTACCGGTGGCGCCCTCGGTCGTGGCGGCATGCAGACCAAACTGCGCGCCGCCCGCCTGGCCGCTCGTTCCGGTGCTCATACCATCATCATCGGTGGCCGCATCGAGCGTGTCCTGGATCGCCTGAAGGCCGGCGAGCGCCTGGGTACCCTGCTGTCGCCCGAGCGCGGCATGCTCGCCGCACGCAAGCAGTGGCTGGCCGGCCATCTGCAGACCCGCGGGACGCTGGTGCTGGACGATGGCGCCGTGAAGGCTCTGCGCGAATCGAACAAGAGCCTGCTGCCGGTCGGCGTGAAGACCGTTCAAGGCAGCTTCCGCCGTGGCGAGATGGTGGTCTGCGTAGCTCCCGATGGCCGTGAAGTGGCCCGTGGCCTGGCCAACTACAGCGCCCTGGAGGCGCAGAAGATCATCGGCCAGCCTTCCGACGCCATCGAGAGCCTGCTGGGCTACAGCGCCGAACCGGAGCTGGTGCACCGCGACAACCTGGTGCTGGTCTGAGGAGGTGGGTGTGCTGAAAAGGATCATTGCCGTGGCAGCCTTGGCGCTGCCGATGTTGGTCGGCGCCGACGAGATCGGCCAGGTATCCACTGTGTTCAAGTTTCTCGGGCCGAACGATCGTATCGTGGTCGAGGCTTTCGACGATCCGAAGGTCGAGGGTGTGACCTGCTACCTGTCGCGGGCCAAGACTGGCGGTGTGAAAGGTGGGCTGGGCTTGGCCGAGGATCGGGCGGAGGCGTCGATTGCCTGCCGTCAGGTGGGGCCGATCAACTTCAAGGGCGAGTTGAAGGACGGCGAGGAAGTGTTCAAAGAGCGCACTTCGCTGGTATTCAAGACCATGCAGGTGGTGCGCTTTCTCGACAAGAAGCGCAACACGCTGGTGTACCTGGTGTACAGCGACCGGCTGATCGAAGGCAGCCCGCAGAATGCGGTGACGGCGATTCCGATCTTGCCGTGGGCCCAGTAATACCGAATGGGAGGCCTCTGGCCTCCTATCGCGGCACTAGGCCGCTCCTAGACGAGTGCGCGTGAGCGGCCTTGTGCCGCGAAAGGGCCGCAAAGCGGCCCTTGTTTACCGAATCAGGCCAGCTCCTCGGCCTCATCCTCACGCACGATCGCCTTCACTTCATCGATACGGCTGATGAATTTCCAGTCCGCCTCGTCGATATAGATGCCGTTCGGCCCGCTACCGCCTTCCAGATCGATCGCCACCCGCGCCGACACCTGCGGCTTGACGCTCGCCAGGATTGGCACGAAGCCCAACTGCTGGCTGGTTTCCAGCAATGCCGCCTGGTTGCGTTCGTCGATGTCCGCCGCTTCGTCGAGGTAGTAGGGCAGACGGATGCGCCCGGCCAGGTCACGGTCCATCAGGTGCAGCAACAGGTACATGTTGGTCAGCGCCTTGATGGTCATGGTGGTGCCGTTGGACGCGGCGCCATCGATGTCGGCGTGGATCACGGGCTGGCTGTTGATCTTGGTGATCTCGAAGGCCAGCTCGAAGAGGTCCTTCAGGCCCAACTGGTTGTGGTTGGCCGCCACCAGCCGTGCCAGGTATTCCTTGGCCTCTTCGTTCTTGTGATCCTGCTCGGCACTCTGGGTCAGATCGAACACCGACAGGGTCTCGCCTTCCTCGTACTGGCCGGCGCTGTGGATGATCTGGTCGATGTGCTTGAGCGCTTCCTTGTTCGGTGCAAGGACCACGCGGAAGCTTTCCAGGTTGGACACCTGGCGCTTGTTGATCTCGCGGTTGAACAGCGCCAGTTGATGTTCGAGGCTGTCGTAGTCGCTGCGGATGTTGCGCAGGGTCCGGGCGATGTCGGTAACCGCCGCGCGACGGGCCTTGGCCAGGGTCAGGGCCTCTTCGGTGCGGTGCGAGTAGGCGTTGATCAGTAGCTGCAGGCGGCGCTCCATGTCGTCTTCGCTGTCGAACTTGGCCACGCCCTTTAGGCGTACCTGGGCGTACAGCGCCTCGATCTGGTTGTCCACGCGTTGCAGCGCCTGCCAGCTGTCCTGATAGTCGTTGAGCAGTGGCAGCAGGTTGTCCATGGAGTCGTCGACCGCCTCCATGAATGGCGTGCCGAACGGCAGATCGGCCGGCAGCAACTGGCGGCGGCGCAGGGCGTCGTCGAGGGTGCGCTGCTTGGCTTCGAGGTCGGCGATCTGGCGGCCGACCAATTGCAGCTTGGCCGACAGTTGCTGGACGCGTTCGGTGAAGGCGTCGCTGGAGCGCTTGAGTTCGTCCTGGGCGGCTTCCAGTTGCGCCAGTTGCTCCATCTTTTCAGGCTCTTCGGCGCTCAGGGTTTCGCTGCGGCGGAAGTCCTCCAGGGCCTTCTGGGCATCGAGCACCTGCTGGTACAGGGCCTCGGTCTGGGCCTTGCTCGCGCTGCGGTCGGCAGCGACGGCCTGCTGGGTCTTGAGCTGCTTGAGTTCTTTTTCCAGGCGTTCTTTCTGGTCGCGCAGGGCGGCGCGGTCTGCCAGGGCCTGCAGGGCCGGTGGGTCGATGTGCGACAGGTCGATGGACAGGCCAGGCACTTCGAAACGCTCGCCCTTGAAACTGTCGAGCACTGCTTCGAGGGTCTTGACCCAGATATCGCTGTCATCCAGCTCGATGCCGCGATCGCCCAGTGGCAGGCTGAACAGCGCACCGTTGAACAGGCGCATCAGGCGATCGACGTCCTGCTGGGAGAACTCCTCGCGCAGGCGGGCATAGCTGTTGTTGTCGGCATGGTCGAGCTGCTGCTTGACCTGCTTGAGGCGTTTTTCCAGATCGCGCACGCGCTCGTCGAGATCCTCAGCGGAGAACTGGCGCGACTGCGCCAGGGCGCCGGCCAGTTCGTCGTGGGCGTCCTTGGCAGCCAGCAGTTGCTGCTCCAGGACCTTGGCGTCCTCGACCAGGGCGAAGCGGTGCTTGAGCACCGACAGCTCGCCGAGCCAGCGCTGGATGCCGGTGATCTCGCGCTCCAGGCGCATCAGTTCCTGAGTGCCGCCACGCTGATCGTTCTGCAGACGGTCCTGCTCGCCCCGGAAGTGCTCGGCCTGGATGACCAGCTCTTCCTTGCGCGCCATGGCGTATTCCTGCCAGGTGCCCAGCAGGTTGTCGAGCAGGGGCGAAAGGCGGTGCAGCTTGCCGCGCAGGATGTCGCGCTGGGCGACGCCACCAGCCAGGGCCTCGACCAGCGGGCCAGCGGCGACCAGGGCGTTGTAGTCCTGCTCCATGCGGCGCACGTCGCGGAAGGCTTCTTCGCAGGCGGCGATGTAGTCGACGCTGCCCGAGCGCAGGCTGTGCTCGAAGGCATCGAGGAACAGCTGCTTGAGCTTGGCCGCGGTGATTTCGCGCATGTGCAGCAGGTTGATGAACAGCGAGCGGAAGGTCTTGAGGCTCTGTTCGCTGGTCGAGCGCAGCGGGATCAGGGTCAGGTCCAGCGGCACCGACGTGTGGCCGCCGACCAGCAGTCGGCGCAGTTCGTCCGGCTTGAGTTCATAGGCCTTCAGGCCGTGCTGCTCGAGGTTGGTGAACAGCTCTTTCTGACGTAGGCAGGTGTCGTTCTTTTGGTAGTGCGCCAGGTCCAGCTGGCCCTGGTAGGCGAAGAACTGGTGACCGAAGCCGCCGCCTGGGCCGCGACCGACAACGCCGATCACATGCGGGCCGTGGGGCAGGTTCAGTTCGCAAAGGATGTAGCTGGTGTCGCTGGCGAAGTAGAACCGGCGCGACTGCTCCAGGCTGTACTTGCCGAAACTCATGTCGGACATGCGCGCCAGGATCGGGAACTGCAACGCGTTGATCGAGGCGGATTTGCCGAGGTTGTTGGCACCGTAGACCGACAGCGGCTGCTCCAGGGGGAACAGGCCCAGACTGTAGCCGGCGGTGTTGAGCAGTGCGAAGCGGCGGATACCGTAGCGTTCCTGGCTCATGCGTCAATCTCCTGTTGCTCTTCGCGAATGGCCCGTGCCAGGGCTTCTTCCTCGCTCTCTTCGCCGTCGAACGGTGATAGGTCGAGCGGGTCGTCGGTGCGGTTGAGTTCTTCCGGGCTCTCTTCCTCGACCAGTACCGGCGTTGGCAGCGGCAGGTCGCTGTGCAGGCTGGCGGCCAGGTCGCGGTCCTGCTGGACCGACAGGCAGACGTCGAGGAAGCGATGCATTGGCGGCAGGAAGCGGTAGATGCCGCCCTCCTCGTGGGCGAAGCCCAGTTGGGTCATGCGGCGCAGGATCTTTTCTTCCAGTTCGTCGACGGTCTGTACTTCGGCCTGGATGAACAGGTCGCGGTACTTTTCCAGCAGTGAAGGCAGCTCATCGCGGCCGATGCTACCGCCGTCGAGCACGGCCATCGGGTCGCGCCCCTGGTCGGCCAGGTGCTCGACCAGAATGAAGGTGAACAGCGACAGGCGCTGGGCGGTCTTGTTGACCTGCGCGGCGGCCTGCTCGGGCACGAAGTAATAGAAACCGCGGGTATCGCACACCAGTTCGAAGCCCAGGGCCTTGAACAGGGTGCGGTATTGGTCCTGGAAGTTCGACAGCTGGGCATACAGCTCAGGGTCGCGGCGGCTTATGTGAAAGCCTTTGAACAGCTCGCGGAAGATGGGCGCGAGCTGGGACAGTTCGGAAAGATCAAGATGCATTGGCTGGGCTCGCGTTGGATTCAGGCGTGGTTTCGCGGCTGGAGGTCAGGGCGAAGGAGCGCAGGCTGACCAGGTGCTCGCGGGTGGTGTACTCGCGGCGGTCCAGGCGTTCGCGGCTAAAGCGCTTCTCCCGCGACAGGCGCGAGAACCAGTACAGCAATTCGTCGGTGGCGCCTTCGGGCTCCTGCTCGAGCAGCCAGACCATGAGATCTGGCAACGGCAGGGCATCCTCGCAGCGTTCGAGCATTTCCTTGACCGTGCGCGGGGCGCGGGGCAAAGGGCCCTTCTGGCTCTTATGCGCCTTGGGGAAGCGCGCGGGCTTGGGCTCGAAGCGGGCCAGGGCATACACATAGGCCTCGACCTGGCTGGCGCTGCCGAGGAAGGTGCTCTGCGGGCGGGTGAACATCGGCATGGCCGCATGGGGCACGGCGTCGATGCCTTTGCGGCGGATCACCGACAGGGCCAGGGCCGCGCCACGGGTGACGGCGTTGTGCCGGCGCGCTTCTTCGCGCAGTGGCAGCAGCAGCTCTCGGGCGTGGCGCAAGGTGAGCTGGGCGCTGGTCTGCATTTCGAGAATACGCGCGTGGGTGCGCAGCAGCATGTCGTCGTCGACCAGGTGGCCCAAGCGTGCCTGCTCGCCTAGCAGGCGCAGCAGCACGGTCTCGACCTTGCGCACGCCCTGCTCGAAGGCGCCGTCGGCATTGACCAGTTGGATCATCGGCTCGACGTATTCGTCCCAGGTGGCCAGGACTTCAGCGTAACGCTGGCGAAGGGGGATCTGGCGGTTGCTGGTCTTGGCCCGTTCGGCCACGGCGACCAGCGCCTGTTCGTCGTTGTCGAGCTTCTTCAGGACATCGCGCACGCGCATGTCGAGCAGGCGCAGTTGGCGCGCCAGGTCGTCGCTGTCGCGGTTGTCGAAGGCGTCCTGGATGTGCCCGGCCAGGCGCTCCAGGTGGCGCAGGTAGGCTTCGATCTCCAGGCACAGACCCAGGCGATGCTCGCGACGCAGGTAGGCGAGGAAGTCATGGATCTGGGCGTTGAGCTCGAAGCGGTTCGGGCTCTTGGCCACCGGCACCAGGATATCCAGGCGTATCCATACGTCCAGCAGCTGGGTGATGTCCTGCGGCGTGCTCTCCACCTGCTGCCGGGCCAGTTGCTGGCGCAGTTCGACCAGGCTCAGGGTGCCCTGGTCGAAACGCTCGCACAGCGGCTCGATCAGGGCCCAGTGTTCGGCTAGGGCGCGCAGGACGCGCTTGGGTTCGATCATTGGCGGGTCGACTCGTTGCCAAATAAAAGGGGCGATTGTACTGCATCCGGGGGGGAGGATTTCACCCCTTGGTCTGTAATGAGGTATGGCCTGAAGGCTTGCTGAGCGTTGATTGGTCCCTTCGCGGGCCCAGGTGCCACGCACAGTACAAGCCGTGTGGCGACTGCTGTATGGGGTTTACCCGCGAATGGAGCAGAGCAGGCAACAAATTTCCGCCGACCAGTTGCGGCGCTTGCAGGGTAACGGCGTTAGAATGGCCGACTGTTTTCGTTCCCCGGATGCCTGTGCCTTGCTGACCGAGCCCCGCCGCCGCGCCTACCTTTCCGCCATGCAAGTGGTGCATTGGCTGCCGCGCGCCGAATTGCCGTTCGCCGCGCCATCGCGTCCGGAGCTGCTGGCGCCCTTGGCGCCGGTCGAGGATTTCCACGGGGACGTGCAGCCACCGGCACAGCCGTCCCGGGAGGCGCCAGTTGGGCCCCAGGCCCGCTCGGTCGAGCGACCGAAGATCGAGATTCCCCGCCCCGGCAGTGTGCCCAAGCCGGCCAGCAAACCTGTCGAAGCCGAGGAGCAGGCTCCGGCACCTCGGCCTGCACCTGTCCCGCCGCCGCGTTTCGCCCTGCAGTTGCTGCGCGCGGGCAGTTGCCTGCTGTTGGTGGAGCTGGCGACCGGCCAGCCGTTCCAGAGTCGCGACCCGTCCTACCTGCTGCTCAAGGACATGCTACGTGCCGCCGGCCTGCCCGATGCACCGCAGATCATCGGCGAACCGGTGCGCTGGCCATTGTTGGTGCGTGGCAACATGGACCAGGGCCCTGAGGCGGCGCGGGATTTCGTCCAAGGGTTCATCCAGGCTCGCCTGGAAGAGGCGCCCTGTACCTGCCTCTGGCTGGTCGGCCTGCCGGCCGTGCGCTTCGCCGGCCAAGCCGACGGCGAGGCCTACTACCAAGAACTTAAGGTCGAGGGCCTGGGCGATGCCTGGGCCTTGCCGGGCCTTGAACTGTTGATGGACGAGCCGCAGCGCAAGGCGGACGTCTGGCAAGCGATGCGCCGGCTGATGGCGCGCTGGAAGAGCGTTGAATGAGTGACTCGATCAGTTTCCGCCGGATGACCGAGGCGGATCTGGATGCCGTGCTTAAGATCGAATATGCCGCGTTCAGTCATCCCTGGACCCGCGGGATCTTTCAGGATGCGCTCAAATCCTACGAAGTGTGGCTGATGTTCGACGGCCAGCAGCAGGTGGGGCATGGCGTGATCAATGTGATCATCGACGAAGCGCACCTGCTCAATATCACCGTCAAGCCGGAGAACCAGGGATGCGGCCTGGGGCTGCGCCTGCTCGAGCACCTGATGGCGCGGGCCTACCAGCTCAATGGTCGTGAATGCTTCCTGGAAGTGCGCGCGAGCAACCAGTCGGCCTATCGTCTGTATGAGCGCTACGGATTCAACGAAATCGGCCGGCGCCGGGATTACTACCCTGTCGCGGGCGGTCGCGAAGACGCCCTGGTGATGGCCTGCACCCTGCTCGAAGAGTGACCTCGCAGGGCCAGGTCGTGTCACACAGCCATACCCTGATGAGGCAACGACCATGCATGACTTGCAGGAACTGATCGACAACAACGAACGCTGGGCCGATGCGATCAAGCAGCGCGACCCGGACTTCTTTGCCAAGCTGGCCCGTCAGCAAACCCCTGAATTCCTCTGGATCGGCTGCTCCGATGCCCGCGTGCCGGCCAACGAGATCGTCGGCATGCTGCCGGGGGATTTGTTCGTGCATCGCAACGTCGCCAACGTGGTGCTGCACACCGATCTGAACTGCCTGTCGGTGATCCAGTACGCGGTCGAGGTACTCAAGGTCAAGCATATCCTGGTCACCGGCCACTATGGCTGCGGTGGTGTACGGGCGGCCATGCAGGACCGGCAGTTGGGCCTGATCGATGGCTGGTTGCGTTCGATTCGCGACCTGTACTACGAAAAGCGCGGCGAGTTGGCCAAGTTGGAAAGTGAAGAGGCCAAGGTCGATCGGATGTGCGAGCTCAATGTCATCCAGCAGGTCGCCAACGTGGCTCATACCAGCATCGTGCAGAACGCCTGGCATCGAGGGCAGGACCTGTCCATTCATGGCTGCATCTATGGCATCAAGGATGGTCGCTGGAAGAGCCTGGACACCACCATCAGCGGCTTTGCCCAGTTGCCGCCCCAGTATCGCCTGCGGCCTCTGGAGTAACCCGCCATCTGCGGCGCAGGTCTCGTGCTTTACTCGATGAAAGGGTGGGCACAGGGGTGGCAGATGAAAGGCACGACACTGGCGGCGCTGGCGGCAAGTCTGGTAATGGGCGCTCAAGCCTGCGCCGATGATCGAGACCTGTGGATGTTCGCCCAGTGGGCGGGTGACCATGAGACCCGTGCCTTTCGCCAGATGCTGGTGGATGCGCGCCTATATGGCGTGGTGCCGATCCACCAACTGCTGCGCTCGGCGTCGGACTGGCGCCTGTGCCGGGCCTCGCCCTTCGCCGTGCCGCCGGCTGCCCAGTGGCCTCAGGTGCGTTCTACCCTGGCGTTGCTCAAGACGCTCGACGAGCAACGCGTTCTGCGCCAGTTCGAAGTGGTCTCGGCCTATCGCGATCCTCGCCTGAACGCCTGTGCGGGCGGAGCGGTGGGCAGTGCCCATGCGCGCGCCTTCGCCGTCGACCTGCTCCTGCCAGCCTGGTCGGATCCCAATCCGCTATGCCGCTTCTGGCAGCAGTACGGCCAAGCCTGGAACATGGGGCTGGGGCGTTACCCGACGGGGCGCATCCATCTGGATACTGCAGGGTTTCGGACGTGGGGCGGCGACGGTCACTCGGGCTCGTCGTTTTGCATCAAGCCCAAGTGAGCCAAGCAGCTCTGGCATTCTTGAACCACCCATGTGGCAAAGCGCTGGCGCTTGTCACCGGCCTCCAATGGTCGGGGGCTGAGCAGGTGGTAGGCAGAGCCATCGCGCAAGAAGCTAAACGGCGCCTGTAGCTGCCCGCTGTCGAGTTCGTCGCGCACCATCAGGGCCGACGCAATCGCCAGGCCCAGGCCCGCGCTGGCGGCTTGGATGGACAGGTAGAAATGCTCGAAGTCGCTTCGCTCGGTATCTCGGGTTTGCCTGTCGTTCAGACGCAGCCAGGTAGCCCAGGCGTTGGGACGGGTGGCGCTGTGTAGCAGACGTTGCCCGTCGAGCCTGCTGCTCAGGTTGGGTTGGCAGACGGGGCCGATCCATTCGTCGCAGATCTTCAGGCTATGCAGTTGCCGGTCCCAATGAAAGTCGTCACGGCGCAGGGCCAGGTCGACGCCGGCACGGGCGAAGTCCACCGGGCCGCCGGCGGCTACCAGGTGCAGTTGCAGGTCTGGGTGGGCGGCGTGGAAGCGGGGCAGGCGCGGAATCAGCCAACGCATGGCGATGGTCGGTTCGCATGACAACACCAGTACGTTATCGCGCTCCTGTGTTTGCAGGCGCTGCACGGTGCCTTCCAGTTGCTCGAATATCGACTGGGTGGTGCTGTGCAGCGTCCGGCCCGCAGGGGTGAGGAAGATCGCCCGGTTGCGTCGTTCGAACAGTTCGACGCCAAGGCTCTCTTCCAGCAGTCGCACCTGGCGGCTGACGGCGCCATGGGTCACATGCAGGCGCTCGGCGGCGCGCACGAAGCTTTCGGTTTCGGCGGCGATGTCGAAGTAACGAAAAGCGGTAAGTGGCGGCAGTTTCATGATCGTATCGGCGCGACAGCCTTGTGGGAGTGGGCTCAGCCGCGCGAGGAGAACACCGCGGCTTCGAGAGTGAGTCCGCTCCCCAATCTGTGAAGAAAACTAGCGGATTCATCGCACTATAAATCGATTTTTGCCTGTGGATAAGCCCTAGATAATTGGCGCATCTGTGTTTTTTCATCGCCTATCGAGGAGCTTTTCGTGAATGAACTGATCGCTGTCGCCCTGTTCACTGTGTTGGCTGTCATCAGCCCCGGCGCCGATTTCGCCATGGTCACCCGCAGCAGTTATGCACAGGGACGCAAGGCGGGTCTTGCCGCCGCCGTCGGCATCGCTTTGGGGGTGCAGGTGCATGTGCTGTACACGGTTCTGGGCATTGCCGTGATCATCAGTCAGAGCCCGCTGTTGTTCATGATCATGAAGGTGCTGGGTGCGGGGTACCTGATCTACCTGGGCTATCAATCGCTGACCAACACCGCGCGGATCAGTCTCGACGACCTTGCGCAGGCCGGCCAGGTGAGCGCGCTGAAGGCACTTCGCACGGGCTTTCTGACCAATGCGCTGAACCCCAAGACCATGCTGTTCGTGGTCAGTGCCTATACCCAGGTGGTGCAGCCCGGAAGCCCGATGGCCCTGGACTTTGCCTATGGTGCGTTCATGTCGTTCGCCCATTGGGTGTGGTTCAGTCTGGTGGCAGTGTTTTTTTCCAGTACAGTGCTGCGCAAGGCAATGATCGAGCGACAGGTGATGGTTGATCGGGTGATCGGCGTGGCCCTGATCGGGCTGGGTGTCGCGATGATGGCGGCGGGGGTGCGATGAGTTGTGGCGGGACGTGCGGTTTTTCGCGGGCAAAGAAAAAGGGCTTATCTTTCGATAAGCCCTTTTCAATATGGTGGCTACACAGGGACTTGAACCCCGGACACCGGCATTATGAATGCCGTGCTCTAACCGACTGAGCTATGTAGCCAAGTGGCGCGCATTATTCGCCTGAAACGCGATTGTGTCAACACTCATTTCAAAAAAAATTTACGCGCTTTCAATCGCTTAGCCAGAAAGCCCGGATCAACGTACCACCAGGCAATGGCCGAGCACCTTGGGCAGGTGCAAATGCTGTTCGCCAGCCAAGCGTTCTGCGCGCTGTGTGGGGGGCGAGGTTGACGTCATCACTGACACGCCGCTGCAAAGGCTGTGGCGACGATATAAAAAGGTAGCTATCTATCTACTTGTTTCCGGATAATCGGATCCCAAATTCGCGGACGGACTCCCTGCCATGGCCACCAGCAGCGCCCAGACTTCCACCGCCACCAGCGCGACGGCCCAAGCCAACCCGCTGGTGATGCGCATCATCGCCTTCTGTGCGCTGGCGCATCTGATCAACGATCTGATCCAGTCGGTATTGCCGGCCATCTATCCAATGCTCAAGGCGAACTATGACCTGAGCTTTGCCCAGATCGGCCTGATCACCCTGACCTTCCAGGTCACCGCCTCGCTGTTGCAACCCTGGGTGGGCTTCTTCACTGACCGGCGACCGACGCCGAACCTGTTGCCGCTGGGCACGGTGTGTACCTTGGTCGGGATCGTGATGCTGGCGTTCGTCGGCAGTTTCCCCATGATCCTTCTGGCCTCGGCGCTGGTAGGCATTGGTTCGTCGACCTTCCACCCTGAGACCTCGCGGATCGCCCGGCTGGCCTCGGGCGGACGTTTTGGCCTGGCCCAGTCGACGTTCCAGGTCGGCGGCAATGCCGGCTCGGCCTTTGGCCCGCTGCTGGCGGCGGCCATTGTCATTCCCTTCGGCCAGACCCACGTGGCCTGGTTCGGCCTGGCCGGGTTGTTCTTCTTTGCCGTGACCTTGCTGCTGCGCCGCTGGTACACCGGCCACCTCAACCAGCTCAAGGCGCGCAAGGCCGTGCAGGCCAGCAATGGCATTCCCCGCCAGCGGGTGATCCTGGCGCTGGTGGTGCTTGGCCTGCTGGTGTTCTCCAAGTACTTCTACATGGCCAGTTTCACCAGCTACTTCACCTTCTACTTGATCGAGAAGTTCGACCTGTCGGTCGCCAGCTCCCAGTTGCACCTGTTCCTGTTCCTCGGCGCGGTGGCGGCCGGGACGTTCTTTGGCGGGCCGATCGGCGACCGCATCGGGCGCAAGGCGGTGATCTGGTTCTCCATCCTGGGCGTGGCGCCATTCACCCTGGTGCTGCCCTACGCCGACCTGTTCTGGACCACCGTGCTCAGTGTCGTGATCGGCTTCATCCTCGCGTCGGCCTTCTCGGCGATCGTGGTGTACGCCCAGGAACTGGTACCGGGGAGTGTCGGCATGATCGCCGGGATCTTCTTTGGCCTGATGTTCGGGTTCGGGGGCATCGGGGCAGCATTGCTCGGGTACCTGGCCGACCTGCGGGGGATCGAGTACGTGTACGGGCTGTGTTCGTACCTGCCGTTGTTCGGTTTGCTGGCGGTGTTCTTGCCGTCCACCGGCAAGCGCTGATGACCTTGGGACCGCCTGGCGGTCCCGAGATTGACGAGTCGGCGGCCCTTGGCCTAGAGTGCCGCCTCTTTTCTTCCCACGTAGTCGATGCAATGCGCTGTTCCCTGTTCCTTCGCCTTGTTCGCCAGCCTGCTTTCCAGGCTGCACGTCGCACGTGGCCGAGCGACACGGTGCTCAAGCGTCGACGCAGCGTGCTGTTCGCCTTCACTTTCTCGCCACACCTTGCCCTGAACTGATTCGCGCTCGGCTGTGCCTCGCCTTCTCGGCGTGAGCCTGGGCGCCTGCGTTCGCACATCTTTTCAGTGGTTTCCAGCCGACCGGCGCACGTGGGTGCCGGCGGGTGGCGTGCAAGGAGTGGTACATGAACATGCGTTTGCTGGCGGGCCTGTTGTTCGCCGTGTCGGTGGTGGGCTTCAGCCTGGGGGCGAGCTTGCCGCTGGTCTCGTTGCGCCTTCACGAGGCGGGGGCCAGTACCCTTGAAATCGGCATCATCTCGGCCATTCCGGCGGCAGGGATGATGCTCTCGGCGTTCATGGTCGACGCCTGCTGCCGGCACCTGACCCGGCGCACCATCTACCTGCTGTGCTTCAGTCCGTGCACCCTGAGCATCGCCTTGCTGGAATGGTCGTTCGCCTCAATTTGGCACCTGGCGCTGCTGCGCCTGGCGTTGGGGGTTGGCATGGGGATCGCGATCATCCTGGGCGAATCCTGGGTCAACGAGCTGTGCCCGGATCACAATCGCGGCAAGATCATGGCGCTGTACGCCACCAGTTTCACCGGTTTCCAGGTGCTGGGCCCGGCGATGCTGGCGCTGGTCGGTGCCAACAGCCCTTGGGTCACCGGCGTGGTGACGGCCTGCTATGGTCTGGCCTTGCTGTGCATCGTGCTGACGGTGCCCAACGATCATGTGGAGCATGGCGAGGAGGGCGAAAAGAGTTTCACCCTGGCCGGTTTCTTCCGCGTGGCGCCAGCGCTGTGTGTGGCGGTGCTGTTCTTCTCCTTCTTCGATGCCGTGGTGCTGTCGTTGCTGCCGGTGTATGCCAGTAGTCATGGCTTTGCCGTAGGCGTGGCGGCGCTGATGGTGACGGTGGTGTTCGCCGGCGACATGATCTTCCAATTGCCTCTGGGCTGGCTGGCAGACCGGGTCGAGCGCACTGGGCTGCACCTGGTGTGCGGCCTGGTGGCCATGTCGATCGGCATCGGCCTGCCGTGGCTGCTTCAGGCAACCTGGTTGCTCTGGCCAATGCTGGTATTGCTGGGGGCGGTGGCCGGTGGCATCTACACCCTGGCGCTGGTGCTGATCGGCCAGCGCTTCAAGGGTCAGGACCTGGTCACCGCCAACGCCAGCGTCGGCTTGCTGTGGGGTGTCGGCAGCCTGGTCGGGCCGCTGGTCAGCGGCGCGGCGATGGATGTGGCGCCCCACGGGCTGCCGATGGCACTGGCGCTGATGGCGGGGCTGTTCGTGTGCTTTGCCCGGCAGTCGTATCGACGGGCGGCCAAGCTGCGGGCTGTGACAGACTGAGAGCGGTGCGCCGTCGCGGAATAAGTTCGCTCCCAGCGGGCCTGAGGGATACCAATGGGAGCGGGCTCCCCGCGAGGAAGGCGCCACGGCGTAAGGCCGTTGACAGCGAAATTACCCGCGCAAGATCCGTCGTTTAGCCGCTAAGCGATTGGTCTAAGCTGGGTGTTTTCCGATCACTGGAGGGCACTGCGCATGATCCACGCCGACCTCTCGCCCGTGGCCTACCGTGAAGCCACGGATTTTCTCGCCGCCCTGGACCCGGACTGGGCCCGGCATATCGCTGCCATCGGCCCCTGCCTGCACAGCGCGGCGCCCGAGCGTGAACCCTTCGAAGCGCTGGTGCGTGCGGTGGCGTACCAGCAACTGCACGCCCGGGCGGCCGAGGCGATCCTGGCGCGGATGCTGGCCTTGTTTCCTGAGGCTGCGTTTCCCGCCCCTGAGCAGTTGCTGGCCACACCGGCTGATGTACTGCGCGCCTGTGGGTTCTCCGCCAGCAAGCTGGCGACCGTGCAGGGCATCGCCCAGGCGCGGCTGGACGGTATCGTGCCCAGCCGCGAACAGGCCCTGGCCTTGACGGATGATGCGCTGATCGAGCGTTTGGTCAGCCTGCGCGGTGTTGGCCGCTGGACGGTGGAGATGCTCTTGATTTACTGCCTGGAGCGCTCCGACATTCTGCCGGTGGACGATTTTGGCGTGCGAGAGGGGTACCGGCGGCTCAAGGGTATGGACAAGGCGCCAACACCTGCGCAGTTGCGGTCGTTGGGCGGCGGCTGGAGCCCTTACCGCACGGTGGCGTCCTGGTACCTGTGGCGAGCGTAGGCGATCAAGCGCACATTGCTCGGCAAGAATCGGAGTGCCACGCGCCTTCCATCCTGTCAGGCTTGAACCATCCGCAGTCAGGAGATGCCCATGAAGCCTGCCTCAACCTACCTCACCGATGCCGACCGCTGGCTCGCCGTGCAGGCCCGCGACGCTGCGGCCTGCGGCCATTTCGTCTATGCCGTGCGCACCACGGGCGTCTACTGCCAGCCGGGTTGCAAGTCGCGCCTGGCCAAGCGCGAGAACGTCGAGTTCTTCGCCGACGCCGAGGCGGCCCAGGCGGCCGGGTATCGTGCCTGTCGCCGCTGCACCGAGGCCAAGGCCGAACAGGTTGCGCGACGCACCGAGCTGGTTGCTCGGGCCTGTCGATTGATCGAGGCCAGCGACACCGCGCCCAACCTTGAGCAACTGGGCGAGCAACTGGCGCTCAGTCCCTTCCACCTGCATCGGCTGTTCAAGGCCGAGACAGGGCTTACACCCAAAGCCTATGCCTCGGCCTTCCGCGCCCGGCGCCTGCGTGAGCGGCTCGATGATCAAGCCAGTTCCGTGACCGACGCGATCTATGACGCCGGCTACAACTCCAATAGCCGATTCTATGAAAGTGCTGGTCAGCGCCTGGGCATGCGTCCGCGTGAATATCGCGCTGGCGGGGCGGGAGCGCGCATTCGTTTCGCCATCGGCCAGTGCTCCCTGGGGGCGATCCTGGTGGCCCAGAGCGAGCGCGGAATCTGCGCCATTCTGTTGGGTGACGACCCTGAGCAACTGCTGTGCGAGTTGCAGGATCAGTTTCGCAATGCGCAGTTGATCGGGGGCGATGCCAGTTTCGAGCAGTTGGTCGCGGTGGTGGTGGGCTTCGTCGAGCAGCCGGCGCTGGGGTTGGCCTTGCCGCTTGATGTGCAGGGCACGGCCTTTCAGGAGCGGGTCTGGCAGGCGCTGCGCGAGGTGCCCTTGGGCAGCCGGGTCAGTTACACCGACATCGCCCAGCGCATCGGCGCGCCCAAGGCCGTGCGCGCGGTTGCCCAGGCCTGCGCGGCCAACCACCTGGCCGTGGCCATTCCTTGTCACCGGGTGGTACGCCGTGATGGCGATCTCAGTGGCTACCGTTGGGGCGTCGAACGCAAGCGACAGTTGCTGGAGCGAGAAACGGCACTCACGTGATCATTGGGAGCAGCGTAGAATTCCCGCCAAATCGAGTGTGTAAATAGGGGAATTCGATGAGGCGCCTGAGCCTTTACCGTTTTTGCGTAGGAATCCTCACCTTGCTGCTGTGGGTGGCGACACCAGCCTGGTCGGCACCGGTCGGTCCACTGAACGTGGACGAGCTGCCGGCGCTGGAGGAAAACGCCAGCCTGGAGCAATTGAGCGATCGGCTTGACCAGGTTCGCCAAGGGCTGACCAGCGAAGCCAACGACGACCTGCTGTCGCAGCTGCGTCAGGCCGCCTTGCAAGTACAGCGGCAGGCCGATGCTGTGGGCACCCAACGCACCACTGATGTGGAACGCCTGGACGACCAGCTCAAGGTGCTCGGCCCGGTGCTCCCGGACGAAGCCGAAAGCATCACTCGTCAGCGCAAGCAGCTCAGTGACGAGAAAAAACAGGTACTGGCCGAGCAACAGCAGGCCATCCAGCTGACCCAGTCGGCACGCGACCTGGCCACGCAGATCGTCAACTTGCGCCGCAGTCAGTTCAACTCCCAAGTCACCACCCGTGCCGCCAGCCCCCTGAACCCGGCGTTCTGGTCGAGCCTGATCCGCCCGACCGACGAAGATGTCGCCCGTCTGCGCGATCTGCGTGGCGAGGCGGCCGACGCCGTGGCCAGTGCCTTCAGTGCCGATCACCGTTGGCTGTTCATTGGCAGTCTGGCGGCCGCGCTCTTGGTCTGGACATGGGTACGCCGCTTGCTTGAGCGCTTGCTGGCCAATGCCATGGTCCGCTGGTTGCCTGAGGGCCGCCTGCGCCGCAGCGCCCTGGCCTTGAGTGTCAGCCTGGCAACCTTGAGCACCATCGGCGGCTCGGTGTCGCTGGTGCGGTGGGGCCTGGAGAGCAGCGCCGAACTGGGTAACGACATTGCCAGCCTGGTCAACCATATCCTGACGCTGGTGGTGTTCAGTGCCTTCATCGCCGGCCTTGGCCGCGCCATGCTGATGCTCCAGCGCCCGTCCTGGCGGTTGCCGCCGATCCCGGACGAGGTGGCCAGCGCCCTGGGCTGGTTCCCCAAGCTCCTGGCCCTGGCCCTGATGGTGCTGCTGACCCAGGAGCGCATCAACAGCGTGATCGGCACGAGCCTTGCGCTCACCGTGGCCACTAATGGCCTGACTGCGTTGGTGGTGTCGCTGATCTTCGTCGCGGCGCTGGTGTGCTACCGCCGTGCCCGCAAGCAGCACCAGCTGGAGCGAGCGCCTGGGCTGGCGGGGCTGATCCCGTTCGTGATCGTAGTGTGGGTCGGGCTGATCCTGCTGGCGCTGCTCATCGGTTACCTGACCCTGGCCTACTTCCTCACCGCCAAGCTGCTGTGGGTCAGTGTGGTGGGCACCTGCGCCTACCTGCTGGTCACGGTGTTCGGCGACCTGTGCGAAACGCTCCTGTCACCACGCCAGCCCGGTGGCCTGGCCCTGGCCTCCGCGCTGGGGCTGCAGCAGCGTCACCAGGCCCAGGCCAGCACGATCCTGGCAGGGATCGGTCGTACGCTCTTGCTGTTCGTCGCCGCCTTGCTGGTGCTCATGCCGTCGGGCACCAGCCCGGGCGAATTGCTGCTGAGCCTGGCGGACTGGGACGACACCGGTGGCAAGTTGCTGGGTAACCTGAACATCGTGCCCCAGGACATCCTGCTCGCCGTCGCCATGTTCCTGGGCGGTCTGTTCGCCATTCGTGTGGTCAAGCGCTGGCTGAGCGAGCGCCTGCTGCCGGAGACGGACATGGACGCCGGCATGCGCGCCTCCCTGGTGACCCTGGTCGGTTACCTGGGCTTCCTGTTCCTGGCCATGCTGGTGATGACGACCTTGCGCATCAACCTCACCAGCCTCACCTGGGTGGTCAGCGCCCTGTCGGTGGGTATCGGTTTTGGCTTGCAACAGATCGTGCAGAACTTCATCTCGGGCCTGATCCTGCTCACTGAGCGTCCGGTCAAGGTGGGGGACTGGGTGAGCCTGGCCGGGGTCGAAGGGGATATCCGCCGGATCAATGTGCGAGCCACGGAAATCCAGATGTCCGACCGCTCCACGGTGATCGTGCCCAACTCCCAGTTCATCTCGCAGAACGTGCGCAACGTCACCATGGGCAATGCCTTGGGTGTGGTCGGCATCACCCTGACCCTGCCGCTGGAAACCGATGCGAACAAAGTGCGTGAACTGCTGCTGACGGCCTTCCGCGAACATGAGGCGATCCTCGATGCGCCAGCCTCGTCGGTGACCTTCAAGGACCTCACCGCCAGCGGCATGGTGCTCAGCGTCAGCGGCTACGTGTCCAGCCCTCGTCAGGTGTCGGGTGCGCGCAGTGACCTGTTGTTCACGGTGCTGGGGCGCTTGCGCGACGAGGGCATCGCGCTGTCTTCTCCGCAAAGCATGGTGCTGTTGCAGGACAGCCCGCGCCCTGCGGACGAAGCGCAGTGATGCCCATCGCAGGCCCGTGGGGTTTGCTTTGCGGATAGCCCAATCCCACAGGCACCGCGTTGTGTTGGGAGCAGCGTAGATCCTGTGGGAGCGGCGCTTCGGCGCCCCTTAATGCTGTTTCGCCCGCCGGATCCGCAACAGGATCATCCCCAGCACCAGCATCACCGGCACTGCCATCCCCAGCAGCGCCTCGCGCGCGGTCAGCCCCGCGCCCAGCACGTTCAGCCCGCCATACAGCAGTTTGAACAGGTTCAGCAGGTAGTAGGTGATGGCGATGATCGACAGCCCTTCCACTGCCCGCTGGATCTTCACCTGGGCGTCGGCCCGGGCATTGAGGCTGCGCAGGATCTCGGCGTTCTGTTCTTCCATCTCCACCTGCACCCGTGCCTGCAGCAGATCGCCCAGGTTGGCCACGTTCTTGCCCAGTTGCTCCAGGCGTTGCTCGGTGGCCGCACAATAACGCACGGTCGGCTTGAAACGCCGCTCGATGAACACCCCCAGGCGCTGGCAGTCGCCCACATGGCTTTCGCGTAGCTCGCCCAGGCGCTCGAACACCAGCTGTGCATAGGCCTGGGTGGCGCCGAAGCGATGGCGGGTCTTGACCGTGCGGCTGACCACCTGGCGCGAGAGGTGGGCGATGGCTTCGAGCAGCGCCTTGGAGTCATGGCCATCGACGCTGGCGCTGCGCTCGGAGAGGCTCACCAGGGTTCTGTCGAAAGCATCGAGCTCCTGACTCAATGTCTTGGCCGTGGTCAGGCTCAGCGAGGCCATCATGCGATAGGTCTCGATCTCCAGCAGGCGACGGATCATTCGGCCCTGGCGGTAGGCATTGAGTCGCCGGTTGACGAACAGCAGGCGGTTGGTGCCGTCCTCGGTCAGGCGAAAGTCGCTCCACACCACCGCGTCGCCACCGCCGACGCAGGAGCCGCACGGGTCCTTGAAACCGTAGCGGGTCAGATCCAGATCCTGATCGCCGCGCACCAGCACCTGCACGGCATTGATCACCTGCGCCGCCTGCGGCGCGATGGCCTCGGCCAGGACCTGAGGCAGCCCCTGCCAGCCCGTGTCATGGCTGGCGCAGGGCACCACCAGTGTGAGGGTGAAGAACTCGGCGTGACGCTCCCATTTGAACGGATGACCCTCCAGCCGGGTGATGCCTTGGGCTGCATCGGTGTCCAGCGCATCCGGACAGCAGCGTTGCAGCAAAGCCTGGCAGTCGGCCTCATCGCCCAGCAGAGCCAGGTGATGGACATGGGCGGGCTCGTTGAAATACAGCGAAGGTCGGGCGTGCAGCTCGTTGTGCAGGGCGGTGCGTTGCGGGTGCATGGGAGGTCTGGCCTGGTGTTGTGATTGTTGGGCTACCAGGAGTGGGACTTTTCCGTTGTAGGTAAAAGTCACCAGGGGCACAGAAATATGCGGGTGGGTTGCGTTGCGCTGGTTGTCCACCCGCTCACGCAAAGTATGCGAGGTTCAGACACTTTCCTCGTCTGTCATCCAAGACGATGAAGCTGGCGCTTCGATAGCCAATCCGGTGTTTGTGAAAGCCCCTTGTGACAGCCGTCAGCAAGGGGCTTTTCGTGTCCGGCTATCAACCCAGGCAGCGCGTCACATGCTTGACCGACTGATAGGCCGACAAGCCCCACGGCCCCAGTTCACGGCCGATGCCGCTGCCCTTGGTGCCGCCCCAGGACGTCTCGACGAACACCGCCTGGACTGAGTTGATCCACACATGCCCGACCTCCAGCGCATCGGCCACGCGCTCGGCGCGTTCGAGGTCGGCGCTGCAGACCGTGGCGACCAGCCCGAAGCGGCTGTCGTTGGCCTGGGCGATGGCCTGGTCTTCCGTAGTGAAGCGACGGGCACAGAGCACCGGGCCGAAGATTTCCTCGCTCCACAGGCGGCTTGTTTCGGGGACGTCCGCATACAGGGTGGGGCTGACGAACCAGCCATCACGGTCCAACACCTGGCCGCCGGTCAGGCAGCGCAGGCCTTCTTCGCGCGCCGTGGCGAAGTAGCCTGCGACCTTGAGCCATTGCGCCTGGCTGGTCAGCGGGCCCATCGCCACTTCTTCGGTCAGCGGATTGCCCACCTGCATCTGTTCCAGGGCGGCCTGCAGGTGTGGCAACAGGGCATCGGCAATGCCGTCCTGCACCAGCAGGCGAGAGGTGGCCGAGCACATTTGGCCGGCATTCCAGGTGATGCCAGCGACGATCCACTCCACCGCCTGGTCCACATCGCAATCGTCGAACACCACGATCGCCGACTTGCCCCCCAGCTCCAGGGTCACCGGCCGGCATTGGGCCGCGGCGGCGCGCATCACTTGGCTGCCGACGCCATTGCTGCCGGTGAACGACAGCTTGTCCAGGCCGTTGTGGCCGCTCAGGGCTGCGCCGGTCTCGGCCTTGCCGTTGACGATGTTCAGTACGCCGGCAGGCAGGTTCAGGGCGTCGGCGATCTGGCCATAGGCCTGTTCGATCAGCGGTGTGACCTCCGAGGGCTTGAGCACCACGGTGCAGCCTGCGGCCAGGGCCGGGGCGAGCTTCCAGGCGCTGGTCACCAGGGGGAAGTTCCACGGCACGATCAGGCCGACCACGCCGACCGGCTCCAGGCGGGTGCGGGCGGTGAAGCCTGGGGCGGCCAGGGGAACGTCGCGGTTCTTTTCAGGCAGTTGCTCGGCAAGGTCTGCGTAGTAGCCGAAGGTGGCGATAGCGTCGTCCAGGTCGATCTCGGCTTCGTGGCGCGGCTTGCCGTTGTTGCGCATCTGCAGGGTGATCAGCGCTTCACGGCGCTGACCGAGCTGCTCGGCGAAGCCGCGCAGCAAGGTGGCGCGTTGTGTCGGGGAAGTGGTCTTCCAGGCGGGCAGGGCGCGGCGGGCGGCGGCCACGGCCTGGTCGACCTGAGCCGCGCTGGCCGACATCAATTCGGCGAACGGCTGGCCGAGCGACGGGTCGTTCACGGTGATGCAGTCGTTGCCTTGGCCTTCGACCCAGCGGCCGTCGATGTAGTGAGGTGTGGTCATGATCGGATTCCAGTCAGGCGATTTCGGCGGTGATCACAGGCGTGCGCGGTGCGTTTTTGCAGCGCACCCAGCGCGGGCCGTTCGGGCCATAGACGCCAGCAGGTTCAGGGAACAGATTGAGCAGAATGAGGTACAGCACGCCCGCCAGGCCCAAGGTGACCGGCAAGCTCAGGTCGATGCCGCCGGCCAACTCGCCCAGGGGGCCGACGAACTGCCCCGGCAGGTTGACGAAGCACAGGCCCACCGCCGCGCTGGGGATCCAGGCGCCCATGCCGCGCCAGTTCCAGCCGTGCAGGAACCAGTAGTGGCCGCCGCGCTGGCCGCGGGTGAACACTTGCAGGTCATCGGCGTGGTAGAAGCCGCGGCGAGTGATCAGACCGAGGATCATGATCACCATCCACGGGCTGGTGCAGGTGATGATCAGCACGGCGAAGGTCGACACGCTCTGCACCAGGTTGAAGGTGAAGCGGCCAATGAAGATGAAGGCAATGGCGGCGACACCGATCAGCAGCGTGGCGCCAGCGCGGCTGAGCAGACGCGGGAACACGCTGGACATGTCCAGCCCCGTGCCGTACAGCGCTGTCGTGCCGGTGGACATACCGCCGATCACTGCGATCAAACACACTGGCAGGAAGAACCAGCCCGGCGAGATCGCCAGCAGGCCGCCGACATAGTTGTTGGCCGCGATGTAGTCCGGCGCCTGGGTGGCGACCAAGGTCGCGGTGCACAGGCCGAACAGGAACGGAATCAGCGTCGCCACCTGGGCGGCGATCACCGACAGCATGATGTGCGCCTTGGGCGTCTGGCGCGGGATGTAGCGCGACCAGTCACCCAGGAAGGCACCGAACGACACCGGGTTGCTCATGGCCAGGATCGCTGCGCCCACGAATGCCGCCCAGAAGCCTGGCTGGCCGAGGTTGACGCTGCCGGCGAAGTTCATGTCGAAGGGGCCGGCGAAGGCCACGATGCCCAGCAGGAACAGCAGGCTCGACGCCCACACCGCGATCTTGTTGACCCACAGCATGAAGCGAAAGCCAAAGATGCACACCACCAGCACCAGCACCGCGAACAGGCCGTAGGCCAGGCCCAAAGTCAGGTCGGTTTCCGGCAGCCCGGCCAGGCGCTTGGCGCCGCCGACCAGGGCGTCGCCCGAACTCCACACCGACAGCGAGAAGAACGCCACGGCGGTGAGCAGCGACAGGAACGAACCGACGATGCGCCCATGCACACCGAAGTGCGCACCCGACGACACTGCATTGTTGGTGCCGTTGAGCGCGCCGAACAGGCCCATGGGCGCCAGGATCAGGGCGCCGACCCCGACGCCGAGCAGGATCGCCCAGACGCCGGCCTGGAACGACAGGCCGAACAGTACCGGGAAGCTGCCCAGTACGGCGGTGGCGAAGGTGTTGGCGCCGCCGAAGATCAGGCGGAACAGGTCCAGCGGGGAGGCGTCGCGTTGATCGTCGGGGATCTGCTCGACGCCGTTGGTCTCGATACCGGTCGATTGACTCATGGCAAGGCTCCAGCGCGTATGTTGTAGGTCGGCGCGGGGCGCGACCCTATTGTGGTTGCGTTGGCAGTGCGGCAAGGCCGCGCAAAACGTCAGGTGTCGGAGACGACCGACAGGTGCTCGTGGCAGGCCAGCCAGCCTTCGTCGTGGCGGCGCAAGACGATGGTCTCGCGCTCGGCCAGCGCGTGCTCCTGGCCTGCGATGCGGATTCGGGTGGCGACATCGTGCATGAAGATCGCCACGTCACCCTGCAGGCTCACGTGCTGGTTGCTGGACTGACACGCCAGCACGGCGAAGCCTTCGGCCTGCCACTGCGCCCACAGTTGCTCATACGCGCGGCGTGACAGCAGCGGTTGCGCCAGGGTATGGAAGAGGAAGGTGGCGTCTTCGCTGAAACAGGCGAAATAGCGGGCGGTATCGTTACTGGCGAAGGCGGCGACGAGTTCGGCGGCGGCCTGGCGCACCTGGAGGGTTTGGTCCACGGGAGTGGCCTCACGGTTATTGTGATTGTGGTGAAGCGATTCTGGTGAGCCTTGGCGGGGGGGAAAATCGCTGGAGATAAATAATCAGTTCAGGAATTTGTGAACCAAGTCATTTCGCCGGCTCCCACAGGGTCAGCAGGGGCTCTGCAACGTTGCTGAAACAGTGCGTGTTTTTCAGCCACAGAATGGCTGTCGAGATTTTGACGAGGCAGGGCGGGCCCCATTGAGATTTATCATGGTGGCGGTCTATTGACGTAGTGTCATGGTGCCCCATACTCAACCCATATAAAAAGAAAGCTGTTTCCCCATTAAACAGTTCCAATCCTCTTTCAGGGAGGGGATCATGCGCTCGACACTGATCATCAAGTCGATTTTCTTGTTGGTGCTGATGAGTGGCGCGGCCGGTGCTGCGGACTCCTATATCAGCAAGGCGAGTGTAGTACCTGCCGCGACGGCGGGATGGCTGTTTTTCTTTGCGGTGATTGGGTTTATCGCACTCGCCAACCGATCGAAAATATAGTGAAAGTTATTCGCCTTCCCCGGCACTAGCACTTTTGTTTTAATGCGTACGATTTAAAGTTGGCGTGCGGTGTATTGCCCTGCGCCAATAAGTGAAAAAGATGTGAAAGTTCTGGAAGACCCCGCGTTTTTATCAGGGCTGAGCAATGGCTTGTGGAATCCCAAGCCGTTGCTATATTCCATTTGTCGGCGCCCCCAGCGGGCGCGTCGGAGCAGGGAGCTTCGTCGATGTGTCTCATCGCGGAAACATCCTCCAGGACGGTCGAGGCGATTGCGGTCGGTACTTGTTTTACGGCAAAGGCGAGCGTTTTCGCCCCGTTCTTTTGTGTAGCGCTGGGCATGGCTACTTGACCGGAGGGATCCCGATGTTCCGTTTCCTGATCTCCACACTCTGCGCATTGATGCTCCTGCCTTCGGCGGCCAACGCCACTGAGCCGAATGCGGCCTACCTGCTGAGTCCGGGCGATGTGATCCTGGTCTCTGTCTGGCAGGAGGAAAACCTTCGCCAGGAGGTGAAGGTGCTTCCCGATGGCAGCATTACCTTCCCCCTGGCCGGGCGAGTCGACGTAGCGGGCCTCGATGCCAGCACGGTCTCCCAGAAGATCGCCAAGAAACTTGAGCAGTTCCTGCCCGAGCCGAACGTCAGCGTGGTCGTCACCAGCATCGCCGGCAACCTCGTCTATGTGCAGGGCAAGGTGCTCAAGCCCGGCCCGGTGCTGATGGAAGGCCCCATGGCGGTGTTGCAGGCCCTGAGCATGTCCGGTGGCCTGGACAAATTCGCTGATGAAGGCTCCATCAAAGTGATTCGGCGCAAGGGCGAGAGCCAGCAAGTGCTGCCCGTGCGCTACCGGGACCTGATTTCCGGACGTGACATGACCACCAATTTCCAACTGCAGGCCGGCGATACGCTGGTCGTACCTTGATCCTGTTCTGAGCCTATCGTGTCTGTATTGAAAACTTCCCGGGTCGCCGCGGCGATCCTGATTCTTCCGTGCCCGGCCTTGGTCCAGGCAGCTATCTGGCACACGTCGGTCGCCGTACCCATGACCGTCGAACATGACAGCAACCCGTTGCTGCTGACCTCCCAGGAGAAGGCGGTGACCAGCACTTACCTCGATCCGGAAGTCGGCCTGTTGGGCACGTTCGATCGCGACCAGTTCGACTTCGGTCTCGGCGCCCATGTGTTGCGCTCATCCGATCGCAACATCCTCGGCGACCGCGAGGATCCACGCGTGCGGCTGGGGTGGCAACGGGATTACGACAAGGGCCGGTATGGCCTGGTAGGGACCTACGTCGAGAGTTCGACGCTGTCCAGTGCGATACTGGAAACCGGTGTGATCACCACGGACGGCACGCAGAAACTCTACACCCTGACCGGCAACTGGAGCCGGCAGCTCAGCGAGCGGGGCCTTCTGGAAAACGAGACCTCGTACGACGACGCCAGCTACGACGTGTCAACGCTGATCGGCTACAAGGAGTACGCCAACCGGCTGAGCTACACCTATGCCTGGACTGAGCGCACCGACCTGTTCACCCGGTTCATCTACCGGCGCTACGAGCCGGATGATCGCAACGCGGCGATCGCGTCGAACAGCTACACGCCGGTGATCGGCCTGACGCACCAGTTCACCGAGCGCCTGGAAGGAAGCGTGAACGTCGGTGTCAACGAAGTTTCCGGCGACGGCGGTGGACGCAAGGGGCAGGGGGGCGTGTCGTTGCGCTATCGGGGCGAACGGATGGACGCCAACATCGCGGCCGACCGCAGTTCGGTGGCCAGCGGTCAGGGTGGATTCTCCGAAATCGATACCCTGCGTGGCTCCTGGAGTTACCTGGTCGCCGATACCGATCGGATCGGGTTCGATGCCAGCTGGCAGGACAGCAAAGGGCAGACGCCCAACAAGCTGTGGTCGGCCGGCGCTTGGGCCAGTCGCGAACTCTCGCCATTTTGGGTGGCGCGCCTATCCTTGGTGTACAGAGAACGCCAGCAAGACAACCTGCCAGATGCCACCGGCACGATTATCGGATTGAGCTTGACCTATAGATTTCCCGACTACTGATATTTCAGCGGTGTGGTGACTATGAAATCTGAATACGAGCTGTCGATCAGGGACTACATCTCCATCATCAAGGATCGGGCACTGGTGCTGGGGATCGTCATCGTGGTGATCCTCGCGGCGACCGTGGCGGTCGCCGTGGCGGTGCCGCCGGTCTACCAGTCGACCGGGACCATCCTGGTGGAGTCCCAGCAGATATCTCCGGATCTGGTCGCCAATAACAACAACAGCTTCGCCGACGAGCGCATCGAGGTGATCCGCCAGCGGGTGATGACCCGTGAAAACCTGCTGCGGATCATCGAGAAGTACGGGCTGTTCTCCAGCAAGGCCCGTCAGCTCAGTGACGCCGACAAGGTTGAGCTGATGCGCACCGCAATCGTGGTCGAGACCCTCAGCACGTTCATCAAAGGACGTGGCGAGGCCACGGTCGCCTTCAATGTGTCCTTCGAGCACAAGCAACCCGAGGTGGCCAGGGAGGTCGCCAACGAGTTGGTGACCCTGTTCCTCAACGAGAACATCAAGCAGCGCACCGAACGCGCCAGCGAGACCACCGAGTTCCTCAGCCAGGAAGCGGACAAACTGGGCGCCGAGCTTCAGAGCCTGGAGAATCAGTTGGCCGACTTTAAGCAAGCTCACGCCAACGCCTTGCCGGAACACCAGACCCTGCGCATGAACATGCTGTCGCGCTCGGAGATGGAGTTCAGGGAAATCGATCGCGACTACAAGGCGGCACAGGAGGAGTTGCGCTACCTGGATCTGGAATTGGCCGGGGCCAAGGCCGGCGTACCTAGCACCCTCGATGGCGGCAGGCCTCGTGCGGCTGAGCCGCCGCAGGATCTGGCCAGCCTGCAGGCCGAGTACACGCAGTTGCTGTCCCGCTACAAGGAAGCGCACCCTGACGTACGTGCAGTCAAGCGCAAGATAGACGCCTTGAAAGCAGGCGGTGGCGCGAGTGGCATTGGCGTCGAGGGTAACCTCGACGTGGCCAAGGTACGCACTCGCATGGCCGCGGCGCAGGAGCGCATCGCCTCACTGGCCCAGCAGAAGCGCGACATGTCGCAGAAGATCAACGCCTACGAGGCTGAGATCCTCGAGGCGCCACAGGTCGAGCGTGGCCTGGTCAACCTGATGCGCGACCACGACAACGCCCGCAAGAAGTACGAAGAGATCCGCGCCAAGCAAATGGCGGCGAAGATTTCCGAAAGCCTGGAGCAGGAGAACAAAGCCGAGCGCTTCGTGCTCCTGGAGCCGCCGATGATGCCGGAAAAACCGGTGAAGCCTAACCGCAAGAAGATCGTCGCGTTGGGATTCGTCCTGGCCCCGGCTGGCGGTGGCGCACTGGTGATGGTGCTGGAGATGCTCAACCAGCGGGTGCGGGGTGTGGGGGCTCTGGAAAGCATCGTGGGCAAGCGTGTCCTGGTCAGCATCCCGCATATCTCGACCCAGGCCGAGCTTGCGCAGCGGCGCAGGTGGCGCGTGTGGCTGGTGATCGCGTTCCTTGCGCTGGCGGTGCTGGGGGGGGTGTTGCTGCACTTCTTCTATATGCCGTTTGACCTCTTGCTGATGAAGGCCATGAGTCGGTTCGGATAGGGATAGCTGCGATGAACAAGATCACGCCGATAGACGAAACGAAAAAGTCAGGCGCCTCAGCGCCTTCCTCCATCGTGCCGGTCAAGCACCCGGAAGTGCCAGGCCTGTTCGACTATGTGCGCACCAAGGTCGTGCCCTTGCGCCCGGACCATCTGGAGCGTCACCGCATCGTGGCCTACAAGAAGAACTCGGCGATCAGCTCGGCGTTCGACCTGCTGCGCACCCAGGTGCTGCAGGCCATGGAAGAGAACGGCTGGCGCACGCTGGCTATCACCTCGCCGACGCCCGAAGCAGGCAAGACGGTGCTGGCGATCAACCTGGCGATGAGTATCGCCCACCACACCACCAAGACCGCGTTGTTGGTGGACTTCGACCTGCGCAGGCCGCGCGTCGGCGCCTGCCTTGGGCTGCCGATGGAAAAGGCGCTCAACGACTACTTCGTCAACGAAGCCGAGCTGTGCGATGCCATGGTCAACCCGACCTTGCCACGTTTCGTGGTGTTGCCGACCCGCGAGCCCATTCCACTGTCCACCGAGTTGCTGTCTTCGCCGCAGGTGAGCGACCTGATCTACGAGTTGCGTGAGCGTTACGAGTCGCGCATCACGATCTTCGACCTGCCGCCGCTGCTGAGCTCCGATGACGCCATCACCCTGCTGCCGAAATTCGATTGTGTGTTGCTGGTGGTGGCCAATGGCATGAACAGCAAGAAGGACATCGAGGACAGCCTCTATCACCTGGGGACCAGCAACCTGATCGGGACGGTGTTGAACAAGGCTGAGGAGCAGCCGCGCACCTATTACTGACCCGGGTGGCGACGGCCTTGTTACTTGCACCGGTGCTGGGAGGCTTGGGGGCAGTCCGGCTTTCGGCGCGGCAGTCCGTTATGGCCTGCGTTTGTCCGTACCTGTCTTGTTCCGTGGCGTTTTCTTCGCGGGTAAACCCGCTCCCACAGGTTCACTACAAGCCTCTAGTCTCACTGCAAGTCTCATAGGCTCACTGCAGGTCTCACAGGTTCACTGCAAGCCTTCAGCCTCGCTGGAGGCTCACAGTTCCATTGCAAGCATTGGACTGCCCCCAATATATTGGACACCCCTCCTGTTGTTGGGGGCAGTCCAATCTGTGGGAGATTCTATGGTTGAGGGCAAAGCTTTTTTGCCCCTTTGCTGACGTATTCGCCTTGGGTCTTCATCAAGGCGAATGCAACTCTGGCGAGCTTGCGTGACAAGATAACCAGGGCCTGAGTCGTTGCCTTACCTGCCCGGCGATAGTGCTCGTAGACGTCTTTCCAGGCCGCAGACCTACTGGCCGCCATGGCGGCGTTATGCAGTAATCGACGGATCTCTGAACAACCCCGCTTGGTCAACCGTCGACGTCCGGCCTTTTGGCCGGAATCTGCAACTTTCAGGTCCATGCCTAGAAAAGCGATGTATGAATCACTGTTCTTGAATTCGCCCCGAATAAATGCGGTGACGAGGGCAACAGCGGTCAGGAAGCCAATCCCTTCAACTTTCTGACAGCGGGCGACTTGTTCGGCTAGGCCAGCCTCTTTTACCAAGACCTTCAGGCGTTTCTGGATCAGAAGATCAAGCGACTCGAAGTGCTTGGCAAAGCTGTTGAACGCCTCTTTGAGCGACATTTCATTGCCCCAGCTCTGAGTCAGACTTGTCCGCGCCGAAACCAGCGCTGCTCTGCGCCGGAGCAGGCTCTGGAGCTTGCCGTAGACAGCTGGAGGGGGCGACCAAGGACGAAGAGCACTGCCCTCGCGATCCAGGAAGCGAGCCAGCAGGCAGGCATCGGACGCATCGGTTTTAACGCGTCCGCCAACGCCCTTGCGGTAGTTGCTGAGTTGAAACCCGTCGACGACATAGACGGCGAAGCCCTTTTCGTATGCCATCTCAACCAGGTCCAGATGGTAAACATTGGTAGCTTCAACGCAGATAGCGGTATTGGCCGGCTGAAGTGCCAGCCACTTTTGGATTTCAGGCTTGGTGTTTCTAACGGTCTGCTGTTGGGCGGAGTCTTCGTAATAACAGACCAGCTCAGCCTTGGCGACATCGATGCCGATGATGAAATTGTCTACTCGCATTGCCATCGCCTGAACTCCCACGGTATGGTTTTTGAACTCGGAGGGGTTTCACCAAGAGGCGCTGGCTTGCTTCTATCGTCGTTTGCAAACGATGCATTCTTTATCGGCGCTTTGGTGAAGGGGTGGGGCGATGTCTCCCACGGTCTGTACTGCGCCTAACAGTCAGAATCGGTTTGTTCGTCCCACCACCCCTTCGAGTATCACCATACAAGCGGGTTTACCCGCGAATGGGCCGGTGAGGATTGCTGATCAGTTGGGCGTGTACCACGGGTACTTCTGCTCCCAGTGCCAGGCATGCGAGACGATCTGCTCCAGCGCTGCGAACGCCGGGCGCCAGCCGAGCACGGTCCTCGCCCGGCTGGCATCGGCCACCAACCGGGGTGGGTCCCCTGCGCGGCGTGGTGCGTCGCTGGTGGCGATCTTGCGGCCGGTCACGCCGCAGGCAGTGTCGATCACCTCTTGCACCGAGAAGCCCAGGCCATTGCCCAGGTTGAATGCCGTGCTCGCGCCACCGGCGAGCAGGTAGTCCACCGCCAGTGAATGCGCCGCGGCCAGGTCGGCCACATGGATGTAATCGCGGATACAGGTGCCATCCGGCGTGTCGTAGTCCCGACCGTACACCGTGATCGCCTCGCGCCGCCCGGAGGCCGCCTGCAGGATCAAGGGTAGCAGGTGGGTCTCCGGCTCATGGCATTCGCCCAGCTCGCCTTCCGGATCCGCACCCGCGGCATTGAAATAGCGCAGGCATACCGAGCGCAGGCCATAGGCGCGGTCGAAGTCCTCGAGGATCTGCTCGACCATCCATTTGCTGCGTCCATAAGGATTGATCGGATGCTTGGGATGCGCTTCGTCGATGGGCACATGCTGCGGGTCGCCGTACACGGCGGCGGTCGAGGAAAAGATCAGGTGACGGATATCGGCGCGCACCATGGCCTGAAGCAAGGTCAGGGTCGCGACGACGTTGTTCTGGTAGTACTTGGACGGCTCGATCACCGACTCGCCCACCTGGATGAACGAGGCGAAGTGAAACACCGCGTCGAACCGATGCTGGGTGAACAAGGCATCCAGGGCATGGGCATCGGCGATGTCCAGCCTGACCCAGTCTGGACGTGGCCTGCAGGCGCAGTTGTCCGCCACCATGACTTGGTGACCTGCGCAACGCAGGTGTTTGACCATGTGCGAGCCTATGTAGCCCGCGCCGCCGACAACCAAGAACTTCATCCAAGCCTCCTGGAATCTGTTGATGTGCAAGCGCGCTCCGGAGGGTCCGGGCGGTCATCCCTAGCAAGCGGATCGGGTCATCAGCGGGTCGCCCATCTGCTTGGCACAACCCTGGTTTCTTGGAGCCTAGATGCCTATTTCAAGAACAGCCAATTCGTCATCTGGTTACCGTCGAAACGGATCAGGTAGCGGCCGTCCTGGTAGCTGACGGGGTGTTCCTGAAGCTGCCCCTGCGCGTTTCGGCTGAACAGCTTCAAGCCTTCGACGGCCTTGATCGCCAAGGTGCCTTCAAGCGGCTCGACGCGAAACGGTGTCCGTTTGTTCGCCTGGGGCTCCGCCCGCGAGCCCAGGGAAATCAACAGGCTTCGCGACTGCTTCAGCGGTTTGCTGTCCAGGCTCTGCACCACCACGCTGGCGCTGGGGGTCTTGAGCTTGACCTGGATATCACCGAGCGTGAGCGTCTTGTCGCCGAGCCAGCCGGTGGCCGCCTGGGTCCGAGGTGTGTCGATGGTATAGAGCCCTTGCTGCCAGTTGCGCCTGAGCTCGCCGGTGTCGCTGCGGGCCTCGCTGGCATTGGCCGGTAGCAGGGACTGATTGGGGTCCTGGATAACTTTCGCACCGGCCGGCAATGCGCTGGCCTGCAGCCACGGCAGCGCCGGTGTCTTTGGCATGGCGATCTGCAACTTGCCCTTTTCCATGGCCGTGCGCAGCAGCACCGAATCAGCCGGCGAGATGGACTGGTTGAACAAGGTGTCCGAGGTGGGGGCGAAGACGTAGCTCTGGCCGGCTTCGCGCACATCGCCCCGCCGGTAGATCAGGGCGGCGGCTGGGAGCGTGGCCAATTGGCTGGGGTCGTTGTAGGCGTGCCAGTTGCTCGCCGAGCGGTCCTGCTCGCGGAACGGCTCCTGGCTGTAAGCGTAATGCATCAAGGCGTCCCAGCCCTGATAGCGCGCCGTGGCGGCGACATAAAGTGGCAACGTGTGGCGGTCAGCGACTGGCTGGGTATCGCTTTGCCATTCGTTGTTCCACTCGGTCACGCTCAGCGGCCGCCCCACGACCTGGGCGGCAGCGAGCCAGTCGACCAGGTTGTCGCTGGTCAGCGGGTTCTTCTCCAACTGCCCCGCGCCGCCATAGCTGTGGACGTCGATCAGGTCGCCACTGGTCAGGGCTGGCAAGGCGCTCAGGCCGTTGCGTCCCCAGGTGCTGGTGGTGACGATCGGAACCTTGACCCCAAGCCCGCGCAGGTGATCGATCATCTGCTGGTCGAAGCGTCGTTCCAGTTCGTTGAGAAACAGCTTGGAGGGGCCATGTTCCCAGGCGCGCCAGGTCTGCTCCTTTGGGAGCCCATGTTGGTTGGCGAAGGCCTCGGCCTGCTCCATGTAGCGCTTGATGTGCTGGGTCGGTTTCTTGTCGGGGAGCAGGGCGTTGCCGTAGTGCCCGGTGAGGTCGTTTTCATTGGTGATCAGCACCGCGGCGATGGCCGGCTCGTCCTTGTAGGCAAGGCCGGTGTAGGCATTGACGTGCCCCAGGTACTGCTCGGCGAAGCGCTTCATCGCCTGGGCGATGGTGTCGTTCACATAGTTGTAGCCCTTGAGGTCGGCGATGGGTTTGCCGTCGCGGTCGGTCAAGCCGTCGCGCTTGGGCAGTTCCTTGAAACCGAGGATATTGTCCCTGGCCATGAGGGCGCGCTGGACGTGCAGGTCCAGCCACACATAGATCCCTTCATCCTTGAGGCACTTGATCCACCAGTCGATCTTCTGCAGTGACTCAGGGCTCAGGTCCTGGGTGTCACGCACTTGGTCGTGCCTGCCGAAGATGCTTGGCGTCACCCAGTACGAGTCGTGGTGATGCAGGCGCACGAGGTTGAAGCCCAGGGCCGACAGACGCTTGGCCTGGGCGCGGATCTCTTCGTCCGAGGTGTTGAACAGGGCATAGGCCGAGACGTTGGTACCCCAGAAGCGCGCCGGGGTGCCATCGGCGAACTGCAGCTGGTCACCCACCGCCTTGACGAAGCCCCGCTTGCCGGCCGGCTTTTCCCCGGCATTGAGGAACGACAGGTCTACCGGCGAGCTGCGCCAATCGGTCTGGTCCAGCGGCCAGCGGCTGGTGTCGCCCAGGCCGAAGCGCTCCTCGGAGGTCTGGGCCAGCTCGACCCCCTGCGAGACGGTGAGCACGCCCTTGATCTTCTGGGTGCCTGGGGCAATCTGGTCCTTGTAGAAGAACGCCCGCACTTGGGCGTCGTCGATGGGCTCGATGTACACGCTCGTCAGGGGTGGGTCGAAGCGCATCTCGATGTACGGCCCCTTGGCGCGGTCGCCCCAGGTCCAGCCGCGGTTGCCCGGCAGCAGAGTGGGCTTGCCCATCTCGGCGAACAGGGCGCGGTCGAACTGGAACGAGATGCCGCCGCCCATCACATTGCTTTTGCGGCTGTGCGCCTGCAGGTCGAAGTCCCAGGTCAGGCTTTGCTCAGAGGACTTGGCGATCTGGGCCTTGAGGTCGAACCCCAAGGTCGAGTTCCTGGCCTGCAGGCTGTAGGTGTAGGGCGCGTCCACCTTGAACGCGCCGCTGTCGAAGTTCGCCCACGCCCAGTTGGCTGCGAAGAACTTGAACTTCGCCTGCATCGCCAGGTTTCCGCCGCGGGTCAACTGCGGCAGGCCCTGGCTTTCGTCGATGCTGGCGACCCAGTCCTCGGCGTGGGTGACGGGCGTCAGTGCCAACAGCAGGGTCAGTAGCAAGGAGGAAAACAGGCAGCGTCGTGTCATGCGGGTCACCGGGCGGGCAGGCCGGCACCAACGATGCCGGCAGCGTGGGCGAGTTTGTGTCGGCGCACCATCTGCACATAGGCAACGGCCACGCCGGCGAGGGACCAGTACACCACGGGGATGAACGTGATGCTGCTGACGGTGAAGATCGTGATCAGGATGCCGAGCAGGGTCGCCAACAGGCAGCGCCCGAGCCGACACAGGTGCTCGTCCTTGTCGGCAAACGTACGCAGTGTCTTGCGCAGGCTCAGCACCGTGGAGGCGAAGAAGGCGATGAACAAGGACAGGCCGATCACGCCAAAGCGCAGGGCCAGGTTGAGGTAGGTGTTGACGATATCGATGATGCCCTGGCCCTGGACCATCGACTGCATTTCCGGGGTCTTGCGGAAATCGAACGAACCTAGCCAGAGGTTGCGTTCGATGACGATCAGCGAGTTGTCGAGCAACCGCTCCCGGTAGGTGATGTTGTCTTTTTCCAGCGTGCCGATGTACGGCAGCATGTCGATCACTTTCTCGCCCCCCGGCACCACGGCCAGCAGGGGCAGCGAGAGCATCCCGGCCACCGCGAGCATCGCCAGGCGCTTGACGGCGCCACGCCCGGTGGCGATGAACACGACGATGATCACCCCGGTGCCGACCCAGGGTCCGCGCGACATCGGCACGAACAGGCCGGCGGCCAGCAACAGGGCACCCAGGGTGCGCTGCAGGGTGCTGCGCACGTAGCCTTGGACGAACAGGTACAAGCCGATGCCGACCATCATCACGTAACCCAGGACGATCGCCTGGCCCGTGGTGGCGCTGGCGCGCAGCGAACCGCCACGGCTCAGGTAGCTGGTCATGTCCATCTGGATGCCCAGCACGTAGGTCAACGCGTTGTACAGCAGCCAATGGCGCACGTACTCGAAGGTGCCGATCAGCGCCAACAGCATGGTGGCGATCACGAAACTCAGCAGCGCGTCCTTGAAATGGCTGAGTTCCTTGAGTGCCCGGCTGGCCACGTAGTAGGGCAGGAAGATATCCAGGAACAGGTACAGCGTCTGGCGCAAGGTGTCGGTGAGGCTGGTTTCACGCAGGTACAAGAGGTTCATCAGCACCAGGCTGCCCAGCAGGAAGCGGTCAGGCCAGGTGCGTCCGAACGGCAGCGTATCGGACTCCTGGCGCAGGGCGAGCGCTGCGGGCAGCAACACGCTCAGGCTGAGCAGGCGGATATGGTCCAGGTCGACCAGGTAGTTGATCACGCCAAAACCAGGTACTGGTATCGCCGCTGCCGGCATCAGGAACAGCAGCATCAGAAACAGCGCCATCGGGTTGCGCTCACGCCGCCCGACCACCAGCAGCACCAGCACCGCAATGGCTGAGTAGATCCAGAAATTGCCGGAGACGAATACCAGCAAGGTCAGGGTGAACCAGAGGTTGCGCCGACGCTTGTAGTCGGCTGGGCGGATCAGGTCCTGCGCTGGCCGTCGCGCCATGGTGAACACCACGGTGGCCAGGAACAGGATGACGATCAGTGCGCGAAGATGTTCTGGCATAGTCGGTAATGACCTGTCCCTTTGTGATGGACGACAGCTAGCGGCATGGCAGATTGAGACTATAGTGACTTTAGCCAATAGGTCAGGGAATGTAGTCATGCCGTCAGTCGACTTATCGCCGCCGACCAGTCTGCGCAAACGCGCATTGGGAGCGGGTGCGTGGAACATGGTCTCCCTGGTCGGTACGCAGGCCTTGCGCCTTGGCGGCAACCTGATCATGGCGCGGCTGTTGGTGCCGGACATGTTCGGCATCATGGCCATCTCCACCACCTTGTCGGTGGTCCTGCACCTGCTATCGGATGTCGGGCTGCGCCAGAACATCATCCAAAGCCCGCGCGGCGACGATCCGCTGTTCCTCAATACCGCCTGGACCGTGCAACTGCTGCGCGGCATCCTACTGTTCGCCGTGACGCTGCTCATCGCCTTCGGCTCCTGGGTGACCCAGCAGATCAACCTGTGGCCAGCCGGCTCCTCGTATGCCGCACCGGAGCTGCCGCTGGTGCTGGCGGTCACCGGTATTTCCGCAGTGATCTATGGCTTGCAGTCCAACACCATCGACCTGGCCGTGCGCGCGTTCCAGCAAAAACGCGTGGTGATTCTCGAACTCACGGCGCAGTTCGTCGGATTGCTGGTCATGCTGGTGTTCGGTTACCTCACCCGTTCGATCTGGTCGCTGGTGGCCGCAGGGATCGTCTCCACCCTCGTCTCCACCGTGATGAGCCACCTGCTGTTCGAAGGGCCACGCAGCCGCCTGTGCTGGGACAAGTCCGCGCTGACCGAGCTGATCAACTATGGCCGTTGGATCCTGCTGTCCTCGATGGTGGGCGTGCTGGCCATGAACGGTGACCGCATCTGGTTCGGCGGGGTCATGTCCACCTTCGACATGGGTGTCTATTCCATCGCCGTGCTGATTCTCTCCGCCGTGCAGGTCGGTTTGCTGAAACTGGGCGGAGCGGTGGTGCTGCCGGCCTTCAGCGAGGCCACCCGCGCCGGTGACAAGCCACGCCTGCTCAAGCTGTACAACCATTTCAGGCTGTACTTCGACACGGCCTGCCTGTTCGCCTGTGGCCTGTTCCTCACCGTCAGCCCGCTGATCATCAGCTGGCTGTACGACGACCGTTACCAGGACGCGGGCCGGATCTTGGCTATTCTTTCATGGTCGTTCTTCACATTGCGCTACAGCCTGGCCCACCAGGTGTGGCTGGCCGTGGGGCTGACCAAGTACCAGGCCATGGACAACATCATCCGGGCCGTTTCGCTCTGGGTGGGGATGCCGCTGATGCTGGCCCTCGGCGGCGTGGATTACGCGATCTGGTGGGTTGCGCTGCATACCTTCCCCACCTTGATCCTGGTGTTTTACGTCAATCGCAAGTTGGAGATATTCAGCCTCAAGCGTGAGCTGATGGTCCTGCCGATCATCGCGGTCGGCGCGTTGTGTGGTGAGCTGGTGACGCGGCTTTTCAACGGGTTCTGATTCCATCGCGAATACTCTGTCTGTCGCCGTCGGAAACCTAGAATTCAAAGTCAATTTCACGGCATGGGTCTTGGAATCATGGGAAAGCATGACTCTGTTTCCCCGCTGCTAGGACGCAGGGGCTTTCTCCAGGGATGCGCGGTGTTGGGCGTGGGAGGGTTGGTCTTCGGACTTTCCGGTAGTGATACCCGAAAAACCGCTCAGGCCGGGGGCTTTGTCGTCATCAACGGATGGGTACTGCCCGCCGAGTACTTCCGGAAGGCGTGAGCATGATCAAGGACTATCAGACGCACAAAGAACTGCGTGACGATTACGACTTTTGCATCATCGGCGGGGGACCTGCGGGCATCACCCTGGCCTTGCGCCTGGCCGAAGCAGGCTGGCGCGTGGTGCTGCTCGAAGGCGGCGGGCACGAGTATTCCCAGCAGTCCCAGGACCTCTATCAATGCAGTTCCTCCGGTCTGGAGGCGTATGTCCACGATACGCGCCTGCGCTTTCTGGGGGGCACTTCCAACCATTGGGCCGGGCGTTGCCGGCCATTTGAAGCCTCGGACTTTTCTGTCCCTCCTCCGGGCGGCATTCCTGGCTGGCCCATCGCCTATGCCGAGATCGAGCGTTACCTGCCGGCCGCCATGGCCATCGTCGACCTGCCGGAGGGCGCGCACTTCCAGGCGATCAATGTCAGTCGGCTCGGTGATGACTTCGTGCCCGATGAGTTCTTGCTCAGCCCGCCCACACGGTTTGCCCAGAAGTACGGCAAGGCGCTGGAGCAGACGCCAGGGCTCGATGTGTTCATCCACTGCAATTGCGTTGACCTGGAATTCGATCACGCGGCCGATAGGGTCAAGGCTGTAGTGGTGTCCGATTACGATCAGCACCGTGAGCGGGTGATCGCCCGACAGTTCGTGCTGGCCATGGGCGCTGTCGAAAATGCCCGGCAGTTGCTCAATAGCCAATCCCTCGCTGCCGCAGGCGTTGTCAAGCAAGAGGGATTCGTGGGGCGCTGTTTCATGGAGCACCTGAATGTCGACCTGGGCACGTTCATCCTCAACAGCGGGAAGGTGGACAAGCCTCGTCAGTACTTCACCACCGATGCATTCGTGGCCGAGTATCACGCGGGCAAAGGCAATGTCTCCGCGACGGTGCTGGACGAGGTGACGAACTACGGCCGGACCGCTCAGGTCAAGGATTTCCTCGAAACCCTCAGTTGCGATATGGGGATCGCCCACAAGATCGACTTCATCGCCAAGTTCAACTGCCCCGGCGATGGGGTGCTGAGCACCATGATCGAACAGTTCCCGAACCTGCAGAGCCGTCTTTCGACGCTGGAGGAGAAAGACGCGCTGGGCGTGGCCAAGGTGAACATGCACTGGGTATTGAGCGGCGATGACCGCCAGACCATCAAGTGCATTGGCGTTGAGTTGGCCAAGCGTTTCGCCGAGAACGGGCTGGCCTTCGTCAAGTTGAACGACTTCGTCTACGACACCACCCTGCCACTGAAAATGTCGCCTCACGCGCACCACATGGGTACGACGCGCATGGCGGCCTCGCCGGATGCCGGCGTGGTCGACCCGGACTGCAAGGTGTTCGGCACGGACAATCTGTACATCGCTGGCAGCAGCATCTTCGCCAAGGGCGGGGCCAGCAATCCGACGATGCCGCTGCTCCAGTTCGCCTTGCGACTGGCGGACCATCTGGATGCAAAGATGAAGTCTCAGGCGGGCGAAGTCGCCTGAAGAGTGTGACAGCGTGTCTGCAACCTGTGGATGTTTCGCAGCTGCGCTGATGGGGGCAGGTACCGTGCGCGAGGGGCGCGTGGCCTGGGTTCGGTTCGATATCGATAGGTGTGTGAGGGCGACAGCATGATGGGATTGTTGAAGAAAATCGTGAGGCACTACGCCATGTCCACCGGACGTGGACGCGGGTTGTACAGGCGCCTGTGCCGACCGACCGCAATGGAGTGGGGCCAGTTCATGACACGTTGGGGACAGTTCTATTCCACCGGCAACAACGTCCATATAAACCCGGGGTGCAATATCACCGACCCTACCTTGGTGCGCCTGGGCAGCAATTGCGGGCTGTCCGATTGCACGCTGATCGGGCATGACGGCGTGGTGGACCTGATCGAGGCCGTCTACGGCAAGAAACTCGATTCGGTGGGTTTCATCGATGTCCGTGACAACAGCTGGGTCGCCCACGGAGCGATCGTCATGCCCCGGGTGACCATCGGGCCGAACTCCATCGTGGCCGCAGGGGCGGTGGTCACCAAGGACGTGCCACCGGGTACCGTCGTCGGTGGCAATCCGGCCAAGGTACTGTGCACGCTCGAAGACCTGATCAAGCGGGTCGAGGCGCGTTGCGAGGCCTACCCTTGGATCGACCTGATCAAAAATCGCGCAGATGTCTTCGATCCACAGCTGGAGCCGAAACTGGCCGCCATGCGCGCCGAGTACTTCTACGGGGCCGGGAGGCAGGAGACATGACTGAAAAGCTCGTCGATGTGCTGATCGTCAACTACAACACCGCAGGGCTGTTGCAGCCGATGTTCGATGCCCTGCGCCGTGGCGAGGGTGCGGATCTGGCGAGCTATCTGGTGGTCGACAACGCCTCGGTCGATGATTCCCTGGAGCGCCTGGCGGCGGTCTGTCCTGAGGCGCTGCTGTTGGCCAATCCGAAGAACGTCGGTTTCGGCCGCGCCAACAACCAACTGGTCGAGCACCTGAGGGGCAAGTACGCCTTGCTGCTCAACACCGACGCCTTCGTCGCGGACGACACGTTGGCGCGCACGGTCGAGTACATGGAGGCGCACCCGGAGTGCGGCGTGCTCGGCGTGCGTCTGGTGGGGCGTGAGGGAGACTTGCAGCCCAGCTGCCGGTACTTTCCGACGCCGCTGAACATGTTTGCCGCGCGCACGGGGCTGGAGCACTTCTTCCCCGGGCTGCAGACCATCGATGAGATGAACTGGGACCACGACTCGGTGCGTGAATGCGACTGGCTGCCGGGGTGCTTCTACCTGGTGCGGCGTGAGGTCATCGAACAGGTCGGCCTGTTCGACCCGCGCTACTTCCTCTATTACGAGGAGGTGGACCACTGCAAACGGGTCAAACAGGCCGGCTGGAAAGTCGTGTACTACCCCTACACCACGGTGGTGCATATCGGCGGTGAGAGTTCCAAGTCGGTCACCGAGCTCGAAGCGGCCAGCCGGCAGATCTCGGTGATGCAGATCGAAAGCGAGCTGCTGTACTTTCGCAAGCACCATGGCGTGCCCGGACTTGCGCTGCACATGCTGCTGGTGAGCCTCGGTGACACCTTGCTGGCGCTCAAGGCATTGCTCAAACGTCGCGGCTGGGGGGCCGTCAAAGCCAGCTGGAAGCATGCCCGGGCAACCTGGGCGTTGCTCTTCGACACTCGCTTTGCCAGTCAGCCAACGCGCTAGGGGGCCGTATGTTCGAAAACGTTCGCGCGGACCTGCGGGCCCATGGAGGCGATTGGGCGGCCCAGGGCTTCTGGGTGATGCTGGTCTACCGTTTCGGACGCTGGCGCTACGGGGTGCGGCCGGCGTTGCTGCGCAAGCTGCTGTCGTTCGTCTACAAGGTGCTGTTCAAGCTGGTGCAGATCCTCACCGGCATCGAGCTGCCCTGCGAGGTGGAGCTGGGGCGCAACTTCGTCATCGACCATTTTGGCGGCATCGTGGTCAGCGGCTATGCCCGCTTCGGTGACGACTGCCGCATCCGCAATGGCGTGGTGGTGGGTTTGAAGAACGTGCAGGAGCCCATCGCGCCGGTGTTCGGCAACAATGTCGATATCGGCACCGGCGCCAAGGTGCTGGGCAATATCCGCATCGGCAACAACGTGATCATTGGGGCCAACGCGGTGGTGTTGACCGATGTGCCCGACGATTCGCTGGCTGTCGGCGTGCCCGCGATCATCAAACCCCGACGCAGTGGCGGGTAAGCCCATGATGACTGGCATCGGTGTGGTGGTGATCGGCCGCAACGAGGGCGCGCGGCTGGAGCGCTGCCTGGATTCGTTGGCCGGTTTGGCCGATCAGGTGGTGTACGTCGACTCAGGCTCCACCGACGGCTCGGTGCAGATGGCCCAGGCGCGAGGCGTCGAGGTGCTGGCCCTGGACATGACACAGCCCTTCACCGCCGCACGGGCGCGCAACGAAGGCTTCACCCGGTTGCATCGCTTGATGCCTAAGGTGCGCTACGTGCAGTTCGTCGATGGCGATTGCGAGGTGGTGGCCGGCTGGCTGCCTGCAGCCCGCGCCTTCCTCGAGCAGCATCTGGACGTCGCGGTGGTCTGTGGACGGCGCCGCGAGCGATTCCCCAAACGCTCGATCTACAACCAGCTGTGTGACCTTGAATGGGACACCCCGGTCGGCCTGGCCAAGGCCTGTGGCGGCGATGCGCTCATGCGCGCCGATGCCTTCATCCAGGCGGCCGGTTACCGCGCCGACCTGATCGCCGGGGAAGAACCTGAGCTGTGCGTGCGCCTGCGTGCCCAGGGCTGGAAGATTTGGCGCCTGGACGCCGAAATGACCCTGCACGACGCCGCCATGACCCGCTTCAGCCAGTGGTGGCGGCGCAGCCTGCGCGGTGGCTACGCCTTTGCCGAAGGCGCTTTTCTGCATGGCGCTGCACCGGAGCGCCATTGGCTGCGCGAGTCACGCCGGGCCTGGGTATGGGGACTGGCAATTCCCTTGGCGACCTTGCTGGCCTGTGTGCAGTTCGGTTGGGGCGGGCTTTTGTTGTTGCTGGTCTATCCGCTGCAGGTGGTGCGGCTGATGCGCCGGGGGCGAGGGTCGTTGCAGCAGAACGGGTTGCAGGCGGGATTTTTGGTATTGGGCAAATTTCCCGAGATGTGTGGGCAGGTGAAGTTCTTGCTGAAAAGGTTCGGTGTCGGAAAATCCGTGTTGATCGAATACAAGTGAGATGCCCATGACATATCGGTCACTGGTCAAAAGCGTATTCACCCTGCACCCCGGTTATTCGCTGCGGGCGCTGCACAACAAGCTTCGCCTGGTGCAGCACATGGCGCGTGAATGGTCTGGCCTCAATGCCTTCCAGCGGCGCCTGTCGCTTGCCTTGGGCGACCGTGGCCGGGAGCGGCTGGGCATCGATTGCATCGGCCTGGTCCAGTGGCCCTACATCAGCAAGGAGTGGCCGGCGTCGACGCGCTTCGATGCGCTGGCCTCGCACTACGAAGTGGTCAGCAGCCGGTGCCCGAGCCTGCTGCTGCTCGGACGCGAAGAGCGCCTGCTGCTCGATGACCTGTCGCGCTATTCGCCGGCATGCACCTTGGTGCTGGATCGCGCGTTCTGGTTCATGCGCGAAGGGGAGCTGGTGCTGAACCTGTTCCAGCACGATCTGCGGGTGGCGTCACTGGCCTTCAGCCTGGGCCTGGAGGAGGGCGAGCTGTGCGTGTTCATCGGCGCAGTGCAGGGCATTCACAAAGGCATCGACAGCGAAACGTCGCTGTCAATCTACCGGACATTGACCAAGGATTTCGAAGGGCTGCGGCCCCGCAGCCTGTTGATCGAGGTGCTCCGCCACCTGGCCACGCGGCTTGGCGTCGCGCGGCTGTACGCCGTGGGGGATGGCTACCGGCATCACCGCCATGCCTACTTCGGCGCGGAAAAAGCCCAGGAGCTGGCGACCAATTATGACGTCATCTGGCAGGAGCATGGCGCGTTGCCTTCGCAGCGTCAGGACTTCTACGCCATGCCGATCGACGAGGTCCGGCGCAGCCTGGACGATATTGCGCCCAAGAAGCGCGCCATGTACCGCCGGCGTCATGAACTGCTGGACGATGTGTTCGCCCAGGTTGACGCCACGTTGCGCTTGCAGGGTAAACAATCGGTGCGCTTGAAGGAGGCAGGCTACCCTGAGTCAGGAGTGCACCCATAATCAATCGAACACGCATTCAGCCGGGTCCCTATGCGCATTACGTATTTCGTCAATCAGTACCCGAAGGTCAGCCATAGCTTCATTCGCCGTGAAATCCTGGCGCTGGAGCGTCAGGGCTTCACCATCCAGCGCATGGCCTTGCGGGGTTGGGATGCGCAGTTGCTGGATGCCGACGACGTGGCCGAGCGGGATCAGACCCAGTACGTCCTGCAGGGTGGCCTGAAAGGCCTGATCAAACCCTTGCTGCAGGTGCTGCGGGCCGATCCTCGACGGTTTTTCAGCGCGCTCTGGCTGGCCCTGCGCCTGGGCCGGCGCGCCGACCGGCCTTTGCCGTATCACTTGGTCTACCTGGCCGAAGCCTGTTGGGTGCTGCAGGGGTTGCGGGCATTCGGCAGCGAGCATGTGCACGCACACTTTGGCACCAACTCCACCGAAGTGGTGATGCTGGCCAACGCCCTCGGCGGGCCGGCGTACAGCTTTACGGTGCACGGCCCCGAAGAGTTCGACAAACCTCAGTTTCTCCACTTGGGCGAGAAGGTCCGGCGCGCGGCGTTCGTCGCGGCGATCAGCTCCTATGGGCGCAGCCAGTTGTTCCGCTGGGTGGCCCATGGGCACTGGGCCAAGGTGAAGGTGGTGCATTGCGGTCTTGAGCGGATGTTCCATGAGGTGCCGGCGGTGCCGGCCGCCGCTGTGCCGAGGCTGGTGTGCGTGGGGCGGCTGTGTGAGCAGAAAGGGCAGTTGCTGTTGCTCGAGGCGGCGCGGCGCCTGGCCGAACGCGGCGTGGCCTTCGAGCTGGTGCTGGCGGGCGATGGCGAGATGCGCGCGGACATCGAGACGCTGATCGCCCGGTACGGCCTGCACGCTCAGGTGCGCATCACCGGCTGGATCAGCAGCGCCCAGGTGCGTGCCGAGATCCTGGCGGCACGTGCGTTGGTATTGCCGAGTTTCGCTGAGGGTTTGCCGGTGGTGATCATGGAGGCCATGGCGTTGCGTCGACCTGTTTTGACGACCTATGTGGCGGGCATTCCCGAGCTGGTCCGCCAGGGTGAGAACGGCTGGTTGTTCTGCGCCGGGGCCGTGGAGGAGCTGGCGCAGGCCATGGCCGATTGCCTGGAGCAACCGGTGGAGGTGCTTCAGCGCATGGGCGACGCGGCGTACGCGCGGGTGCTGGAGCGCCATGACATCGACACCGAGGCCGGCAAACTGGCCGCACTGTTCAGGGCGCCGGCATGACGTGGCTCGTGGCGGGCGTACTGGGCGCGCTGGCGTTGCTCGTGCTGTTGCCGACGCTGGTGTTGTTCGTCGAGGTGGTGATGGCGTGCCTGCCCGCGCGCATGCCGCCAGCGGCGCGGGTGCCGCGCCCGCGGTTGGCAGTACTGGTGCCGGCCCACGATGAGGCCTTGATCATCACCGCGACGCTGGACAGCATCCGCGCGCAGCTGTGCGAGGGTGATCGGCTGCTGGTGGTGGCGGACAACTGCACCGATGACACCGCAGCGCTTGCGCGGGCAGCCGGTGCCGAGGTGGTCGAGCGCTTCGATGCACAGGCGCGGGGCAAGGGCTATGCGCTGGACTTCGGGGTGCGCTACCTGGGTTTCGATCCACCACCGGTGATCATCGTGGTGGATGCCGATTGCCAACTGGGCGAAGGCGCGCTCACACGCCTTGCCACCTGCTGCATCGACAGCGGGCGCCCGGTGCAGGCGTTGTACCTGATGCAAGCGCCTGCCGGCGCAGGGCTCAAGACCCGGGTGGCCGAGTTCGCCTGGCGGGTGAAGAACCTGGTGCGCCCGCGCGGCTCGGCGCGTCTTGGCCTGCCCTGTCAGTTGATGGGCGCCGGCATGGCCTTCACCTGGCGTGACCTGGCCTCGCTGGAGCTTGCCAGTGGGCATTTGGTGGAGGACGTGAAGATGGGCCTGGACCTGTGCCGCATCGGCAAGGCGCCGCTGTTCTGTCCCGATGCCTTGGTCACCAGTTGGTTTCCCGTCAGTGACGAAGGCCTGGGCGCGCAACGCCGGCGCTGGGAGCATGGGCATCTGGGCGTTCTGCTCAAGGATGCGCCACGGTTGCTGATCGAAAGCCTCGTTCGTCGCGACGGGGCGCTGCTGGCGCTCGCGCTGGACTTGATGGTGCCACCACTGGCCTTGTTGGTGCTGGCCTTGACCGGGGTCTTCTGCCTTTCGTGGCTGGCCTGGTTGCTGCTGGACGTCAGTGCGGCGTTCTGGTTGGCGAGCGGCGCGCTGGGGCTGCTGGGCATTGCCATCTTGCTGGCCTGGTATCGGTTCTGCCGAGGGTTGATCGCGTTTTCGGTGTTGCTCTACGCGCCCCTCTATGCGGCAAAGAAGATCCCCATCTACTTGGGGTTCCTGGTCAAGCGCCAGGTGGACTGGGTGCGTTCGAAACGGGATGACAGCTGATGCCTATCTCGATCTGGCAGGGCCACTGGAAAACCATCGTCGACAAGCTGCAGGTGGTGGAGGACGCAGAGCACGAGCAGCGTTTGCTGGCGCAGCTGTCCACACCCGGAGCGCAGCGGGTGCTGGGCTTCGTCAATGCCCATGCCATGAACCTGGTGACCCGAGACAGCGCTTATCACCAGGCGCTGACCTCGGCGGACGTGCTGCTGCGCGATGGCTCGGGCATGGCGATTCTGCTGCGTCGGCTGGGCTTGACGCCGGGGTTGAACATGAATGGCACCGATTTCATTCCCAAGTTACTGTCCGCCTTCAAAGGGCGGCGAGTGGCGTTCTGGGGCACCGAAGCGCCTTTTCTGGACAACGCGGCGCGCAGCAGCGAAGCGCGGTTCGGGGTTCAGGTGATGTCGGTTCATCATGGCTTCGATGAGGTTGATACCTACCTGGCCTTGGCGCATCGGCAGCGACCGGAGCTGATCGTGCTGGGCATGGGCATGCCCAAGCAGGAGGCGGTCGCTGCCCGGTTGGCGCAAAGCGGCGTGCCCTGTGTGGTGGTGTGCGGCGGGGCGATCCTGGACTTTCTCGGCAATAAGGTGACGCGTGCACCGGGGTGGATGCGGCGCCTGGGCTGCGAATGGTTGTTCCGACTGGTGCGCGAGCCCAGGCGGCTGTTCAGCCGGTATGTGGTCGGCAATCCGTTGTTCCTCTGGCGTACGCTCAGCTATGCGCGGCTCCATAGTCACTGACAGGTCGCTACCTGCGCGGTGTCTGCTTCGCAAACCCGCTCCCACACGACCTGCGCCGAACCTGTGGAGTGAGTAAACACCCTCTTGCAAGCGGGTTTGCCCGCGAAGGGCGTGACACATATCTGAAGCGACCCCAAAGGGTGCAAATCCCCCGGCGTCATTCCAAAGTACTGCTACAGTGATATCAAACGCACCCTGTGTCGGGGATCCTCGGCAAACGGGTCGCACTATCGCCCCTGGGAAGCGGTCCACGCATTGGCGTGTGCCTCAGGTGATCGATAGTCACGGGGACGATCTTCCTACGTCATTGACCAGGCGGCACTCGCCGAGTGCGCGTCGGGTCTTTGTCTTTTCAGGATGAATGCGGTTGTTCTTGGCTTGGTAGGAAAGCGTGTGGTTTCTCGGCATCAGTGAGGACGAACAATGGTTTTCGAACCCAGAAGTAACCGTTCCCTACTCCAGCGCAGACGCAGCATCAGCAACGCCATCCAGGCCGGGCTCGACGGCATCGCGGTGACCGGGGTCGCCTGGTACCTGATCTACCTGCATGTCGGCTACATCACCCCCGATTACGTCATCATGCTGCTGTTGCTGATCGGCGCCTTGGCGGTGGTCTACGACCATTACGCCATCTACCGCAGCAACGTGGGCCTGTCGATCAAAGCGTTCAAGCTGTTCAAGGCGTGGACGGTGACGTTCTGTTTCCTCGTGGCCATGGCCTTTCTCACCAAGCAGAGCGAGCAGTATTCGCGGTTGCTGGTGGGCGAGCTGTTCGTCATTGGCTATTTCATCCAGTTGCTGCTGCATTTTCTGGTACGCGAAATCCAGGTGAAGTTCCTGACGCTGCCCTACAGCCAGGAGAACGCTTTGATCATCGGTTCCGGTGAATTGGCGACCTTCCTTCACAAGAAGATCAGCAACAACCCCTGGCTTGGCGAGAAGATCGTCGGCTGCGTGCACATCGGCGAGACGGACGTAAAAGTGGGGGAGCAGGAAGGCGAGGGCGGCCCGGTGATCCTGGGCGATATCTCCCACCTGGATGACATCGTGGTGCGCCATGGCATCAAGACCGTCTACCTGGTCACGCCGCTGGAGGGCTCGCAGCTGATCCGCGATGTCTACCTGCGGCTGCTGGACAAGTGCGTCTCGGTCAATTGGATTCCCGACATCTTCTCATTGCGGCTGATCAACCACAGCGTGCGTGAAATTGCCGGTATTCCGGTGCTCACCCTTTCCGAAACACCACTCACCGGCACCAGCCTGTTCCTCAAGAACCTCGAGGACAAACTCCTGGCCGCGTTGATTTTGCTGTGCGCCGCGCCGGTACTGCTGATCGTCGCGCTGGCCATCAAGCTCGACAGCCCGGGGCCGGTGTTCTTCCGCCAGGAGCGCATGGGCTGGAGCGGTGAGACCTTCCGCATCTGGAAGTTCAGGAGCATGTTCGTGCATCAGCCCGAAGCCGGTGTGCTCCAACAGGCGCAGAAGAACGACCCGCGCATGACCCGGGTCGGCGCGTTCATTCGCCGTACCAGCCTCGATGAACTGCCGCAGCTGTTCAACGTGCTGATGGGCGAGATGTCTCTGGTGGGGCCGCGCCCGCATGCCATCCAGCACGACACCCAGTATTCCCGGGACATCGCCGACTACTTTGCGCGCAACAACATCAAGCCTGGCATGACGGGGCTGGCGCAGGTGCGCGGTTACCGGGGGGAGACCAAGGACCTCGGGCAGATGATCCAGCGGGTCGACTCGGACATCGAGTACATCAACAACTGGTCGGTGTGGCTGGACTTCATCATTCTCGTGCGCACGCTTTCGGCGTTCACCGGCAAGCAGGCGTACTAGCGAGTCAGGCGTGTCTGGATCATCGGCATCGGATTCAGGTGCGCGTAGCGGCTGCGCAAGGTCTCCATCAGCGACGGGCTCGGTTCCCGGGTGCAATGCAGGTACACCTTGGATAACCCGCCAAAACCCATTTCCCGGTAGCGGCTGGCGATCTCTTCGTCACTCGGCCCCTCGGGCAGGCCCAGGTGCAGGGTCAGTCGGCCATCCTCCACCGCGAACAGTGGCGTGCTCCACAGGAACCATTCCGAGCCGCTGCGGGGGAGCCTCACAAAGAAGTGGGCATGGTTGCCCAAGGTATCCACATCGCCGCCACGGCGTCTTTTCCACTCCAGCAGCCCATCGTCGGGTCGGGCCAGGCAACAGCCGATGTCGTAATAGTCGAAGCCGTTGTCCAGTGCCCACTCCAAGGCCATGAAGGTGGTGATCGAGTTGACCTCGCGCAGCTGCTTGGCATCGGTGAAAACCGACTCCGGGTAGCCGAAGCGGATGGTGCTCCAGTAGCGCTTGCCGGCGCGGGTGATGACGCAGCCCAGGTGACAGGCCACCACTTCATCGTCGCGCAGAATCAGGTCCAGCCGCCCGGCGGATTTGGCGAGCCTGAAGACTTCGGCGGTGGAAATCTGCGAGGCGGATTCCCCGTGGCGCGCTTTGGCATAGGGTTGCAGCATTGCCGTGTCGGCGTGGGCGATCTCTTCGTCGGTCACGGCCGGGCGCATGTGATAGCGCGGCCGATGCTTGCGCAGGCTGCGCCGCAGCTCGCTGTTGTAGGTGGCGACGATGCTGTCCAGAGAGCGGCCCAGTGGGACCACGGCGCTCAGAAAGTGCGGCACCTGCAAGGCACCGGGCACCGGCATCTCGCTGGCCAGGACCACGGCATCGCTGGTCGAGCTGGCTGGGGTGGTGGCACCCATCAGCAGCTTGGCCAGGTCCCGGTGGGCTTTGCGGCCCAGGTAGACCACCTCATGGCTGCTCTGCTGGCCGGGCTTGAAGCGGCTGCGCTCCCATCGCCACAGGCAGGCGCGGCTGAGCAGGTCTTTGAACCGGGCCGACGCGGCCCTGATTTCGAAGCGGGTCGACGGCGAAATGCACTGCCTGGCCAGTAAGGCGAGCTGTTCTTTCATCGCGGTGCTGGCGCTCCTTCAGGGGGCATGAGCCTGTCTAGAACGAGTAAAGATGTGAAATAGCCAGCTCGCAAGGCGGGGCGTCAGTGTTCACCTGATGGAACGCAGGGGTTCGATTTTGGCATCTACCGGCTCGAACCAACGTTATGCCCGTTGTGTTTCACAGGGGGCGCCGACTGCCGAATCCAGCCGACTGACGGTCGCTTGGCGTGGCCGGTATTGCCTACGCTGATAGTCCCGCACAGCAATTGTGGGCAGGCGACAACTGGATTGCGTACGTCTAATAATTCCACCGAAGAAAGGAGCATCGCCATGGCTTTCCAATACAAGCGTCTGGACAAGAATGACGCCGCTGTCTTGCTGGTTGACCACCAGACGGGTCTGCTCTCCCTGGTGCGTGATATCGAACCGGACCGCTTCAAGAACAACGTGCTGGCCCTCTCGGACCTGGCCAAATACTTCAAGCTGCCGACCATCCTCACCACCAGCTTCGAGAACGGCCCTAACGGCCCGCTGGTACCCGAACTCAAGGCGCAGTTCCCGGATGCGCCGTATATCGCCCGTCCCGGCAATATCAACGCCTGGGACAACGAGGATTTCGTCAAGGCGGTGAAGGCCACTGGCAAGAAGCAACTGATCATCGCCGGCGTGGTGACCGAGGTGTGCGTGGCCTTCCCAGCGCTGTCGGCTCTGGAAGAAGGCTTCGATGTGTTCGTGGTCACCGATGCCTCCGGCACCTTCAACGAATTGACCCGTGATTCGGCATGGCGCCGAATGGAAGCGGCCGGTGCGCAACTGATGACCTGGTTCGGCGTGGCCTGCGAGCTGCACCGCGATTGGCGCAACGACATCGAAGGTTTGGGCACGCTGTTCTCCAACCACATCCCGGACTACCGCAACCTGATGACCAGCTTCAGCACACTGACGAAGTAGTCCGGCGCAGGGGCCTCGTCTGAGCGTACTCCCGCGCTCCGTGGACCCGCGATGCCCGGGTACGGGCGGATGTGGTGAGCAGCTCGAGCAGGAGTCTTAGGACACAACAAACCCCTTGAGGCGAGGAGGCCGCGAGGGGTTGTTTGGGGAGGTCTGGGAGCTGCAGGGCTCGGTATCCGTTTCATCGAGGGCGGATCATGAGGTCGTGCGCTTGAGTATTTCTTTTATGGCGCCCAGCGCCTTGGGCCTTCGCGGGGTGGATTTATAAAGTAAAACGAGTTGGCGTATGTAGTCATCGGAATCTGAGACGGGCGTGGCGAATACTTCCCCACTTTTCAAACCTGCCCATGAGGGAACGAGCGATACGCCCATCCCTTTCTCTACCATGATGTAAATGGCATCAAGTGCATCGAGGTTACACAGGAGTTCAGGGCTCAGATCGTGGTCATGCAAGTACTGCAGGGCTATCTGCCCGCCCCAGGCATTTGAATCGTAGCGAATCAAATGGTGGGTGAGGAGGGTCTTTTTTATATTGATCGGTTCAATGGGTTCCTTTGTCAACAGCATCAAGGGTTCATGTCGCAGTGTTTGCATTTTAATGGACTTCGGTACGGAAAACGGGGGGCAGACCATGAGCCCAGCATCGAGTTCGCCCGATACCACCTGCTCATACAGTGTGCGCGAATCGCCAGGTGTGATTCTTAGTTTCAGCTGAGGTGCCGTTATCGTTAATTGGTGCATTAACTCTGGCAGTAAGCCTGTCAATGCGGTTGAAATAGCCCCTAAGTTGAAATCACCTGTGAGTCCACTCCTGTCGAGTCCATCCCTGAGTTCGGTGGCGCTCTGAATCAAGTTGCGCATTTTCGGCAAGAGTGCCAAGCATTGCTCTGAGGGCTCAACCGAATGGGATCCACGGTTCAATAGTTCACAGCTGAGCGATTTCTCGAGTGCTTGGATACGCTGGCTGACGGCAGGTGCAGTAAGGTTTTCTCTGCGGGCGGCTGCCGCGATGGAGCCTGTCTCAATAACCGCGATCAAGCTTTCGAGAAATCGAATGTCCAAAACAATTCCTTTCGGTCAGAGATGGAAAATCACGCTCCAGAACACGAGAAAGGATAGGGTAGGCTGCACGAAATTCCCATGTAAACAAGAGGGCGTTTCCGTGACTGCATTTTTCCATGCCTCCTACCATGTAACAAATCTTGAAGAGTCTCGTAAGTTTTACGGCGAGGTGCTGGGCTGTAAAGAAGGCCGCGCCAGCGAGACGTACATCGATTACGACTTATTCGGTCATCAAATTTCCCTTCACCTAGGTACGCCATTTCCGACTACGCGCACCGGCAAGGTCGGCGAGCACATGGTGCTGATGCCGCACATCGGCCTGGTGCTTCAGTTGGATGACTGGATGGCGATGGCTGAGCGCCTACAAGCCCATGGGGTGAAGTTCGATATTCCTCCCGTTGTGCGCTTTCCTGGTCAGCCGGGTGAGCAGCGGACAATGTTCTTCCTCGATCCAAGCGGCAACCCAATCGAGATAAAAGGTTTCAAAGACTTTAAAGGGGTCTTTGCTGCTTGAGGGCATGCTTTGATCAAGCCGACCCCTTGTTTTGATAGAAGTTAATGGTCAAATGATTCTGGTGTGAAAGTCTTTCAATGCCAGGGTCCACACGCGTTGCCTAGATCATGAGCATCAACGCCTGCCAGATAAGAGCAGATGCTTAAGTGTGCGCGACGTTTGCCAGCCAGTTGACAGTCCAAATTATAATAACGGGAGGACATATGGCTAAGACGAGTTTGGTTACAAAAATCATCGTGGGCTTGGTACTGGGCATTCTAGTGGGTGCCCTGTTGAATATTTATCCAGATTACAAGGTATGGGTGAGTAGTCAGGTTCTGCAGCCGGCTGGTGATATTTTCATCAAGATGATGAAAATGATCGTGGCGCCTCTGGTCTTTGCCTGCATGGTCAGTGCCGTTGCCGGTAATGGCGACAGCAAGGCGATAGGGCGGGTGGGTGTCAAAACGATGTTCTATTTCTTCGTCGTCACGGGTATCGCCATTGTTTGTGGTTTGATCATAGGTAATGTGGCCCAGCCGGGTACCGGCGCAAACTTGAGCACCCTTTCGGCTGCCCAATCACTGACGCTGCCATCTTCCTCGGAGGGCGGCGATTTCGGGAATGTGATGCTTGCTATCATTCCGGATAACATCGTGAACGCAATGGCGCAGGGTAACTTGCTGCCCATCTTGTTCTTTTCGATCATGTTCGGTTTTGGTGTGAATGCGCTTGATGCGGATAAGAAGCGCCCGCTGATCGCTGTGTTCAACGCCATTTCTGGGGCGATGTTCAAAGTCACGCACATTGTCATGCACTATTCGCCGATCGGCATCTTCGGCCTCATTGGCGTGACGGTGTCTAACTTTGGGCTTTCTGCGCTGTTGCCGTTGGGTAAATTGATTCTTGTCACTTACGCCGCTGTCCTGTTGTTCGGACTGGTCGTGCTGGGCGGGATAGCAAAAGCCGTCGGCATTAACATCTTCGACCTGATCAAGTTCATCAAGGATGAATTGATTCTGGCGTTCAGTACCGCCACCTCGGCTACCGTGATGCCACAGCTTATCGAGAAGGTTGAGGCTTACGGCGCCCCGAGGTCCATTGCTACGTTGGTGATTCCTACCGGGTACTCATTCAACCTGGATGGCGCATCGCTCTTCGTGGGCATTGGTACGCTTTTCATCGCCCAACTGTATGAGATCCCCTTGAGCCTTGCTGACCAAGCGGTGCTGGTGCTCATCATGGTGCTGACGTCCAAAGGCGCGGCGGGTGTACCGGGAGCGATGTTCGTCATCCTCACCGCGACGCTGACCAGTGCCGGGCTTCCCGTGGAGGGCATCGCTTTCATCGCCGGTGTGTACCGCCTCATGGACATGCCGATCACCGCATTGAATGTGCTGGGCAACGCCTTGGCTCCCTTGGTGATCGCCAAGTGGGAAAACCAATTTCGAATAGCGCCTACCGAGCAGCCTGGTGCCGTTACGAGTGAGCGCCCTGCGAGCGCCTTGGCAAGCGAAGGGGGTGTTTGAATCGGACGCCCGCGGACAATAAAAAACCCCTTGAATCGGCTGGATTCAAGGGGTTTTGATGTCCATCAGGATCTGGTGCGATCTCGATTCCCGATTAGACGTTAAAGCGGAAGTGCATCACGTCACCGTCCTTGACGATGTAGTCCTTGCCTTCCAGACGCCATTTGCCGGCTTCCTTGGCGCCGCCTTCACCCTTGTACTGGATGAAGTCGTCATAGGCCACGACTTCGGCGCGGATGAAGCCTTTCTCGAAGTCGGTGTGAATCACGGCGGCGGCTTGTGGCGCAGTGGCACCTACGCGAACGGTCCAGGCGCGGACTTCTTTCACACCAGCGGTGAAGTAGGTCTGCAGGTTGAGCAGGGCGTAACCGGCGCGGATCACGCGGTTCAGGCCAGGCTCTTCCAAGCCCAGGGCCTCGAGGAACATGTCCTTCTCTTCGCCTTCTTCCAGTTCGGCGATCTCGGCTTCGATCTTGTTGCACACCGGCACCACGACGGCGCCTTCTTCTTCGGCGATGGCCTTGACCACGTCCAGGTGCGGGTTGTTTTCGAAGCCGTCCTCGGCAACGTTGGCGATGTACATCACCGGCTTGCTGGTCAGCAGGTGGAAGCCGCGAATCACGGCCTTCTCCTCGACGCTCATGTTCTTCATCAGGCTGCGCGCAGGCTTGCCATCGGTGAAGTGGGCGATGAGCTTCTCCAGAAGGGCCTTCTGGGCCAGGGCTTCCTTGTCGCCGCCCTTGGCGTTGCGCGCGACCTTCTGCAGTTGCTTCTCGCAGCTGTCCAGGTCGGCGAAGATCAGTTCCAGGTCGATGATCTCGATGTCACGCTTGGGGTCGACACTGTTGGAGACGTGGATGACGTTCTCGTCTTCGAAGCAGCGCACCACGTGGGCGATGGCGTCGGTCTCGCGGATGTTGGCGAGGAACTTGTTGCCCAGGCCTTCGCCCTTCGAGGCGCCGGCGACGAGACCTGCGATGTCGACGAACTCCATGGTGGTGGGCAGTACGCGCTCAGGCTTGACGATTTCGGCCAAGGCGTCGAGGCGTGCATCGGGCATCGGCACGATGCCGCTGTTCGGCTCGATGGTGCAGAAGGGGAAGTTCTCCGCCGCGATACCGGACTTGGTCAGGGCGTTGAACAGGGTGGACTTGCCGACGTTGGGCAGGCCGACGATGCCGCAATTGAAACCCATGGGAATTCCCCTCTCTAGGAAATCAGGCCTTCTGGCTGTGCAGTTCGCGCATCGCCTTGGCGAAATCGCCAGCGAGCACGTCGGGCATCACGCCGAGGGCAAAATCGATGCTGGCGTCGAGCTTCTCCTGCTCGGCACGCGGTGCGCGGCCCAGGACGAAGTTGGAAACCAGTTTGGCGTCACCCGGGTGGCCGATGCCAAGCCGCAGGCGATGGAAGTCGTTCTGGTTGCCGAGCTGCGCGATGATGTCGCGCAGGCCGTTGTGCCCACCATGGCCGCCGCCTTTCTTGAGCTTGGCGACGCCCGGGGGCAGGTCGAGTTCGTCATGCGCCACCAGGATGGCCGCCGGCGGGATCCGGAAGAAATTGGCCAATGCCGCCACGGACTGGCCGCTGCGGTTCATGTAGGTGGTGGGAATGAGCAGACGAACGTCTTGGCCCTGATGGCTGAATTTAGCCGTCAGGCCGAAATATTTGCGGTCAGCGGTCAGCGATACACGCTGGGCGCTGGCGAGGCGTTCAACGAAAAGAGCCCCTGCGTTATGCCGGGTCTGTTCGTATTCGGGGCCGGGGTTACCCAGGCCGACGATCAACTGGATGGCGGTCACGTCAGGGGCTCTTCCTTGGAGTTGGTGGGTTACGGTGCGCGCGGCACTGTAACCCGATCAACGCCGGCGTGCGAGTGGATTACTCGGCAGCGCCTTCAGCAGCGTCAGCGGCTACGCGCGGGGCGTGGACGTTGGCAACAGCTTTGTCATCACCGTGGGCCAGAGCGACGAACTCTACGCCTTTCGGAGCTTTGAGGTCCGACAGGTGAATGATGGTGCCGATTTCAGCCTTGGCCAGGTCGACTTCGATGAACTCAGGCAGGTCCTTGGCTTCGCAGGAAACTTCGATCTCGGCTTCGACGTGGGAGATCTCGCCGCCTTTCTTGACCGGGGCTTCTTCGTTGATGAAGTGAACCGGTACCTTGGCGGTCAGCTTCTGGCCAGCAACGACGCGAACGAAGTCGGCGTGCATGATGAAGCCTTTGGCTGGGTGACGCTGCAGGGCCTTGACGACAACGTTCTGCTTGGCGCCGTCGACGTTCAGTTCCAGAACGTGGCTGAAGGCAGCTTCGTTTTCGAACAGCTTGGCGATTTCCTTGGCGACGATGGTCAGCGACTGGGCGTCCTGGTTACCACCGTAGACAACGGCTGGGATGCTGGCGGAGTGACGCAGGCGGCGGCTCGCACCTTTCCCCAGGTCAGTACGCGCTTGGGCGTTCAGGGTGAAGTTGGTCATTTTGCTTCTCCAAAATAGCCTCCCGAATGGCGTTTGCGACCAGCGCCATTGGGATTGGCAAAAAAGCCCCGCCCCGACAAGATGCCGGGGCGGGGCGCTTTTCGTCAGCGAGCGTTCCGCTTAGCGGAACATCGCGCTGATCGATTCTTCGTTGCTGATACGGCGAACCGCTTCAGCGACAACCGGTGCGATATCCAACTGGCGGATACGGTCACAGGCTTGAGCAGCGGCGGACAGCGGGATGGTATTGGTAACCACCAGCTCGTCCAGCACGGACTTCTCGATGTTCTCGATCGCACGGCCCGACAGTACCGGGTGCGTGCAGTAGGCGTAGACCTTGGCAGCGCCGTGGTCCTTCAGGGCCTTGGCAGCGTTGCACAGGGTGCCAGCGGTGTCGACCATGTCGTCTACCAGGATGCAGGTGCGTCCTTCGACGTCGCCGATGATGTGCATCACTTCGGAGTGATTGGCCTTCTCGCGGCGCTTGTCGATGATACCCAGGTCGACACCCAGGGACTTGGCGACGGCACGTGCGCGCACGACACCACCGATGTCCGGGGAGACGATCATCAGGTTCTCGAAACGCTGGTCTTCGATGTCGTCGACCAGTACGGGCGAGCCGTAGATGTTGTCGACGGGAATATCGAAGAAGCCCTGGATCTGGTCAGCGTGCAGGTCGACGGTGAGAACACGGTCGATACCCACGACAGTGAGCATGTCAGCGACGACTTTGGCGCTGATGGCTACACGTGCCGAACGCGGACGGCGGTCCTGGCGGGCGTATCCGAAGTAAGGAATCACGGCAGTGATTCGTGACGCTGAGGAGCGGCGGAAGGCGTCGGCCATCACTACCAGTTCCATCAGATTGTCGTTGGTAGGGGCACAGGTTGGCTGAATGATGAAAACGTCCTTACCACGAACATTTTCATTGATTTCAGCACTGATTTCACCGTCGGAGAATTTACCGACAGAAACATCACCCAGTGGAATATGCAGCTGACGTACGACACGCCGAGCCAGATCGGGGTTGGCATTCCCCGTGAAGACCATCATCTTGGACACGCGCAGTACCTGAAGGCTGAGGGTAACCTGGATGAGTATAAGGAAAATGGCAGGGGCGGCTGGATTCGAACCAACGCATGGCAGGATCAAAACCTGCTGCCTTACCGCTTGGCGACGCCCCTGTATCTGTTGCTGCGAGTACCGAATACTCGACTTCTAGAGCAGGCTCTGCAGCTTGCGATGCAACATCGAAATGTTGCTTCCCTTTGCCACAAACCCTGTTTGGGTCTCTGAAAGAAGGGCCAGAACTTTATCAGCTTCGGCTTTGCTTGGGAAGGCCCCAAACACACAACTTCCAGTGCCGGTTAGACGAGCTTCAGTGTATTTACCCAGCATATTCAGCGCATTGCGAACTTCTGGATAACTTTGCTCTACCACCGGTTGGCAGTCATTTCGACTGTTTCCCTCGGGAACGGGGCGCATCTTAAGGGGGAGGGAATCACGTGTCAACTCTGGATGCGAAAAAATTTCCGCTGTGCTGACAGACACTTGCGGCACCAGCACGACGTACCAGGGCTCTTCAGGGTCCACCGGGATCAATTGCTCACCCACGCCTTGCGCGAAGGCGGCGTGGCCTCGGACGAACACCGGCACATCGGCGCCGAGCCCCAGGCCCAGGTCGGCCAGACGGTCTTCGTCCCAGCCCAGTTGCCACAGGTGGTTGAGTGCCAGCAAGGTGGTCGCGGCGTTGGAGCTGCCGCCGCCGATACCGCCGCCCATGGGCAGGATCTTGTCCAGCCAGATGTCGACGCCGAGCGAGCAACCGGATTTTTGCTGTAGCTGGCGGGCGGCGCGCACGATCAGGTTGCTGTCGTGGGGCACGCCAGCGATCTCGGTGCGCAGGTGGATCTGACCATCTTCACGCAGGCTGTAGCGCAGCTCATCGGCATGGTCGAGAAACTGGAATACGGTTTCCAGCTCGTGGTAACCGTCGGGGCGGCGACCGATGATGTGCAGCCACAGGTTGAGCTTGGCCGGGGCGGGAAGCGTGAGCATGGTCATCGATCAATGCCCCAGCTGGCGTGGCTGCCAGTCCTTGACCACCAGGGTGACGTCCAGGTCCTGGCCGTGCAGCTTAAGGCGCTCGGGCAGCCAGTAGCCGTTCTGTTGGGTGTAGCTCAGGTACTGCACCTGCCAGCCGTCTTGGGTCAGGCTGGCCAGGCGGCTGTCGCCGTCCAGCGTCAGCTGGCTCTTGCTGTCGGGGGCGGGCAGGCCGCGGACCCACCAGACCAGGTGCGACACCGGCAGTTCCCAGCCCAGTTGTTCTTCGAGCAGTGCCTCGGGGCTCGGTGCCTCGTAGCGGCCCTGGTTGGCCACCTCCAGCACCACGCCACCGGGGCGCCCGGTCAGGCGTGCCGCCCCGCGACCCAGGGGGCCGGCCAGGCGGATGTCGTAGTAGTCCTGGCGCTGCAGCCAGAACAAGGTGCCACTGCCGGAGTCACGTGGGGCGCGAATGCCGACCTTGCCGTTGATCTGCCAGCCGTCGAGGGTGCTCAACTGCTCTTTATGGGCGCGCCACAACTGCGGGTCGCCGTGGCCTTGCAAGGACTCGCGGCTACCGAAACCGGCGCAGCCGGCGAGCAGGGCGATCAGGGTGAAGGTGATGCAATGACGCAGGAACATGGTTTACAGGGTCTCTGATCCGGTCAGGCGCAGGAGGGTCTTGCGCAGGATTTGGCTGTCGGGCTGGCCTTCGAAGGCTTTGGCCCAGACCTGGCGGGCTTCGCGGCGTTTGCCGTTGGCCCAGAGGACTTCGCCCAGGTGGGCAGCCACTTCATGGTCGGGGAAGCGTTCCAGGGCCTGGCGCAGCAGGCGTTCGGCTTCGTCGAGGTTGCCCATGCGGTAATTGACCCAGCCCAGGCTGTCGAGTACGGCTGGGTCGTCCGGGGTGAGCTGGTGGGCTTTCTCGATCAGCGCCTTGGCTTCGGCGTAGCGGGTGGTGCGGTCGGCCAGGGTATAGCCGAGCGCGTTCAGGGCCATGGCGTTTTCCGGCTCGCGTTGGATGATGGCGCGCAGGTCTTTTTCCATTTGCCCCAGATCATCGCGCTTTTCGGCCAGCATGGCGCGGGTATAAAGCAGGTTGAGGTCGTCCGGGTAGCGCTTGATCGCCTGGGCCAGGATTTGTTCGGCCTGGGCCTCCTTGCCGTTGTTGCCGTAGCTTTCCGCTTCGATCAGGTACAGCTGGATGGCGTAATCCGGCTGGGCCTCGCGGGCTTCGCCGAGCAGGCGCGACGCTTCGCTGGCTCGGCCGTTGGCGATGAGGATGTCGGCCTGGCGCAGTTGCGCAGGCAGGTAATCGGGGCCAGGGCCAACCAGGGCGTATTCGCGTAGGGCAGCCACGGGGTCGCCGCGTTCTTCGCGTAGACGGCCGAGGTTCAGGTGGGCGGCGTCGACATTGCTGTCACGCTCGACCAGTTCCTGAAGGTATCCCTCGGCCTCGTCCCAGTTCTTGGTTTCCAGGCAGACCAGGGCGAGTGAGTAGCGCAGTTCGTCATCTTCGGGGTATTGCTGGAGCAGGCTTTCGAACTCGGCCTTGGCGTCGGCCATGCGGTCTTGCTCGACCAAGGTGCGGGCGTAGGTCAGGCGCAGGCGCTTGTCATCCGGGTTGTCACGAATCGCGCCGCGCAGCAGCGGCAGGGCCTCCGAGCCACGGTCCAGTGCCTGCAACAGGCGGGCCCGCAGCAGTACCGGGGCGACTTCGCCGTTTTGCGGTGGGTGCGATTCGAGCAGCTCGAGGGCTTGCTCGGTCTTGCCATCCTGGTTCAGCAGCAGTGCTTTGCCGAACACCAACTGGCCGTTGTCCGGGTACTTGACCAGCAGGCGGTCGAAGCTCTGCAGCAGGCCGTCGCGGGTGTTCTGGTCGGTTTCGGCTGCGGACAGGGCGAGGAAGTCGAAATGGGTATCGCCCTGGCCCTGCAGGACTTTCTCCATGTAGGCCATGGATTCGTCGTAGCGCCCGGCGCGGGCCAGTTGAATGGCGGCGGCGCGTTGGGCGTCGAGGTTTTGAGCATCATTGCGTGCCCAGATCAGTGCGGTATCCAGCGCAGGCTCGTCGGCACCGAGGTATTCGGCGATGCGGTAGGCGCGTTCGGAAACGGCTGGGTCCTGGGTCTTCTCGGCTTGGTCGACATAATTGGCCAAGGCGATGTCGAAGCGGTTGCGTTGCCCGGCCAGTTCCGCCACCAGCAGGCTATAGAGTGTTTCTTCCTTGAACGAGCCGTACACAACGGGCTTTTCCGGCGCGCCTTTGCCAGCCTCGGCAACGGGCGACCCGGCCTCGTTCTTCTGCGGGGCCAGGCTTTGGCAGCCCTGTAGCAGGGCGAGGGCAAGCAGCAATGCGTAGGACTTGTTCATAAAGAAGGCTTTGGATACCGGCGGTCGGAGCATGATGACACAAGCGCGATGGCAAACCCACCAGCGAAGGTCGTGGTTGCAAGGTTTCGGATTGTTCGGACCATTCTATGAGCGCGTTGTTCTGAACGGTCGAAATCAATAGCCTGAGATCCCGATCCCGATCCCGATCCCGATCCCGATCCCGATCCCGATCCCGATCCCGATCTGCTTTGCTTTTTAATTGCACAAATAGTCAAGGCACCTCCACTCGGCCTCCTGAAGTCGCAACTGACGGCGCCTGGGCCACTGTGCACTGAAAAGCCAAAGCCAAAGCCAAAGCCAAAGCCAAAGCCAAAGCCAAGCGAAGGTAGGGGCAAGTGGAGGGCGGGCTCTATGGGCTATGCAGCCGGCGCCTCTGGCCTGCGCAACGGCCCGCTACCGACGATAGCCCCCAGGTATCGCGACAATAGCGAACGGTGGTTGTTCTGGAACCTGCGAAGTAGGACAATTATCGGCTTCTCGTCACAACCAGCGACCTTGCATGGCCTTTCTTGCACTTGGTATCAACCATAAGACTGCCTCGGTAGACGTACGCGAGCGCGTGGCGTTTACGCCAGAGCAACTGGTCGATGCCCTGCAGCAGCTTTGCCGACTGACCGCCAGCCGTGAGGCGGCGATCCTGTCGACCTGCAACCGCAGTGAACTCTATATCGAACAGGACCACCTGGCCGCCGACGCCGTGCTGCAGTGGCTGGCCGAGTATCATCAGCTCAACCTCGATGAGCTGCGGGCCAGCGCTTACATCCACGAAGAGCATGACGCGGTCAAGCACATGATGCGCGTGGCGTCGGGCTTGGATTCGCTGGTGCTGGGCGAGCCGCAGATCCTCGGTCAGATGAAGTCGGCCTATGCCGTGGCCCGCGAGGCTGGCACCATCGGCCCGCTGCTCGGGCGCCTGTTCCAGGCCACGTTCAGCGCCGCCAAGCAGGTGCGCACCGATACCGCCATCGGCGAGAACCCGGTTTCCGTGGCCTTCGCCGCAGTCAGCCTGGCCAAGCAGATCTTCAGTGACCTGGGGCGCAGCCAGGCGCTGCTGATCGGCGCTGGCGAGACCATCACCCTGGTCGCCCGCCATCTCCACGAGCAGGGCGTACGGCGTATCGTCGTGGCCAACCGTACCCTGGAGCGTGCCAGCATCCTGGCCGAGCAGTTCGGCGCCCACGCGGTGCTGCTCTCGGACATCCCTCAGGAGCTGGCCAACAGCGACATCGTCATCAGTTCCACCGCCAGCCAGTTGCCGATCCTCGGCAAGGGTGCGGTGGAAAGCGCCCTGAAGCAGCGTCGGCACAAGCCGATCTTCATGGTCGATATCGCCGTGCCACGGGACATCGAGCCGCAGGTTGGCGAGCTTGATGACGTCTACCTCTATACAGTCGATGACCTGCATGACGTCGTCGCGGAAAACCTCAAGAGCCGCCAAGGCGCTGCCCAGGCCGCCGAGGAACTGGTGTCGGTCGGTGCCGAGGACTTCATGGCGCGCCTGCGCGAGCTGGCGGCGGTGGATGTGCTCAAGGCCTATCGCCAGCAAAGCGAGCGGCTGCGGGACGAAGAACTGCAAAAGGCCCAGCGCCTGCTCGCCAACGGCGGTAACCCCGAAGACGTACTGGCCCAACTGGCCCGGGGGTTGACCAACAAACTGCTGCATGCACCCAGCGTGCAATTGAAAAAGCTCTCCGCCGAAGGCCGCCTCGATGCGCTGGCCATGGCCCAGGAACTCTTTGCCCTCAACGAGGGCTCGACGGACAAAACCCCGCAATGAAAGCGTCGCTGCTCAATAAACTGGACACGCTCCAGGACCGCTTCGAAGAACTCACCGCCCTCCTGGGCGATGCCGAGGTCATTTCCGACCAGACCCGTTTCCGCGCCTACTCGCGTGAATACGCCGAGGTCGAGCCGGTCATCGACGCCTATAAAGAGTGGCGCAAGGTCCAGGACGATCTGGCCGGGGCCCAGGCGCTGCTGAAGGACAGCGACCCGGACCTGCGCGAGATGGCTGTCGAGGAAGTGCGTGAGGCCAAGGAGCAGTTGGTCGGCCTGGAGGCCCGGTTGCAGCGCATGCTGTTGCCCAAGGACCCCAACGACGGGCGCAACGTGTTCCTCGAGATCCGCGCCGGTACCGGCGGCGACGAGGCCGCGATCTTCTCGGGCGACCTGTTCCGCATGTATTCGCGCTACGCCGAAAAGCGTGGCTGGCGCCTGGAGATTCTCTCCGAGAACGAAGGCGAGCACGGCGGCTACAAGGAGATCATCGCCCGGGTCGAAGGCGACAGTGTCTACGGCAAGCTCAAGTTCGAATCTGGCGCGCACCGCGTGCAGCGGGTGCCGGAGACTGAGTCACAAGGGCGTATCCACACCTCCGCTTGCACCGTTGCCGTGCTGCCGGAGCCTGACGAGCAGGTCGCGATCGAGATCAACCCGGCCGACCTGCGTATCGATACCTACCGCGCCTCGGGCGCCGGTGGTCAGCACGTGAACAAGACCGATTCGGCGATCCGCATCACTCACCTGCCCACCGGTATCGTGGTCGAGTGTCAGGAGGAGCGGTCGCAGCACAAGAACCGCGCCCGGGCCATGTCCTGGCTGTCGGCCAAGCTCAACGACATGCAGACCAGCGCCGCGCAGAATGCCATTGCCTCCGAGCGCAAGCTGCTGGTGGGTTCGGGCGATCGCTCCGAGCGCATTCGCACCTACAATTATCCACAGGGCCGGGTGACCGATCATCGCATCAACCTGACGCTGTACTCCCTGGATGACATTCTGGCCGGGGGCGTCGATGCGGTCATCGAGCCCTTGCTCGCCGAATACCAGGCCGATCAGCTGGCCGCCCTGGGGGATTGAATGACCATCATCGCCAGCCTGCTGCGTGACGCGCAGCTGCCGGATTCCCCGACCGAGCGCCTGGACGTCGAGCTGTTGCTGGCTGCCGCCCTGGGCAAGTCGCGCAGCTACCTGCACACCTGGCCCGAGCGCATCGTCAGCAGCGAAGCGGCCGAGACCTTCGCCGGCTACCTGGCGCGTCGCCGGGCCGGTGAACCGGTGGCGTACATCCTGGGCCAGCAGGGTTTCTGGAAGCTTGACCTGGAGGTCGCGCCACACACCCTGATCCCGCGCCCTGAAACCGAACTGCTGGTGGAAGCTGCGCTGGAGCTGCTGCCCGCGCGACCTGCGCGGGTGCTTGATCTGGGCACCGGCACGGGCGCCATCGCCCTGGCCCTGGCCAGCGAGTGCCCGGCCTGGCAGGTGACGGCGCTGGACCGCGTGCCGGAAGCCGTGGCCTTGGCCGAGCGCAACCGGGAGCGCCTCGGGCTGGCCAATGCGCAGGTACGGCTGAGCCACTGGTACGACGCGGTGGCTGGCGGGCGCTTCGACTTGATCCTGAGCAACCCGCCGTACATCGCCGCTGACGATCCGCACCTGGTTGCCGGTGACGTCCGCTTCGAGCCCAGCAGTGCCCTGGTGGCGGGCCAGGATGGTCTGGATGACCTGCGGGTGATCATCGCCCAGGCGCCAGATCATCTAGCGGCCGGTGGCTGGCTGCTGCTCGAACACGGTTACGACCAGGCCATGGCTGTGCGTGAGCTGCTCACCCGCCACGGCTTCATCGACGTGGCCAGCCGTCTGGACCTGGCCGGGCACGAACGTATTTCCATGGGACGACTGCCATGCTGAGTGATCAGGAACTGTTGCGCTACAGCCGGCAAATCCTGCTGGCTCAGGTGGATATCGACGGCCAGTTGCGGCTCAAGCGCAGCAAGGCGCTGGTGGTCGGGCTCGGTGGGCTTGGCTCGCCGGTGGCCCTGTACCTGGCCGCCGCGGGTGTGGGCGAGCTGCACCTGGCCGACTTCGACACGGTCGATCTGACCAACCTGCAGCGCCAGGTCATCCATGACAGCGACAGCGTGGGCATGAGCAAGGTCGACTCGGCGTGCAAGCGCCTGGAAGCGATCAACCCCGAGGTCAAGCTGGTCCCGCACCGCGAGGCCCTGGACGAAGATTCCCTGGCCGCGGCCGTCGGTGCGGTCGATGTGGTGTTGGACTGCTCCGACAATTTCTCCACCCGCGAAGCGGTCAATGCCGCCTGTGTCGCCGCAGGCAAGCCGCTGGTCAGTGGCGCGGCGATTCGCCTGGAAGGGCAGTTGTCGGTGTTCGACCCTCGTCGTGACTACAGCCCCTGCTACCACTGCCTCTACGGCCATGGCAGCGAGGCCGAGCTGACCTGCAGCGAGGCGGGCGTGCTAGGTCCGTTGGTGGGCTTGGTGGGCAGTTTGCAAGCGCTGGAGGCGATGAAGCTGCTGGCCGGCTTCGGCGATCCACTGGTGGGGCGCCTGTTGTTGATCGATGCGCTGGGCACACGCATGCGTGAGCTGCGGGTCAAGCGCGACCCGGCGTGCGCGGTCTGTGGCAGCCGGCATGGCTGAGCGTTCGGCGCCGGTCGGCGTGATGGACTCCGGGGTCGGCGGCCTGTCGGTGCTCGCCGAGATCCAGCGTCTGCTGCCCAACGAATCACTGCTGTATGTTGCCGACAGCGGTCATGTGCCGTACGGCGAAAAATCACCGGACTACATCCGCCAGCGCCTACGCCACATTGCCGGGTTCTTCCGCGAGCGGGGTGCCAAGGCGATGGTCCTGGCCTGCAACACCGCGACCGTGGCCGCGGTGGCCGACCTGCGCGAGTTGTACCCGGACTGGCCCCTGGTGGGCATGGAGCCTGCGGTCAAGCCGGCCGCTGCGGCGACTCGTTCTGGCGTGGTTGGGGTGCTGGCCACCACCGGCACCTTGCAGAGCGCCAAGTTCGCCGCCTTGCTCGATCGTTTTGCCAACGATGTCCAGGTGATCACCCAACCGTGCCCTGGGCTGGTGGAGCGCATCGAGGCCGGTGACCTCGATAGCCCGCAACTGCGCCAGTTGTTGCAAGGCTATGTGCAGCCTTTGCTGGACGCCGGCTGCGACACGGTCATTCTGGGTTGCACCCATTACCCCTTCTTGCGCGCGCTGCTGGCCGACATGGTGCCGGCGGACGTAGCCATCATCGACACCGGCGCCGCCGTGGCGCGACAACTGCAGCGGCTGCTGGCGGCACGGGATCTGCTGGCCGAAGGGCCGGCGCGCGATACCGCGTTTTGGACCAGCGCCGAGCCACAGTCGCTGGACAAGGTCCTGCCGTTGCTCTGGGGCCGGGCTGATCGGGTTCTGCCACTGCCTCTTTAAAGTGGGGCTGTCAGGCCGATAACCCTGGTGTACCTGAAGCGTCGCTTCGTGTCCCCAAACTCAACCCCTGAGTCCCTGAAATGCCGCCAGCGCCCGTGCTCGACTGCTGCCCAGGTCGACGATCGGCTGCCTATAGGGCGAAGCAAACAGATCCCCCCCTGTCCCCGGTTCATGGATGGCTTTGTCATCCAGACCGTGCAACTCCGGCAACCAATGACGAATGAACTGCCCCTTGGGATCGAAGCGCCGTGACTGGCTCACCGGGTTGAACAGGCGAAAGTACGGCACCGCATCGGTGCCGGTGGAGGCGCACCATTGCCAGCCGCCGTTGTTGGCAGCCAGGTCGCCGTCGATCAGATGACGCATGAAATGGCGCTCGCCCAGGCGCCAGTCGATCAGCAGGTTCTTGCTCAGAAACATCGCCACGACCATGCGCAGCCGATTATGCATCCAGCCGGTGTGCAGCAACTGGCGCATGGCGGCATCGATGATCGGGAAGCCGGTACGACCGGCTTTCCAGGCCTCCAGGTCTTCAGGCGAATCACGCCAGGGCAATGCCTCGGTGTGAGCACGGAATGCCCGGTGTCGGGAGACCTGTGGATAACCCACCAGGATGTGCTTGTAGAACTCCCGCCACAGCAGCTCGTTGATCCAGGTCTGTACGCCCACGCTGCCGCTATCCAGCTCACCCTGGTTGCCACTGAGCGCGACATGCAGGCATTGGCGCGGTGAGATCACGCCGGCAGCCAGGTATGGCGAAAGCTGGCTGGTGCCGGTCCGGGCGGGCAGGTCCCGCAGTTGGGGGTAATCCTCGACAGTCTCATCGATGAAGCGCGTGAGGCGTCGCTGCGCCTCGTTTTCACCGGCGGGCCAGTGCTCGCGCAGACTGCGCGAAGGTGAGGTAAACCCGGCAAAGCCTTGGGGGATGGGGTCGCTGGCAATGGCCAGTGGCGCCTGACGCTTAACCTGAGGTGCCAGGCGAGGCAGGCTCAGGTGCAATTGCTCCAGGCAAGCCCTGCGGAATTGGCCGAACACCTGGAAGTACTGACCGCTTCGGGTCAATACCGAGCCTGGACGCAGCAGCAGTTGGTCCAGATGGCTATGGATGAGGATGCCCGCCTGCTCGAGCAGGGCCTGGGTCGCGGTGTCGCGTTGCTGCTCGTTGACGCCGTACTCTTCGTTCCAGTGCACCGCCTCGATCCGATGCTGCCGGCAGACCTCCAGCACTGCCTGGGGCGCTTGCCGCCAGGTGTCGACATGGCGGATCAGCAACGGAATGTTCAGGCGCTCCAGCGACTGGCGCAGGGCCTGCAGGTTGCGCAGCCAGAAGTCGACCTTGCAGGGGGCATCGTCATGGGCCTGCCACTGACCGGGGCTGGCCAGCCACAGGGCGAGGGTCGGCCCGCGGGCGCAGGCGGCGCTCAGGGCAGTGTTGTCATCGACGCGCAGATCGCTGCGCAGCCAGATCAATTGCAAAACCATTTCCTCACAGTGATTGCAGCAGGCGCAGGGCTGCCAGGGGCGTGTCGAACAACTGCAAGCCCTCGACGTCGGACTCGACCAGGCGCTGGCCGTGCAAAGGGATCGTGCCGCCGCCTGCCAGTATCGGGATGTGAATGTCTGCCAACGCGGCTTTGAGCGCCCGGGTATCGATGCGTGTACCCAGGTAGAGAATCACCGCCCGGGGTCGTAGGGCTTGTACCGCACGATGCAGACAAGGCGCGCTGAGAGAGTGATCGAATACTTCGACCGCGATCGCGCTGTTGCCGAGCAGCCAAGCGCACAGCCATAGGTGTGGATTGAACGAGCCCTCGTCTTGGGTTGTGACCAGCACGGGGGGGCCAGGCAGCGACAAGCTGTCGTGGGCAACGCGAGCGCCCAGCTTGCTACGCAGCCAGGTGTGGAAGAATGCCTGTTCGAGCCGGGCATTGAAGTAATTGCGCCAGCGTTGTTCCAGGCTGTCGAGCAGGGGCAGCAGCAATTGCTCGCATAGGGTGAACGCCGGATACAGCGCCATAGCTTGGTTGAACTGCTGGTCGAGGGCGTTATGGGAAAGTGATGCGATGGCCTCGATCATCGCCTGTTCTCGCAGTTGCCAGTCGCCCACCGGCGCAATCTTGGGCGCTCGCTCGAGCAGCTCACGCACCTGCCCCACCGACGCGCCGCGCTCCAGCCAGCTCAGGATGGCGTGTACCCGCTCGACCTGTTCTGGCGGATACAGGCGATGGCCTTTGGCGGTGCGCTGGGGTTTGAGCAAGCCGTAACGTCGCTCCCACGCCCGCAGGGTGATTGGGTTGACGCCTGTGCGTCGGGCCAGCTCGCCGATCGGCAGCAGGATTTCAGAGCGCATTGCGCAGGCCCAGTGGCTCGGGGTGCGGCTGCAGGTAGGCCTGTTGCAGCAGATAAGGGTCGGGGTGCTTGCGCAGGTGGTGCTTGAGCAAGGTCAGAGGTACCACCAGCGGCACCACGCCTTGTTGGTACTGGCCGATGATGTGGTGCAGTTCCGTGCGGTCGCCTTGGCCAAGAACCGTGCGCAGGTAACCACTCAGATGCTGCAAGACGTTGCCATGGGTACCTCGGCTGGCGCGGCGGCGTAGGGCCTGCATGAGCGCGCTGAAGTAACGAGGGCCGATGACCTGTGGGTCGTCGTCACGGCGCATGCTGCCGAGCATCCTGCCCAGCTCACGATAGGCCTGGGGGTTGTTGGCCATGAGCAGGTACTTATAGCGCGAATGAAAACGTACCAGGGCTCCGCGATCCAGGCCCTGCGCCAGTAGGCGCTGCCAGTCGGCGTAGGCGTAAACGCGGCTGATGAAGTTTTCGCGCAGCACCGGGTCGTGCAGGCGACCTTCTTCTTCCACTGGCAGATCCGGGCGGCGGGCACAGAATGCACTGGCGTAGGCGCCTTGCCCCGGCTGGCGGGAGAGCTGGCCGTCGTGCTGATAGACCTTCACCCGCTCCAGGCCGCAGGAGGGCGACTTCTGCATGAAGATATAACCGCACAGGTCGTCGAGCGCCTCTGCCATCTGCTCGCCATAGCCTCGCAGGGGGCCGGCGAGGTCGGTGCCAGGGTTTTGTGCGGCCACCACTTCGGGATGGGCGGGGTCGCCGACCAAGCGGATGGCCGCACGGGGAACGCCCAGCCCGATGGCCATTTCCGGGCACACGGGTGCCCATTCAAAATGGTCTTCGAGTAGCTCAAGGCATAGGGGTGAGGCTTTGTGGCCGGCGTTGAAGCGCACGGGATGGCCCAGTAGACACGCGCTGATGCCAATCCGCGGCTTGTCGGTGATCGAATTGATGTCCATGCGGTCTCCGGAAAACCTGTACACAAATATTGGTCTTGTACAGGTTAATTCCAGCACACCGAAAAACTTATGCAAGCAGAATTTTTTGTATAGCTATCCGTGGTCGTTAATCGAGGTGCTCCAGCAGCCGTCTGGCGGCCTCCTGACCGCTGAGCCAGGCCCCTTCTACGCGCCCGGACAAGCACCAGTCGCCGCAGGCGTACAGCCCCAGGTCGGCGTCGGCCAGGGCGCCCCACTCATGGTTGCCGGCCGGACGGGCATACAACCAGCGGTGCGCCAGCGCGAAGGTCGGCGGTGGCACGATGCAACCGACCAGCTCCGCGAACTCACCCCACAACTGCTCGATCACGTCCTCCTTGGGCAGGTCGATATGCTGCTTGCTCCAGCTCGAGGTGGCGTGTAGCACCCAGGTATCGAGTTGCTCGTCGCGCCCTGGCTTGCTGCGGTTGCGGGCCAGCCAGTCGAGCGGGTTGTCCTGGACGAAGCAGCCTTGCATGGGCGTATCGAGGGCGGTCTGGAAGGCCAGGGCGACGGCCCAGGTGGGTTCCATCTGCACGCCAGCGGCCACGGCCGCGAGCTTGGGCGTCGCCGCCAGCAGCGGGGTGGCCTGGGGCGCAGGGACGGCGATCACCACGCGGCTGAACGGGCCATGGCTGCACCCTTCGGTGTCCTGCAGGTGCCAGTACTGTTTGCCACGAAAGACCTCGGCGATGCGGCAGCCGAAGTTCACCGTCACGTCCTTGAGCAGGCCTCGGGTGATGGCACTCATGCGCGGCACGCCCACCCAGCGTGTCTGCTCGTCGGGGGAGGGGGTCAGCTCGCCATCGCGGTAGTTGTACAACTGGGGCTTCCACTGCGCGGCCCAGCCTGCCTCGACCCACTGGTGGACCTGCTCGACGAAACGCCGGTCGCGGGCGGTGAAATACTGCGCGCCCAAGTCCAGCGCACCGGCCTCGCTGCGCTTGCTGGCCATGCGGCCGCCGCTGCCATGGCCCTTGTCGAACAAGTGGACGGTCTGCCCGGCTTTCTGCAGGGCCTGGGCGGCGGAAAGGCCGGCGATACCGGCACCGATGATGGCAATAGGTACTGTCATGATGGCCTCTTCGAACCTTGCTGTTAGCAGACTACGCTGTCAGGAAAACCTGTACAATGCATAATATTTGTATAAGGTTATTCCCCTCGATAGGGCAGGTTGGCCTATGTTTATCCGAGAGCATCCGGTCTAAAAAGTGCCTTGTTCTTAAAAATAGACCACGGCCGCAACTTGCGAGGACACAGCCATGCATATATTGCTGACCGGCGGTACTGGCTTGATCGGCCGGCACCTGTGCCAGTACTGGCGCGGCCAGGGCCATCGCCTGACCGTATGGAGCCGTCGCCCGGAGCAGGTCCCCCGGATCTGCGGTACCGGCGTGCGCGGCATCGCCCGGCTGGAAGACCTGGCAGCGGACGATGCCGTGGACGCGGTGATCAATCTGGCTGGCGCACCGATCGCTGACCGTCCCTGGACCGCGTCGCGACGCACCTTGCTGTGGACCAGTCGCATCACCCTCACCGAGCAGTTGCTGGCCTGGCTGGAGAGCCGCGAGCAGCGCCCGGAGGTGCTGATATCCGGATCCGCGGTGGGCTGGTATGGCGATGGTGGCGAGCGGGAATTGACCGAGGCTTCGCCCCCCGTGAAAGAAGACTTCGCCAGCCAGCTTTGCATCGCCTGGGAAGAGACCGCCCAGCGTGCGCAACGGCTGGGCATTCGCGTGGTACTGGTGCGTACCGGGCTGGTACTGGCCAGCGACGGCGGCTTTTTGTCGCGCCTGCGCCTGCCGTTCAAGCTGGGACTGGGCGGGCCTTTGGGAGATGGTCGGCAATGGATGCCGTGGGTCCATATAGACGACCAGATCGGCTTGATTGATTTTCTCTTGCAGCACAAGGACACCACCGGTCCTTATAATGCCTGCGCGCCGGAGCCGGTGCGCAACCGCGAATTCGCCAAGCGCCTGGGCCGGGCCCTGCATCGGCCTGCGTTCATGCCGATGCCGGCGCCGCTGCTCAGGGTGGGCCTGGGCGAGCTGTCCACGCTGCTGCTCGGCGGGCAACGGGCGCGCCCGGTCCGTCTGCTGGCGGCAGGCTTCACATTCCGCTTCAACGATCTGCAATCGGCCCTGGACAACCTCTCCAGCCGCCTCTGACATAGGACGCTGCATGACCGATCACGCCCTGCTACTGGTCAACCTGGGTTCGCCGGCTTCAACGATGGTGGCCGACGTACGCCGTTACCTCAACCAGTTCCTGATGGACCCCTACGTGATTGACCTGCCGTGGCCGGTGCGCCGTCTGCTGGTGTCGTTGATTTTGATCAAGCGACCCGAGCAGTCGGCCCATGCCTACGCCTCGATCTGGTGGGACGAGGGCTCGCCCCTGGTGGTGCTGACTCGCCGCCTGCAAGCGGCCATGGCCGAGCATTGGCCCCATGGCCCGGTGGAAATCGCCATGCGCTATGGCGAGCCGGCCTTGCCTGAAGTCTTGGAACGTCTGGCTGCCCAGGGCGTGCGCAAGGTCACCCTGGCGCCGCTTTATCCACAATTCGCCGACAGCACGGTCACCACCGTGGTAGAGCTGGCCAGGCAGACCCTCGCGACCCGGCAGTTGCCGTTGCAGATGCGCGTGCTGCAGCCGTTCTACGAGCACCCCGACTACATCGAGGCCTTGGCCGCCAGCGCCAGGCCTTACCTGGAGCAGGACTACGATCACTTGCTGTTGAGTTTCCACGGTTTGCCCGAGCGCCATCTGAAGAAGCTCGACCCGACCGGCAAGCACGATTTCCAGGCCGCCGATTGCTGCAAGGATGCCGACGCCCAGACTCGTGCGATCTGCTATCGCGGTCAATGCCTGGCCACGGCCAAGGCATTTGCGCAGAAGATGGGGATTGCCGATGGCAAGTGGTCGGTGTCGTTCCAGTCACGCCTGGGGCGCGCCAAGTGGATCGAGCCCTATACCGAGACGCGCCTGGACGAGCTGGGCAAGGCAGGGGTGAAAAAGTTGCTGGTGATGTGCCCGGCGTTCGTCGCCGACTGCATCGAGACGCTGGAGGAGATTGGTCAGCGCGGCAGCGAGCAGTTCATCGAGGCGGGAGGTAAGGAGCTGGTGCTGGTGCCGTGCCTGAACGATCACCCGCAGTGGGTGAAAGCGCTGGCAGGAATGTGCGAAAAGGCCTGAATAGCTAAGGCCCCTTTGTGGGGCTTTGGTGACACAAGGCCACTCCTACAAGGCAATCGCGTTCTTTTGTAGGAGCGGCCTTGGGCCGCGAAAAGGCTGCGTAGCAGCCCCTGGTTCTCAAGGCAACTGATCATCCAGTTTCTTGTGCTTCCAGCTGTCATTGCCCGGCAGGATCAGGTTCAGGGCGATGGCCACGATGGCGCACAGGGCGATGCCCTTCAGGCCCCAGTCATCCGGGCCGTCGCCGCTGCCGATCAGTACGCCGCCGATACCGAACACCAGGGTCACCGAGACGATCACCAGGTTGCGGGCTTCGGCCAGGTCGATCTTGTGACGGATCATGGTGTTCATGCCCACCGCGGCGATCGAACCGAACAGCAGGCACAGAATGCCGCCCATCACCGGCACCGGGATGCTCTGCAACAGCGCGCCGAACTTGCCGATGAAGGCCAGGGTGATGGCGAAGATCGCCGCCCAGGTCATGATCTTCGGGTTGTAGTTCTTGGTCAGCATCACCGCGCCGGTCACTTCGGCGTAGGTGGTGTTGGGCGGGCCGCCGAACAGGCCGGCTGCGGTGGTGGCCAGGCCATCGCCCAGCAGGGTGCGGTGCAGGCCAGGCTTCTTCAGGTAGTCGCGACCGGTCACGCTGCCCACGGCGATGACGCCGCCGATGTGCTCGATCGCCGGCGCCAGCGCCACCGGAACGATGAACAGGATCGCCTGCCAGTTGAATGCCGGCGCGGTGAAGTTCGGCAGTTCCAACCATGGCGCCGCGGCGATCTTGGCGGTATCGACCACGCCAAAGGCGAACGACAGGCCAAAGCCCACCAGCACGCCAGCGATGATCGGTACCAGGCGGAAGATTCCTTTGCCGAACACGGCCACGATCAGCGTGGTCAGCAGGGCCGGCATGGAGATCAACATGGCGGTCTTGTATGGCATCAGCACGCTGCCGTCACCGGCTTTGCCCATGGCCATGTTGGCCGCGATCGGCGCCATGGCCAAGCCAATGGAGATGATCACCGGGCCGATCACCACGGGCGGCAGCATACGGTCGATGAAACCGGTGCCCTTGATCTTCACCATCAGGCCCATGAAGGTGTACACAAAGCCTGCTGCCATCACGCCGCCCATGGTCTCGGCGAGGCCGAACTGGCCCTTGGCGAGGATGATGGGGGTGATGAAGGCAAAGCTTGAGGCCAGGAACACCGGGACCTGACGGCCAGTGACCAGCTGGAACAGCAAGGTGCCGATGCCTGCGGTGAACAGCGCCACGTTGGGGTCGAGGCCTGTGATCAGCGGCATCAGTACCAGCGCGCCGAATGCCACGAAGAGCATCTGCGCGCCCGAGACGACCTGGCGCCAGAGCGGGTCGTTGAAGCCGTCCTGCATGGTCAGGCGTCCTTCTGCTTGGTGCCGAAGATCTTGTCGCCGGCATCACCCAGGCCAGGGACGATGTAGCCGTGTTCGTTCAGGCGTTGGTCGATCGAGGCGGTGTAGATCTGCACGTCAGGGTGGGCTTTTTCCACCACGGCGATGCCTTCGGGGGCGGCGACCAGGACCATGGCACGGATCTCTTTGCAGCCAGCCTTCTTGAGCAGGTCGATGGTGGCGACCATCGAGCCGCCGGTGGCCAGCATCGGATCGATGATCAGGGCCAGGCGCTGGTTGATGTCCGGCGCGAGCTTTTCCAGGTAGGTGTGCGCTTCGAGGGTTTCTTCGTTGCGGGCGACGCCCACGGCGCTCACCTTGGCGCCCGGTACCAGGCTGAGCACGCCGTCGAGCATGCCGATGCCGGCGCGCAGGATCGGGACCACGGTGATCTTCTTGCCGGCGATTTTCTCGACCTGCACCTTGCCGCACCAGCCGTCGATCTCGTAGGTTTCCAGCGGCAGGTCCTGGGTGGCTTCATAGGTCAGGAGGGCGCCGACTTCCTGGGCGAGTTCGCGAAAATTCTTGGTGCTGATATCGGCACGGCGCATCAGGCCGAGCTTGTGGCGGATCAGCGGATGGCGGATCTCACGAGTAGGCATAGGGGGAGGGCTCCGGGAGGCGGGCAAAAAAACCGCGCTAGATTAATCTATTCAGCTCAGCATGTCGTCTGCTCATTCTGGACGTTAGTCCATAAATGCTTGATCTGTGACGGGCGGATGCGTACCTTTGCCCGCTTTTCCAATTCCAAGCCCCCCCTGGAGAGCGCCATGTCCGCCGATCTCGAGCATATCCGTCAAGTCATGCGCGAGGCTGACTGCCTGTACACCGAAGCCGAGGTCGAAGCGGCCATCGCCAAGGTCGGTGAACAGATCAGCCAAGACCTGCATGACAAGAATCCGGTGGTCTTCTGCGTCATGAACGGTGGCCTGATCTTCGCCGGCAAGCTGCTCACCCACCTGCAGTTCCCGCTGGAAGCTTCCTACCTGCACGCCTCACGCTACCGCAACCAGACCAGCGGTGGTGAGCTGTTCTGGAAGGCCAAGCCCGAGATTTCGTTCATCGACCGCGACGTGCTGATCGTCGACGACATCCTCGATGAAGGGCATACCCTCAGCGCCATCATCGACTTCTGCAAGCATGCCGGTGCCCGCTCCGTGTACACCGCCGTGCTGATCGACAAAGACCACGACCGTAAGGCCAGCCCGGACCTGAAGGCCAACTACGCCGGCCTGCCATGCGTCGATCGCTACATCTTCGGCTATGGCATGGACTACAAGGGCTACTGGCGCAACGCCAACGGCATCTTCGCGGTCAAGGGCCTGTAACCATGCGCCAACCTGCATTCATCGACCATGCGTTGTTTGCCGAGTTGGCGCAAAAAGCCGCCGACAGCCCCCGTGGCCGGCAGCATCACAACTTCCATGCGATGGAGGAGCCCTGCCACCGCATGGTCGTCGGCCTGCAGCCCACCACCTACATCCCGCCCCACCGTCACCTGAGCGACGACAAGGCCGAGGCGTTGATCGTGCTCAAGGGGCGTCTTGGCCTGCTGATCTTCGATGAGCAGGGCGCAGTGATCGATAAGCGGGTGATGCAGGCCGGGGGCGATTGCCTGGGCGTCGACCTGGCACCGGGCACCTACCATGGGCTGGTGGTGCTCGAAGCCGACAGCATGCTGTTCGAATGCAAGGCCGGGCCTTACCGGCCGGTGGGTGAGGGCGAGCATGCCCACTGGGCGCCTCGTGAAGGCGAGCCGGGTGTGGCGCAATACCATGCCTGGATGCGCGCGCAGTTTGACTGATACTGGGGCCGCGCTGCGGCCCTTTCGCCGCACGAGGTCGCTCCTTCAAGGTTTCGCGTTTCTCTGGGACTCCGGGATCCTGGGCTCATCTGCGTGCTAGAGTGCTCCTCCCTGCCAAGGAGCCTCACATGCGTGCGATTCTTCCTTTTCTGCTGGCGGTGAGCCTGCCGTTGTCCGCGGCGCCGCTGCATGGCCAGTTCCTGCCCCCCGATGACTTGTCCCTGCGCCAGGAGGCCCCAAGCAGCCAGCAACTGCTGCAGGTGACCGACTATTCGGTGGTGACCGGCATCCAGCGTCAGTCTGACCAGCAACCGATCCCGATCACCTCCTCGTTGCTGCTGCGCCTGAAAGGCAAGCCGCTGAGCAAGGGCGCCACCCTCAGCCAAGTCCTGATCAACTTTGATGGCGAGGGCGGCAAGAGCCTGAAGAAGCCGGTCTACGACGAGAAGACCCGAACGCTGACCCTGAGCTACCCGCTGGCCAACTACCGGGTCATCATGGACCTGCTGCGCAACGAGACGTTGTATGTGCAGTTCCTCACTTATCCCAACGGTCACCTCTGGGCGGATCTGCACACCGGCACCGTACGTACGCGTTGAGGCCCGTGGGTCGTGAGGGGTAAACTGCCGGCCTTTGAATGCCCATGATGGCCCAGTTGGAGTCGGCAATGCGTAAAGACAAGAAGCAGGTGATTGGTGACGAGATCAGCGACGACTACGTCAAGACGTTCCTCCAGTTCGAGCCGGCCGATGGCGTGACCTCGCCGTCGCTGCACAAACTGGTCAAGGCCTATCGTGGCCTGCGCGTCGACGACTTCGAGCGTTTCGTCGGCTTCTTCGTCGAGGCAGGCCTGGACCTGGACGGCAAGGACGAGCACGGCAAGACCTTCGTCGAACTGATCGCCGACCAGCGCAATGCCCCTGAGTACATCGAGATCATCGAAAACGCCCGTGGCTGATCTGTAAGCCACCGGCCCTTTCGCGGGGAACCCCGCGAAGAGGGTGGCAAGAGTCAGGCATAAAAAAACGCCCCGAGGGGCGTTTTTTTATGGGCCGGAATCAGGCGTAGTGCTGAGCCGGGCTGCTGCTGTCTTCCACCATTTCCAGCGCTTCGTCGTTCTGGGCGCTGATCTTGTGGTAGAGCGCGGCATCGGTGGCCAGGACTTTCTCGCGAGCCGGGAAGATTTCCTTGAGCTTGGCAGCCCAGGCACCCTTGGCCTGCTCGGGGAAGCAGCGTTCGATCAGTTCGAGCATGATCGAGACGGTCACCGAAGCACCTGGCGAGGCGCCGAGCAGGGCAGCCAGGCTGCCGTCCTGGGCCGCGACCAGCTCGGTACCGAACTGCAGGATGCCGCCTTTTTTCGGGTCCTTCTTGATGATCTGCACACGCTGGCCTGCAACTTCCAGGCGCCAGTCCTCGGCCTTGGCTTCTGGATAGAAGCGACGCAGGGCGTCCAGGCGTTGCTCCATCGACTGCATCACTTCGCTGACCAAGTACTTGGTCAGGTCCATGTTGTCACGGGCGACGGCCAGCATCGGGCCGATGTTGCCCATGCGTACCGACAGCGGCAGGTCGAGCAGCGAGCCGTGCTTGAGGAACTTGGTGGTGAAGCCTGCGTACGGGCCGAACAGCAGCGACTTCTTGCCATCGACCACGCGGGTGTCCAGGTGCGGAACCGACATGGGCGGTGCGCCGACTGCTGCCTGGCTGTAGACCTTGGCCTGGTGCTGCTTGACGATCTCGGGGTTGTCGCAGCGCAGCCACTGGCCGCTGACCGGGAAACCACCGAAGCCTTTGCTTTCCGGAATGCCGGACAGCTGCAGCAGCGGCAGGGCGGCACCACCGGCGCCGAGGAAGACGAAGCGGGCGTCGACTTCACGGCTGCCGCCGCTGTTGACGTCCTTGATGCTGACGGTCCAGCCGCTGCCGTTGCGGCGCAGGCCGACGACTTTCTTGCTGTACTTGACCTGCACATCGGCGCTGTTGCCCAGTTGCTTGAGCAGCTTGTTGGTCAGGGCGCCGAAGTTCACGTCGGTACCCTTGAGCACGCGGGTGGCGGCGATGCGCTGGTCGGCCGGGCGGCCCGGCATCATCAGCGGCATCCACTGTTCCATCACGGCCTTGTCTTCGGTGTACTCCATCTCGGTGAAGGCATGGTGCTGCTTGAGCAGCTCGAAGCGCTTCTTGAGGAAGGAAACACCCTTGTCACCTTCGACGTAGCTCAGGTGCGGGACCGGATTGATGAAGGCACGGGGCGAGCCGAAGCCGCCTTTGCGCACGAGGTAGGCCCAGAACTGGCGGGACACCTCGAACTGGGTATTGATGTGCACGGCCTTCTTGATGTCGATGCTGCCATCGGCGGCCTGGGGCGTGTAGTTCAGCTCGCACAGGCCTGCGTGGCCCGTCCCTGCGTTGTTCCAGGGGTTGGAACTTTCCGCGGCACCGGAGTCCATCGCCTCGACGACCTCCAGCTTGATCGACGGGTCGAGTTCCTTGAGCAGTACGGCCAGGGTGGCACTCATGATGCCTGCGCCTACCAGTACCACATCAACCGATTCGTTCTGCGCCATTAACGCGTCTCCACAATCTACAGCACCTAATTGACAGCATAGGATCCCTGGGGTGGCCAGGATCGCCATGTCCGACTCTTCGCAGTTCTTGCCACTTCCGCGGACCCTGCCAACTCAGTCTTGGTGTTCAGCTATTGAACGCCGCTTGCCACGGGTGCGGCAATTCGACTTATGGTCAAGGTATCCGCCGTGCGGTATGGACCGGCTTCAGCAGTTCATCGAGGATGAGCACTTTTGCCGTCTGTTCGAGGCTGTTCGGGACGCATCTGTCGCTTTTGCACATGCCAGACTGTTCATTTGCTCGCCACACTCTTGTGAAGTTTGAAAAACCCGTTTTTTCACGCTCTTTTGGAACGTGAACCTCAAAAGGGACTGCGCGATGGCAATCCACAGGTTCCTGCAATGCAAAGGCCGGAAACAGCAGGCGCGGGCAGATGCAAGACCTGAGTGGAAGGCTCTCTGTGGGCAAAGCGTCAAAAGTGCCGTGGTCAACGGCGATGCGGGGCCCGATCAGGAGACGTCCTTATAATCGGGGGGAGATTATAACGATGTCGCGGGCAGAAAGGTGCGCTTAATGGCTTTTTATTGCTGCGTTTGTCAGGCTGATCACTTGCATGGATGCAAAAGCCAGGACCAGGCTGGCAAGGCGGCCCGTCCCGCTTTTTCTCGCCGCTAGGTATACTGTGGGCCTTTGCCGCATTTTCTGGAGAAACGCGCATGTTGCAACGTCTGTTGTTCGGTTTGATCGCGGTGGCCAGCCTGAGCCTGGTCGGTTGTGCCCACAGCCCGCAACAACTCAGCCCGCAACCCAAGCTCACTGCCCAGCTCAACCCGGTAGGTCGTGGCCAGCCGGTCGTGGTCAAGGTGGTCGATGGCCGTGCCTCGCAATCGTTGGGCACCCGTGGTGGCATGTACCCTGAAACCAGCACCATCAGCGTCAGTGGCAACGATATCGTGCCCAAGTTGCAGGCTCAGGCCGAAGCCGCGGTACGTCTGCTCGGCTTCACCCCGACGCCCAACGCCTACAATGCGCCTCAGTTGACCGTGACCCTGGCCGAGCTCAAGTATCAGTCGCCCAAGGACAAGATGTATGTGACCGAAGCTACCATCGGCGCCACCTTCCGTGCCGATGTGTCCAATGCCAACCGCCGCTACAGTGGCCGCTACGGCGCCTCCCTGGACCAGCGCTTCGGCATGGCGCCGAACCAGGAAACGAATACCAAGCTGGTCGGCGATGTGCTCAGCGATGCCCTGACCCGCCTGTTCAAGGATCCAACCATCGGTCAGGTCCTGGGCGAGTAAACGCAGCGTCCTCGATAAAAAGCCCGCTGCCGGGTATGCCGGCAGCGGGCTTTTTGTTGGCTGTTCGTTGCCTCAGGCTGCTTCTATATGAAAGTCGAGCACGCTGCGGCCGGTGCAGAGATCCACTTCGGGCAAATCTTGGTGAGCGTGGCCGCCCAAGGCGCAATAGACAAGCCACTGGCGGTCCTGGACATTGATGGCGAAGCCGTCGATCAGCGCCTGTTGTTCATCGCTTTGGGCGACGAGGTAGAGGCGGTCCTGGTTTTCGGCGTGCAACATGACGAGCTCCATCGTAGGAAAAGGCCGACATGGTGGCCTGTCCTGATGACGAGCGTGTGACAGTGAAATTCAATGACAGTTGGTCGCAAAAGCCGAGCAGTTGGGGTGGGCTTGGGTAGAATGCCGGGCTTTGCTGTCGTTCTTTTCCGAGGTTACGCGATGTCCTTGCAAGTGCTCTGGGGATTCCTGGCTGCCCATCCTGCCAAGTTGATCAACCTGCTGGCCCTGCTGATTACCTGCCCTGGCGGGCTGCTGCTGCAAAGTGCCCGGCGGCGCGAGGTGGTGGCCCGGGCGAGTGGTGCGAGCGACGAAGCGGTGGTCGATGCCTTCGGCCAGCGGGTGCCGCGCTACTACTACATCCTCGGATTCTCTTGCCTGGCCATGGCCCTGCTGCTGTCTTGGTTCAGCACCTGGGTCTGAATGCCTGATACCCCTCCGGGAGCGGGCCACCCGCGAATCAGATGGCGGCCATGCCATAGCTTTCGCGGGTAGCGCCCTTCTCACAGAGGCAGAGTGTCAGGCGACGGGGCTTTGGGCCTTGACCTGGTACTGGTTGCGCACCGGTGTTGCATATTGCTGCACCAGGTAAGGCTGGTGTTCCACCGGGCAGGCGTCCAGGCGACGCTGCCACTCTTCCTTGGCTTTGGCTAACTCCTGCGCGGGGAACAGTTTCTCCGCACTCGGCACCTGCAGCGCCGGGTCTGCTTCGCTCCACATGCCATAGGCCAGGTAATGCACCGGGAACAGGCGGTAGCCGCCGAGGATCTGTCGGTCGATTTCCTGGGCCAGTTGCTTGGTGTCCTCGAAATACTCGGTCACCGGCGCTGCGAAGTTGATATGTACCCGGCCTTTATAGCCGGTGATGCCCTGGGCGATGCTGTTGTCATCCTCGCCCGGCGCCTTCTTGTAGGTGCCGGTGGTGGCGCGGATGTACAGCTCGCGGGCCTTGGCCAGGTCGCACGGGTCGTACTCGTAGCTGATCGACACCGGCGTCAGGTTCAAGCCCTGGATCACCGCGCCGAACGGCTCGTCCTTGCGACTCATGTGGAACATCTTGAGGATCGCCGAGTCGGTACGGTCGTCGCCGTCCTTCGCCCGTCCTTCGGCCTGGGCGATCCAGATCGATACGCAGTCGGTGCGGATCGAGTGGTTGATGTAGGCCGACAGCAGCTGGTAGGCGGCCAGTTTTTCCCGGCGACCGCTCAGCGAGCGATGGACGATGAAGCTCTTGTTCAGGCGCATCATGTCGCTGACGAAGGGCTTTTGCAGCAGGTTGTCGCCGATGGCGATGCGCGGCGTCGGCAGGCCTGCGTGGTACACCGCGTAATTGACGAAGGCCGGGTCCATGACGATGTCGCGGTGGTTGGCCAGGAACAGGTAGGCGGTCCCGGACTTGAGCTGTTCGACACCGGAGTAGGTGACGCCGTCGGTGGCGCGCTCGATGGTCTGGTCGACGTAGTGCTCGACTTTGTCCTGCAGGGTCGAGACGCAGGTAACGCCGGCGAACTCGTTGCGCAGGCGGCGGGCGATCAGCGGCTTGAGCAACCAGCCAAAGGCACCGGCTGCCCGCGGGAAGCGGAAGTGGGTGAGGATATCCAGGAATGCCGGGTCGCTGAGCAGGCGTGCCAGGACGGCAGGGACCTCAGCGTCGTCGTAGGGTCGGATGGCATCGAATTCGCCCATCATGCTCTCTTGTTGGAAACGGCTAGGGTAATAAGGTAGGGGTGGGGCCCGAAAAAACGGCTCGGACACACGCAGGCCCTGTAAACAGACCGGCAATTATACGCATAAGTCACCGTGGAGGCCGCGATGCTGGAAACCGACTTCTATCGTTGTCCCTATTGTGGTGAAACCGTGGAAACCACGGTGGATATTTCCGGCGGCGACCAGGTGTACACCGAGGACTGTCAGGTGTGCTGCCAGCCCGTGGTGTTCATCTTGCAGGTCCACGGTGACGAATGGATGCTCGATGTCAGACGCGAGGACGATGCCTGATGAGGCGGATCTACGAGCCCGAGAGCCTGATGGAGGCGCAGTTGCTGATGGGCATGCTCGCCAGCGAGGGAGTCGAGGTGCATCTGGCTGGGCGTGATCTGGTCGGTGGTGCCGGGGAGCTGCCGATGCACGGGTTGCTCGGTCTGGTGGTGCCCGACGAGCAGGCCGGGTACGCACGGCAGTTGATCGATGCGTACAATGCGGCCCTGCCACTTGCCGGCGACGAACCGGAGAGTTTTCCCGGAACCCTGATCTGCTGAGTTTTTATCGCCATGTGTGGACGCTACGCCCTGTTTCGCTGGTCCCCGGCCTTTGCCGCCTTGCCCGGGTATCCCGCCGACCAGCAGGCGCAATGGAACATAGCCCCAGGCGCTTCGGTGCTGATCCAGCGTCAGCTCGATGGCCAGATGCAGCTGGCCAGGGCCCGCTGGGGATTGACCCCGGCCTGGCTGACCGACCTGTCCCGCACGCCGGCCCAGGCGCGTGCCGAAACCCTGGCTGAACAACCGATGTTCCGCGAAGCCTTCCGCCAGCGGCGTTGCCTGATGCCGGCCAATGGTTTCTACGAGTGGCGTGGTACGGTGCGCAAGCGGCCGTACTGGCTGACGCCGGGGGAGGGGGCCTCGCTGTTCTTCGCTGCGGTGTGGGAGGCCTACCCGGTACAGGATCAGATCTGGTTGAGTTGTGCGGTGGTGACTCAGGCGGCAATGAGCCAACGTCGACCGCTCATCCTCGACGAAGCGGGCCAGGCGGCCTGGCTGGATGTGGGCACGCCGCTGGCGCGATTGCATGACCTGCTCGCCAGCCCGCCTGCGGCTTTGCGCGAGCGGGCGCTGGCGCATTTCGTCAATGATCCGAAGCTCGATGCGCCGGAGTGCCTGACCCCGGCGTGAGCCTCAAGGGGCTGCAAAGCAACCCCTTGTTCCTCAAACGCGGAACTGGTTGATCAACCGGCGCTGCTGTTCGGCCAGCTTGGTCAGTTCGGCGCTGGCCTGGCTCGATTCATCGGCACCGCCGGCCACTTCACCGGCCACCTGACCGATGTTGATGACGTTGCGGTTGATGTCTTCGGCCACGGCGCTCTGCTGCTCGGCGGCGCTGGCGATCTGGGTGTTCATGTCGTTGATCACCGACACGGCCTGGGTGATGCTCTCCAGCGCCTCGGCGGCGCGGGTGGCTTGCTGCACGCTGTCGTCGGTCTTGCCCTGGCTGTCTTCCATGACCTTGACCACTTCGCGGGTGCCTTGCTGCAACTGCTGGATCATCTGCTGGATTTCTTCGGTAGCCTGCTGGGTCTTCTGCGCCAGGTTGCGCACCTCGTCAGCGACCACGGCAAAGCCTCGGCCTTGCTCGCCCGCACGGGCGGCTTCGATGGCGGCGTTGAGCGCCAGCAGGTTGGTCTGCTCGGCGATGGCGCGGATCGCCACAAGAATCGCATTGATGTTTTCGCTGTCGCGGGCCAGGGTCTGGACCACATCCACCGCGCGACCGATCTCGGTGGCCAGGACGCTGATCGAGTGGGAGGTGTCGCGCACGATCTGCAAGCCCTGGTTGGCCGCCTGGTCGGCATTGTTCGCGGCCTGGGCGGCGTGGGTCGCGTTGCGGGCCACGTCCTGGGCGGTAGCGGTCATCTCCTGCACCGCAGTGGCCACCTGGTCGATCTCGGCCATTTGCTTGTGCACGCCCTGGTTGGTGCGGATGGCGATGTCGGCAGTGTGCTCCGAGGAGTCGCTGACCTTCTGCACCGAGCCCACCACTTGGGTGATCATCGCCTGCAACTTGGCCAGGAAGGTGTTGAAGCCTTTGGCGATCGCGCCCAGTTCGTCGGCACGGTCGCTGTGCAGGCGGCGGGTGAGGTCGCCTTCGCCCTGGGCGATGTCGTCGAGCATGGCCACCATCTGACGCAGCGGGCGGGCGATGCCATGGGCCAGCAGCCAGATCACCAGCAAGCCGACGGCGGCGATGCCCAGGCCCATCAGGGTCATGCCGGTGATGTCGGTGCGCCGCTGCGCGGCCAGGTCTTTCTGCAGTTGATTGACGTCGGCCATCACCGTGCTCAGCGGCAGTTCGAGCAGCAGGGTCCAGCGGGCGTCGGTGTTGGCGACGCGGAAGGGTAGGTAGAGTTCGATGCGGTCTTTGGATTCGTCGAGCTCGTAGTGCAGGTCCTCGCCCGTCAGGGACGTAAGCGTGCCCGACTCCTCGGCATCCAGCACGTCGCTGGCTTTTTCACCGAACTTCGACGAGTCACGGGTATAGGCCACCAGGCGGCCGTTGCTCGAGACCAGGGCCAGTTCGCCGGCGCCGTTGTACAGCTGGCGGTCGGCGTTGTTGAGCAGGTCCTGGATGAAGTCCACCGACAGGTCGGCACCGGCCATGCCTTGGAACTGGCCATCGATCATGATCGGTGCGACGAAAGAGGCGAGCATGACGGTCTTGTCGCCTACCTTGTAGGGCGCAGGGTCGATCACGCAGGCCTTCTTCGACTCTTTCGGGCACAGGTAGTACTCACTGGCGCGCACGCCCGTGGCCAGTACCGTGTGGTCGTTCACATCGATCAGCTTGTCCTGGCCGAGGCTGCCATCGCCATTGCGGAACCACCACGGCAGGAAGCGCCCCGTAGCACCATCGACGCCAACCATGTTGCTGCCGACATAGCGGGCATCGTCATGGTCCAGGGCGTTGGGCTCCCAACCGAGGTAGGCGCCGAGCACGGTCGGGTTGACCTCGACGGTGCGCTTGAGCTGGTTGACCAGGGATTGGCGATCGATGCGCATCAACGGCTGGCCATCGGCGCCCTGCATGCCGATCATGGCATTGCTGGTGGCCAGGCTACGGGAAATCAGCAGCGGCGCCTCCAGCCCACGCTGGATCTCGCTGACCTGGGTGCGGGCGAGGGCAGCCAGGCGCTGCTCGATCACGGTTTCGAACTGTTGACGGGTGCGCTCCTGCACCAGCGATTGGGTGCGTTCGCCGGAGTACACGGCGTACAGCACCAGGGCCGCGACAATGCTCAACACGATGGCGCCCGCCAGGGCGGCCACGGAAAACTGGATCGACTTGAACTTCATGGGGCACCGCGCACGAGAATGGTTGTTTCCCGAGTTATCGGCGGGGGCCTGCCAAAGCATGAGGGGGCGCGAGAAATCTTACCTGCGGCTCTGGCGAGGCCAGACGACTCGGCCTAGGATACGCGGCATGTAAAAACGGAGTGCTTTCATGCGTAGTTCATTCGTTGCCAGCCTGATCGGCGCCAGTATCCTGTTGTCTGGTTGCCAGGCAGTGAATACCACCAGCGGTGGTGCGGTGGGCGTCGATCGCCAGCAGTACATGTTCAGCATGCTCTCGACCGACCAGGTCAATCAGATGTATGCCCAGTCCTACCAACAGACGCTCAGCGAGGCCTCTTCCAAGGGCGAACTGGACAAGAACAGTGCCAAGGCCAAGCGTATCCAGGGCATCGCCAGCCGCCTGATCGCCCAGGCGCCCAAGTTCCGGCCGGACGCCGCGCAGTGGAACTGGGAAGTCAACCTGATCGACAGCGACGAGCTCAACGCCAACTGCGGCCCGGGTGGCAAGATCATTTTCTATACCGGTCTGATGGACAAGCTGCAGCTCACTGACGCCGAGATCGCGGCCGTACTGGGCCATGAAATCGCCCACGCACTGCGTGAGCACGGCCGCGAGGCCATGTCCAAGGCCTATGGCGTGGAAATGGCGCGCCAGGGCGCCGGTGCCTTGTTCGGCCTGGGTCAGGGCGGCATGGCCCTGGCGGACACCGTGGTGAATTACGCCATGACCCTGCCCAACAGCCGCGCCAACGAGAACGAAGCCGACCTGATCGGCCTGGAGCTGGCGGCTCGTGCCGGCTACGACCCGAATGCCGCGATCACCTTGTGGAACAAGATGAGCCAGGCCTCTGAAGGTGCACCGCCTGAGTTCATGAGCACCCACCCGGCCTCGAGCAGCCGTATTGCCTCGCTGCAGGCGGCAATTCCGAAGGTGATGCCGTTGTATCAGGCGGCCAAGAAGTAAGCTTCGAGCTGCAAGTTTCAAGCTGCAAGGAAGGCGACTCGCTTCTCTTGCAGCTTTTAGCCCACCCAGCCGCTGGTCTTCATCGCCGAGTACACCGCGACGATGGCCAGGACGAAGAATGCAGCCGCTGCCAGGCGGCGAATCAGCGTCAGCGGCAGCTTCTCGGCGGCGAAGTTGCCCGCCAGCACCACCGGCACGTTGGCGATCAGCATGCCCAAGGTGGTTCCGATGATGACCATGATCAGGTGAGGGTACTGGGCCGCCAGCATGACCGTGGCAACCTGGGTCTTATCGCCGATTTCAGCCAGGAAGAACGCGATCAAGGTAGTGACGAATGGGCCGAAGCGACGTGCGGCGCTGTTTTCGTCATCGTCCATCTTGTCCGGAACCAGCGTCCACAAGGCCGTTGCCGTGAAGCTCGCGGCAAGGATCCAGTGCAGCACCGTTTCGCTGAAGAAGCTGCTGACCCAGGCGCCAACGGCACCGGCGGCGGCGTGGTTGGCGAGGGTGGCGGCGATGATGCCGGCGATGATTGGCCAAGGCTTGCGAAAACGTGCGGCGAGGATGAGCGCGAGCAATTGCGTCTTGTCGCCGATTTCAGCGAGGGCGACGATTGCGGTGGGGACGAGCAGGGATTCCAGCATCAGGTTTCCTACGGGGGCGGGCCGACACGGCTATGACACGTACGACCTCCCCGCCCCGGGTAAGGTGTGCGTGTCATAGGTCTTGTCAAACCCTGGATCTGTCTGGTGCAGATCGTGGGTCGCACGCGCCATGGCCTGTGGGCCAAGTGTGTTGACGCGTGCCGGGCGAGCAGGGCGCTCGCGGGAGACTACTCCCCTAGGACGGTGCGGATTCTGCCTAGGTGAAAGCGTTTCGGCAAGCCCTGTTTCAGCCGCGGGTGGCCCGGTAGATGCGAAAACCGTCCGCTTCGGCGCAAACTTGGCAATTGCCCAGGGCGCCTTCGATCAGGGGTTGGTAACGCAGGAAGCTGTTGGCGACCAAGCGCATCTCACCACCTTTTTGCAGATGATCGCCTGATTTTTTCAGCAGGTTTTCCGAGGCCTGGTAATTGGTGTGCACGCCGGTATGGAACGGCGGGTTGCTCAGGATCACGTTCAGGCCGGTGGGCGCGGCATCGATGCCGTCGCCACTGATCACCTCGCCCTCCAGTCCATTGGCCGCCAAGGTCAGGCGACTGCTGGCCACGGCGAAGGCATCCACATCGAGCAGAGTGACTCGGCTCTGTGGATAACGACGCTTGATGGTCGCCCCCAGTACGCCGGCGCCGCAGCCGAAGTCCAGCACGTGACCGGCTGGCAGGTCGTCCAGGTGCTGGAGCAGCAGGGCTGTGCCGCGATCCAGGCGGCCATGGCTGAACACGCCGGGCAGGCTCACGACCTGCAGCGGGCCGTCGTCCAGGGGCAGCTCGAAACGTTCGGCCAGGCTCTCCAGGGTTTTGGCCTGTGGTGCGTTGTCCACCGTCACCTGCCACAGCTGGCAGTGACGCGCGCTGTCGAGCTTGCGAGGCTTGCCGAAGGCTTGCAACTGCTTGGCCGCGCCCTCGATGCCGCCGCGCTTCTCGCCGACCAGGTACAGCTCGCGGCCCGCAAGACGCGAGGCCAGGGCATTGAGCAGATAGGCGGCAAGCTCCCGGGATTTGGGCAGGAACAGCACGGCGGCTGCGAAGGCCACCTCGGGCACGTTCACCCCATAGTGGCTGCGGCCGCTGAAACGGCTGTCGAGCAGGGCCTGGTCCCCGGCGTGCCAGGACCAGCCGCTGGCCTGCGGCAGTTGGCCGAGCAAGTCGTCGGCGGGCAGCCCGGCGAGCAGCAGCGGGCCTTGGAACAGTTCGGCCTGGCGAAGCAACACTTCACTGCGCGGGTCCATGGACGACGTCTCCTGAAAAAGCGCGCAGTGTACCAGAGCCCCTTGCTGATTCAGCTGACCACTCGCCGTGGCTGACCGGCGAAGAAGGCCTGCGCGTTCTCGCTCAACTGGCCGACGATGCGCTGGCGCGACTCCACTGCGCCCCAGGCGCTGTGCGGGGTGATGATCAGGCGCGGGATGTCCGGGGCCAGCAGAGGGTTGCCATCGACCGGAGGTTCGACGCTCAGCACGTCAGTGGCCGCGCCCCCGAGATGGCCGCTGCGCAGGGCGTCGGCCAGGGCCTGTTCATCGATCAGGCCACCTCGGGCGGTATTGACCACCAAGGCGCCGGGCCTGAGCTGCGCCAGTTCGCGCGCGCCGATCATGTGGCGGGTGTGCTCGTTGAGCGGGCAGTGCAGGGTCAGCGCATCGACTTGGGGCAGCAGTTCATTTAGCGGCAGGCGTTCGGCGCGGGCCGGGCGACCTGGAATCTGCCCGCTGAGCACGCGCATGCCGAACGCCTCTGCCAGCCGCGCCACCGCGCCACCCAGTTCGCCATGGCCGAGCAGGCCGAGGGTCTTGCCTTCCAGTTCGACAATGGGGAAGTCCAGCAGGCAGAACTGGCTGGCCTTGGCCCAACGGCCTTCGGCGACCGCCTGGCGGTAGTCGCACAGGCGCGTGGCCAGGGCCAGCAGCAAGGCCAGGGTGTGCTGGGCGACCGACGCAGTGCCATAGCCCTGGCAGTTGCACACGGTGATGCCCTGGGCGCGGGCGGCAGCCAGGTCGACATTGTTGGTGCCGGTGGCGGCGACCAGGATCAGCTTGAGCTGTGGGTTGGCCGCCATGGCCGCGGCGTCGACCATCACTTTGTTGCTGATCACCGCCGTGGCGCCTTGCAGGCGCTCGGCGACCTGTTCGGGCAGGGTGGAGGCGAACAACTGCAGGCTGTCGAAGGGGCGCTGCAGGGGCGAGAGATCGAGGTCGCCTAGGTCCAGGGACTGGTGATCGAGAAAGACGGCGCGACGCGGGCTGGGCATGAGGGGCTCCGGGCTGGGGTTCGGGCGGTGACAGTTCAGGTCAGCCGTTGCGCGACAGCGCAGCCCATCAAGCTGAAGGTGGGCTGGCAAAGTGTCAAGCGTGGGGTGCGAGGTCACTCATACCTTTATCCCGTCGAATCATTCCTTCGGCTGATTTGATCGGAGCGTCACAGTTCTAGAGTAGATATCAGACTTCTCCGGCCAGCATTGCAGAAAAGGGATCCTTATGTTGCAGACGCGTATCATCCAGCCCGCCGAGGGCGCCTACACCTTCCCGCTGTTGATCAAACGTCTGCTGATGTCTGGCAGCCGCTACGAAAAGACCCGTGAGATCGTTTATCGTGACCAACTGCGCTTGACCTACCCGCAACTGGTCGAGCGCATCGCGCGCCTGGCCAACGTGCTGACCGAGGCCGGGGTCAAGGCCGGCGATACCGTGGCGGTGATGGACTGGGACAGCCACCGCTACCTGGAGTGCATGTTCGCCATTCCAATGATCGGCGCGGTGGTGCACACGATCAACGTGCGCCTGTCGCCGGAGCAGATTCTCTACACCATGAACCACGCCGAGGATCGCGTGGTGCTGGTCAACAGCGACTTCGTCGGCCTCTACCAGGCTATCGCCGGCCAGTTGACCACGGTGGACAAGACCCTGCTGCTGACCGATGGGCCGGACAAGCAGGCCGACCTGCCCAATCTGGTTGGCGAGTACGAGCAACTGCTCGCCGCGGCGAGTCCGCGCTATGACTTCCCCGATTTCGACGAGAACTCGGTGGCCACCACCTTCTACACCACTGGCACCACCGGCAACCCCAAGGGAGTGTATTTCACTCACCGCCAGCTGGTGCTGCACACCCTGGCCGAGGCGTCGGTCACCGGCAGCATCGACAGCGTGCGCCTGCTGGGCAGCAACGATGTCTACATGCCCATCACCCCGATGTTCCACGTGCATGCCTGGGGCATTCCCTACGCGGCCACCATGCTCGGCATGAAGCAGGTCTATCCGGGACGCTACGAGCCGGAAATGCTGGTGAAGCTGTGGCGCGAAGAAAAGGTCACCTTCTCCCACTGCGTGCCGACCATCCTGCAGATGCTGCTCAATTGCCCCTCTGCCCAAGGCGAGGATTTTGGCGGCTGGAAAATCATCATCGGCGGCAGCGCGCTCAACCGGGCGCTCTACCAGGCCGCGCTGGCCCGGGGTATCCAGCTGACCGCCGCGTACGGAATGTCCGAGACCTGTCCGCTGATTTCCTGCGCCCACCTCAACGATGAGTTGCAGGCCGGCAGCGAGGACGAGCGTATTTCCTACCGCATCAAAGCCGGTGTGCCGGTACCGTTGGTGGAGGCCGCGATCGTCGATGGCGATGGCAACTTCCTGCCGGCCGATGGCGAGACCCAGGGCGAACTGGTATTGCGCGCGCCCTGGCTGACCCAGGGCTACTTCAAGGAAGCCGAGAAGAGCGAGGAGCTTTGGGCGGGCGGCTGGCTGCACACGGGTGATGTCGCGACCCTCGACGGCATGGGCTACATCGACATCCGCGACCGCATCAAGGATGTGATCAAGACCGGTGGCGAGTGGATCTCCTCGCTCGACCTCGAAGACCTGATCAGCCGCCACCCGGCGGTGCGCGAAGTGGCGGTGGTCGGTGTCGCCGATCCGCAGTGGGGCGAGCGGCCGTTCGCCTTGCTGGTGGTCCGCGAAGGGCAGGCCATCGATGCCCGTGCGCTCAAGGATCACCTCAAGCCGTTCGTCGAGCAGGGGCACATCAACAAGTGGGCGATCCCTAGCCAGATCGCGATTGTTACTGAAGTTCCCAAGACCAGCGTCGGCAAGCTCGACAAGAAGCGCATCCGCCAGGACATCGTCCATTGGCAGGCCAGCAACAGCGCGTTCCTGTCGACCTTGTAACCCCTCCCACGGGTCGCGCTCATTCGTGCGCGACCCGCATTCCAGAGCGGCTGATGCTTGTAAAACGCTGAAATTGCGCCATGCTTGCGCGCGCCCTGCAGGCCGCCTTCGGCCCTGGGATACACAAATCACACTTTAGAGGGATCAAGCACCTGGACCTGCTGGCTATAGTCGGGCCCAGGTGATTTTCAGGAATGGGGCAAGTCACTGCGTGCAAGTCGCAGTGCCGCGGGCGAAAGCCTGCAGACCGGTCGCACGGGCCGTTTCTGAAAGGACTCACTGCCATAACAATAAAGTACATGGAGTAGCGTCGATGACATCCGCAAACCTGTTCTGGCGCCGGGCGAAGTTGCCTCTGGCCGTCAGTCTCGCTTCCACGCTCGCAAGCCCCGCATTCGGTGTCAGCTTCAACATCGGGGAAATCGAAGGCCAGTTCGATTCGTCGCTCTCCGTCGGCGCCAGCTGGTCGACGGCCAATCCGAACCAGAACCTGATCGGGGTCAACAATGGCGGCAAGGGCCTGTCCCAGACCTCCGATGACGGCCACCTGAACTTCAAGAAGGGCGAGACCTTCTCGAAGATCTTCAAGGGCATCCATGACCTGGAGCTGAAGTACGGCGACACGGGTGTGTTCGTCCGTGGCAAGTACTGGTATGACTTCGAACTCAAGGACGAGCACCGCGAGTTCAAGGACATCAGCGACTCCAATCGCAAGGAAGGCGCCAAGTCGTCGGGCGCCGAGCTGCTCGACGCCTTCGTCTACCACAACTACTCCATCGGCGATCAGCCAGGCTCGGTGCGCCTGGGCAAGCAGGTGGTCAGCTGGGGGGAGAGCACCTTCATCGGCGGCGGCATCAACGCGATCAACCCGATCGACGTCTCCGCCTTCCGTCGCCCTGGCGCCGAGATCAAGGAAGGCCTGATCCCGGTCAACATGTTCTACATCTCCCAGAGCCTGACCGACAACCTGTCGGCCGAGGCCTTCTACCAGATCGAATGGGACCAGACGGTCGTCGACAACTGCGGCACCTTCTTCTCCCAGGCGGACATCATCGCCGACGGCTGCACCGACAACCTGCGGGTGCTCAACAGCAGCCGCTCCCTGCCGGCTCCGGTGCTGGGCCTTCTGGCCAGCCAAGGGGTGGATATCAACCAGGAGGGCGTGAAGGTCGCCCGTGGACCGGACCGCGATGCACGCGACAGTGGCCAGTTCGGCGTGGCCATGCGCTACATGTTCGAGCCGCTGGATACCGAGTTCGGCGCGTATTTCATGAACTACCACAGCCGTGCGCCGATCTTCAGCGCGACTGGCGCACCTGCGTCGGTCTATGCCGCAGCGGGCAACTTCGGTCGGTTGGCGCCGATCATCGTCGCGGGTAACTCAAAATACTTCGTCGAATACCCTGAGGATATCCGTCTGTATGGCCTCAGCTTCTCCACCACGCTGCCCACCGGCACTGCCTGGAGTGGCGAGCTGAGCTACCGCCCCAACGCTCCGGTGCAGTTGAACACCACCGACATCCTCTTCTCGGCCGTGCGTCCGCTGGGCGGTCCTTACGCCGATGCCTCGGTGCTCACCGGCGTGCCGGGCGAAGACCTGCACGGGTACACCCGAAAGGAAATCACCCAGTTCCAGACCACCTTGACCCACTTCTTCGATCAGGTCATGGGCGCCAGCCGCCTCACCGTGGTGGGTGAAGTGGGCGTCACCCACGTAGGCGGGCTCGAGAGCTCGAGCAAAGCGCGGTACGGTCGCGACCCGGTCTTTGGCCCAGGCAATCTGCCCAACGGTACCTGCGAGGCGCTCAACGGCAGCACCATCGGCGGCTCTGGCCTGAACAGCTCCACCGCCAACATCAGCCGCAACTGCGAGAACGATGGCTTTACCACCACGACCTCCTGGGGTTACCGCGCCCGCGCCATCTGGGACTACAACGATGTCTTCGCCGGGGTGAACCTGCGGCCGAACGTGGCCTGGTCCCATGACGTCTCGGGTTACTCACCAGGCCCTGGCGCCAACTTCGAGGAAGGTCGCAAAGCCGTCAGCCTGGGCCTGGACGCCGAGTACCAGAACACCTACACGGCGAGCCTTTCGTACACCAACTTCTTCGATGGCAAGTACAGCACCGTGGACGACCGCGACTTCGTGGCGCTGAGCTTCGGCGTGAACTTCTAAGAACACTGATCCAGGACGACAACAATGAACAAGACCAGAAGTCTGCTCAAAGCCGGTGTACTGGGGCTGTCCCTGCTGGCCACCAGCGTGATGGCCGCGGTGTCCGCCGATGAGGCTGCCAAGCTGGGCACCAGCCTGACCCCGATGGGCGCAGAGAAGGCCGGCAATGCCGATGGTTCCATCGGCCCCTGGGAGCCTTTGTCCAAGACGGCGGGCAGCGCTGACGCCAAGGGCTTTTTGTCCGACCCCTATGCCAGCGACAAGCCGCTGTACACCATCACCGCGCAGAACGTCGATCAGTACAAGGACAAGCTGTCCCCGGGCCAGGTGGCGATGTTCAAACGCTACCCAGACAGTTACCGGATCCCGGTGTACAAGACCCATCGTGGCGCGACCGTGCCCGATGAAGTGTTCGCTGCCATCAAGGAAAACGCCACCAAGACCACGCTGGTCGAAGGCGGCAACGGCCTGAACAACTTCCGCACTGCCATCCCTTTCCCGATCCCCAAGAGCGGTCTTGAGGTGATCTGGAACCACATCACCCGTTATCGCGGCGGCAGCGTGACCCGCCTGGTCACCCAGGCCACGCCCCAGCAGAACGGCTCCTACAGCCTGGTGTATTTCCAGGACCAGTTCGTCTTCCGTGACCGGATGAAGGACTACGACCCGAACAACCCGGGCAACATCCTGTTCTACTTCAAGCAGAAGGTCACCGCGCCGGCGCGTCTGGCGGGCACCGTGCTGTTGGTTCACGAGACCCTCGACCAGGTCAAGGAACCGCGCAAGGCGTGGATCTACAACGCCGGCCAGCGCCGCGTGCGCCAGGCCCCGCAGGTGTCCTACGACGGGCCGGGCACCGCCGCGGACGGGCTGCGTACCTCCGACAACCTGGACATGTACAACGGTGCACCGGACCGCTACGACTGGAAGCTCGAAGGCAAGAAGGAGCTGTACATCGCTTCCAACAGCTACAAGCTCGACTCGCCCAACCTCAAGTACGCCGACATCCTCAAGCCTGGCCACATCAACCAGGACCTGGCGCGCTACGAGCTGCGCCGTGTCTGGCATGTGGTCGCGACCTTGAAGCCGGGTCAGCGGCACATCTATGCCAAGCGTGATTTCTACATCGACGAGGACACCTGGCAGGCTGCGGTGATCGACCAGTATGACGGCCGTGGCCAGCTGTGGCGGGTCTCTGAGGCTCATGCCCAGGACTACTACAACGTGCAGGTGCCCTGGTACACCCTGGAGACCATTTATGACCTGCAATCGGGCCGTTACCTGGCGCTGGGCATGAAGAACGAGGAAAAACGCGCCTACGACTTCGGCTTCAGTGCCAGCAAGAGCGACTTCCAGCCGGCAGCGCTGCGCCAGGATGGCGTCCGTTGAGGTTTGATTTCGCCTGAAGTCCTTGGGGCTGCAAAGCAGCCCCAAGGGATTTGCCCCCCCTGGCCATTCACGCATCCAATGCCTGCTCATTCCCGCCATCGGCCTTGTTTCTTTTTGTTGTAGTCTTTTTCTTGTCAGTCGCGGCCATCATCTTCAAATGCGCTGCGTTACCCGCTAGTCTCGCAACAATCCGTACCCGCCGTAGTCCTCCACCCAGACCGAGCCGGCCATGACAGACCTGTCCCGTACGCATGGATTTGCCAGTCAGGCCTTTGGCCTGTCGGACGGGCGTTTCTTCCGGCCGCCCTTGCCTGATGGCCATGTACCCCGGTCACGGCTATGCCAGCGTCTGCAGTTCGGCCTCAGCGGGCGCCTATTGCTGGTCAATGCCCCGGCAGGTTTTGGCAAAAGTTCCCTGGCGATCGAGTTCTGTCAGGCCTTACCCGCTCACTGGCGCAGCCTGTGGCTTGGCCTGAGCCAGCGCGATGCAGACCCTGGGCGCTTCCTCGAGCGCCTGCTCGAAGGCCTCCAGCAGTGCTGTCCGGCCCTGGGTGGCCAGGCCATGGGGCTGCTGAAAATGCGTCAGCGCCACCAACCGTTCGCCTTCGAACAGTGGCTCGACGGCCTGCTCGACGAACTCGCGCTCTACCTGCAGCCGGATGCCCCCTTACTGTTGGTGCTGGACGACTACCACCTGGCCCAAGGGCCGGTGCTGGACCGTTGCCTGCAGTTCTTCCTAAGCCACCTGCCCAACGGCCTGGTGCTGCTGATCACCAGCCGCCAGCGACCGGACTGGCACCTGGCGCGCTTGCGCCTGTCGCGTCAATTGGTCGAGCTCAACGAGCAGGACCTGCGCCTGACACCCGATGAAGCGTTGGCGGTGATCGGTCGCCAACCCACGGGTCTGCGCGGGCAGGCGCTGGACAACCTGATCCAGCGTAGCGACGGGTGGGTTGCAGGGCTGCGCTTCTGGCAACTGGCGGCCAGCGAGTCCGGCGAGGACAATGCCTTGCCCCAGGCCTTGCACGGCGGGGAAGGGTTGATTCGCGACTATTTGCTGGAGGAAGTCATCGAGATCCTACCGGCCCCTGTGCAGGCGTTTCTCTACGACACCGCCAGCCAGGAGCGCTTCTGCGCCGAGCTGTGCGACGCCCTGCGCGAGCGCGAGGACAGCGCCGGCATCTTGAAATACCTGCAGGCCCACCAGGTGTTCCTCGTGCCGCTGGACGAGCATGGCCACTGGTTCCGCTATCACCATCTGTTCTCCGACCTGTTGCGCAGCCGCCAGGCCAGCGAGCCTCTGGGCGCGTTGCACCTGCGGGCGTGCCGCTGGTTCCAGGCCCAGGGGTTGCTCGATGAAGCCGTGGAGCAAGCCCTGCGCGCGGGGCATCTGGATGTGGCCGCCGACCTGGTGCAAAGCCTGTCCGAAGAGCAGCTTCTGGCCGAACAGAATGTCGGCATGCTACTGCGCTGGAAGATGGACCTGCCCGACAGTCTGTTGATCAGCACTCCGCGCTTGATCGTGCTGTACAGCTGGGCTTTGGGCCTGGCCTGTCAGCTCGATGCTGCTGAAGAGCTTGCGGCTCACCTGAGCCGTTTTCTGCCAGCGCCTTCGGCCACCGCGCAGAAGTCCATGCTCGCCCAGTGGCTGGCATTGAGCGGGGTCATCGCCCGGGGGCGAGGAGATCGTCAACGCACCCTGGCCTATTGTGGCGAGGCGCTGCGCAGCCTGCCCTACAAGCGCTATGGCCAGCGCCTGGTGTGCCTGTCCACGCTTTCCAATCTGGCGATCGCCGACGGTGATTTCTGGCGGGCCCGAGGCTGGAACCGTGAAGCCCTGGAGTTGGCGCAGCGGGTGGGCAATCCCTTGTTCGAGGCCTTGGCCCATTACGACCGGGCGCGGGTCCTGCACGCCCGGGGCGAGGTGCTGCGCGCCCTGGATGAAGTGCGCCAGGGGTTGCAGCGTTTGCAGGGGCTATCGGCGCAACGCCTGTATGCCGTGCGCGCGCGGCTGACGTTGTACGAGGGGTACCTGCTGGTCTCGCGCCTGCAGCCGGCCCAGGGCCGTGCACGGCTGCGTGCCGGTCTCAGCGAAGCGCGGGCTTGTCGCGATATCAGTGTGCTGATCGGTCATTGCGTGATCGCCTCGCTCGACGGTCGCGAGGGCCAGTTCGCCGAAGCCTTCGCCGAACTGGCCGAGGCCGAGCGGCTGATGCATATCTGGGATGTCCCGCCGATCTTCTATCTGGCCATGATCACCTTGGTGAAATGCGAGCTGTGGCTGGCCCAGGGTCGTACCGACCTGGCCGGGTCCTGGCTGTTGCGCCTGGGCCAGACCTACGGCGGCGAGCGACCGGCGGCAGCGCCGGAGTTCCACCCGTTGCTGGCGTTGCACATCGAATTGCAGCAGTCACTGCTCGAACCCGTGCTGGCGCGGCCCCAGGAGGCGGTGGAGCGGTTGCGCGCGCTGGTGGCGCGTGGCCAGGCCAGTGGAGGCATGATGCTGGTCGTCAACGCCTTGTGCCAATGGATGGCACTGCTGCTGGTGGAGGGGCAGGAGCAGGAAGCGGCGGCCTTGCTGCCTCAGGCTCTGGAGGCCGCCCGAGGCGGCGTGCTGCAGCCGTTCCAGCGACTGCTCGAGCAGCAGCCGCACTGGCTGCGCGAGCAACTGGTGGCACGCCCGGCGTGCCAGGTGCAGACCGAACTGCTCGCGCGCCTGCCGCGCCCTGCGACAGTCACGGAAAACGTCGAGGCGCTCAGTGGGCGTGAGCTGGCGGTACTCGAACTGATCGCCCAGGGGTGCTCGAACCAGCAGATCAGTGAGCGGCTGTTCATCTCCCTGCATACCGTCAAGACCCACGCCAGCCACATCAACAGTAAGCTCGGGGTGGAGCGTCGCACCCAGGCTGTGGCCAAAGCCAAGAGCCTGGGGCTGCTTGCCTGATCGTTGATCGGATCGGATAATGGCGCATGGCCATTATTTTGGCCAGCCACTGCGGGCTCATCTTTCCTGACTCGCTGCCGATAGCCTGTTCGGCGGTACGCATCGCCACGGACCATTTTCCATCTCTTGCCAATACAAGGTCGTGTTGATGCTGCAGTACGGGCAAAAAAGCTTCCTGATCGTCGACGATTTCACCGACTTTCGTACCTCGACCCGCTCCATGCTCCGTGAGCTGGGTGTACGCGACGTGGATACCGCCGACAGCGGCGAGCAGGCCTTGCGCATGTGTGCGCAGAAGCGCTACGACTTCGTTCTCCAGGACTTCCACCTGGGTGATGGCAAGAAGAACGGCCAGCAGGTGCTCGAAGACCTGCTGCTCGACAAGCTGATCAGCCATGAATGCGTGTTCATCATGGTCACTGCCGAGAGCAGCCAGTCCATCGTCCTGAGCGCCCTCGAGCACGAGCCGGATGCCTATCTGACCAAACCGTTCAACCGCGTGGGCCTGGCCCAGCGCTTGGAAAAACTGGTTCAGCGCAAGACCTTGCTCAAGCCGATCCTTCAGGCCCTGGACCGCGCACGCCCCGCCGAAGTGTTGGCGGCCTGCGCCGAGCTGTGCAAGAAGGACCCGCGCTTCGCCCCGCTGTGCCTGCGCTACCGCGCGGACGCACTGCGCGACCTGAACCGCTTCGAGGAACTGGAAAAATTCCTCACCAGCATCCTCGCCAGCCGCCCCCAGCCCTGGGTCTACTCAGCCCTCGGCAGCCTGCTGCACAAGCGCGGCCAGCACGCCCAGGCCCAGGGTGTCTATGAGCAGGCGCTCAAAGCCTTCCCGATCATGCCGGGGTTGTACGACGGCATGGCCGAAGTGCTGGTGGCCCAGGGCGAGACCAAGCGTGCCCAGCACATGCTGGAAGAGGCGGTGCGCCTGTCGCCGCTAGCGGTACGCCGGCAGGCGGCGCTGGGCAAGCTGGCGCTGGACAACGAGGATTTCGAAAGCGCTTCCAAGGCCTATCGCCATGCGGTCAACCAAGGCCAGAGCTCTCGCTACAAGAGCCCTGAGAGCAACCTGGGCCTGGTCCAGGCGCTGATGAACAAGAACGCTGGCAACGGCCTCGATGCTCGCACCCGGGTCGAGATCAACACGGTGCTCAGCGAAGTGGCCAAGGAAAACGTCGAGGACCAGGGCCTGCAGGTACGCGCGCGCCTGATGAAGGCGGCCAGTCTGCAACAGGCCGGTGACGAGGAAACGGCCAGCAAGCTCACCGAGCAGGCCATGCAACGTCTGGAGAAGATGGACCAGTTCTTCTCCGTCGAAGCGGCCCTGACCGTGGCCAAGCAGTTGCAGCAACTGGGTCAGGCCTCGGCTGGCACCAGCATCCTCAAGGGCTGCGTGGAAACCTATGGTGACGACCCCAAGGTCATGCAGAGCGTGGCCAAGCTCACCGACGACCCGGGCGTGCTCGGCGCTGTCACCGAGGCGGTGGATCTCAACCGCCAGGGGGTGCGCAGCTATCAGGGCGGCCAGCTCAACGAGGCGCTGGAGATGTTCCGTCGCGCGCTGGCACTGCAACCCAAGAACATCAGCATCGCGCTCAATACCGCCCAGGCGCTGCTGCGCATCGGTGGTGAGAGTCCGGCGCCAGCGTTGATGCAGGAGTGTCGCAACTGCCTGCAGAGCGTCGCCGGCATTCCGGCCAGCGACAGCCGCTACGATCGCTACCGTAAACTGCATATCCGGGTGTTCGGCGCATGAATCGAGACGAGCAGGGGCTGGATTTCTCCACGGTGATCGCCTCTACCGTGCACGACATGAAGAACTCTTTGTCGGCCCTGATCCAGGCCCATGACCAATGGTTGGCGCGCCTGCCCGAAGTGCTGCACGGTGGCAGCGAGCAAGGCGTGATCGAGCATGAGTTCCGTCACCTCAACGGCATGCTGGTGCAACTGCTGGGCCTGTACAAACTGGACATCAACCAGTTGCCGATCTGCCCGGACTACCACGAGCTGGACGACTTCATCGAAGCCCAGCTCGCCGCCCAGCAAGAGGTGCTGGAGCATCGAGACATCCTCGCCTCCTGGCGTCTTGAGACCGAAAACCCGCTGGGCTTCTTCGACCGCGAACTGGTCGCCTCGGTGGTGGGCAACGTCCTCACCAATGCCATCCGTCATGCCGGCCACGCTCTGTTGATCAGCATCGAGGAAGACGGGGAACAGCTGGTGATCAGCGTCAACGACGACGGCCCGGGTTATCCACAGCGCATGCTCGAACGTCAGCAGGATTACCTCCAAGGCATCGATTCGCGCACTGGCAGCACCGGCCTTGGCCTGTACTTCGCCGCCCGCATCGCCGCCCTTCATGAGCGCAATGGCGTGCGCGGGCGGATCGAGATCGCCAACGGCGGGGCGCTTGGGGGCGGGTTGTTCCGGTTGTATTTGCCCTGAATCGAATGTTCGTTTGCGGGTAGCATCGCAGGGTTTCCCAAGATGGGGTAGGAGATGTCCTGGCCCGCGGTTTGGGGCTTTTCCGTGGGTCTGATGAATGAGTGTGTAGATACGATGTTTCTACAAATACTTGCATTCATTCGGAGGGTTTCTACTATGTATCTACCTTTGGAGATACTTATGGAAATCAAAATCCAGCAGTGGGGCAACAGCGCCGCCATTCGTTTGCCTGCCGCGATACTCAAGCAAATGCGCTTGAAGGTTGGCTCGACCCTGAGCCTCGATACGGCAGGGGAGTCGCTGGTGCTCAAGCCTGTGAGAGCCAAACCCAAGTACACCCTCGAAGAATTGATCGCCCAGTGCGATCTTGAGGCGCCTGAGCCCAAGGAACTGGCGGACTGGAACGCAATGCGGCCCGTAGGGCGTGAAGCATGAGGCGAGGCACGTTCGCCAGAGGCGATATCGTTAGGGTCTGTCTCGACCCCACCTCGGTTCGTGAACAACAGGGCAGCGCGCGGCCAGCGCTGGTGCTTACGCCAGCGGCGTACAATGCGTCAGGCCTGGCTGTGATCGTGCCCATCACCCAAGGGGATGACTTTGCCCGCCATGCAGGCTTTGCCGTCACGTTGAGCGGCGCCGGTACACAGACCCAAGGCGTGATCCTGTGCAATCAATTGCGGACCGTGGACCTCGACGCCCGAGGTGCCAAACGGATCGAGTCGGCGCCCGATGTGGTGATCGAAGACGCCCTTGCGCGTGTGCAGACCCTTTTCGACCAATAGGTATCCAGTGATTTTCCCTGCCATGAACAATGCACCCACTGCGCTCATCCGCGAAACCTTCCCCGTTGGCCCGCTGCAGTGCAACTGCACCCTGATCGGCGATCCGCTCAGCAAGAAGGCGATCGTCGTCGACCCGGGCGGTGACCCGGAGAAAATCCTCGCCCGCCTGCAGGCCCATGGCCTGACGTTGGTGAGCATCATTCATACCCACGCCCACTTCGACCACTTCCTCGCCTCGGGCACGCTCAAGGCGCTGACCGGCGCGACCTTGCACCTGCACAAGGACGACCAGCCGCTGTGGGACAACCTTCAGATGCAATGCCAGATGTTCGGTGTGCCCTACACCCCGGTGCCGCCGCCAGACCGCTGGTTGGGTGACGACGAGGAGCTGGCCTGCGGCTGCGGCGTGGCGTTGCACACGCCGGGGCATACGCCGGGCTCGATGAGCTTCTGGTTCGCCGATGCCAAGCTGTTGATCGCGGGCGACACATTGTTCCGCCGGGGAATCGGCCGCACCGATTTGTGGGGTGGGGACCAGAGGGCTATCGTTCGTTCTATCAAAGAGCGGCTCTATCGCCTGGACGAAGAGGCGGTCGTGGTGACCGGGCATGGGCCGGATACCCGGCTTGGCGACGAAATGCGCGAGAATCCATTCGTGCGCGCGTAAGATTTCACGGAATTATTCCGCCTCGCTTCGGTCGAAGGATGGCATAGGGCTATCCCATGACCTTTGCACTTTTGAATTTCTGTAGGAGCTTGTCCATGTTCACCATGCGTCGTCTGATTATCGTCGCTACCGCTGCTGCTCTGATGACCGGCTGTGCCGGCCAGAACCCCTATGACAGCCAGGGCCAGGAGCAGGGCTCCACTGGGATGAGCAAAACCGCCAAGTATGGTGGCCTGGGCGCGCTGGCAGGTGCCATCGCCGGCGCTGCTATCGATCACAACAACCGTGGCAAGGGCGCGCTGATCGGCGCTGCCGCGGTAGGTGCCGCCGCTGCCGGCTACGGCTACTATGCCGACAAGCAGGAAGCCGAGCTGCGCGCCAAGATGGCCAATACCGGTGTCGAGGTCCAGCGCCAGGGCGACCAGATCAAGCTGATCATGCCGGGCAACATCACCTTCGCCACCGATTCGGCGAACATTTCCCCAAGCTTCTACTCGCCGCTGAACAACCTGGCCAACTCGTTCAAGCAGTTCAACCAGAACACCATCGAAGTGGTCGGCTTCACCGACAGCACCGGCAGCCGCCAGCACAACATGGACCTGTCCCAGCGCCGTGCTCAGGCGGTCAGCAGCTACCTGACTTCCCAGGGCGTCGACCCGTCCCGCGTCAGCGTGCGCGGCATGGGCCCGGACCAACCGATCGCCAGCAACGCCGACGCCAATGGTCGTGCGCAGAACCGTCGTGTAGAGGTCAACCTCAAGCCGATTCCGGGTCAGCAGTACGACCAGCAGGGCACGGTTCAGCAGTACCCGTAAGTATCAGATCCACATGACAGGGGCCGCTTAGCGGCCCCTGTTCATTTCAGCGCACGGTACTGGCCTGGATCGCGGTCAAGGCGATGGTGTGGACAATGTCGTCCACCTGCGCCCCGCGAGGCAGGTCATTGACCGGTTTGCGCAGCCCCTGCAGCATCGGGCCGAGGCTGACGCAGTCGGCGCTGCGCTGCACAGCCTTGTGCGTGGTATTGCCGGTGTTCAGGTCCGGGAAGACGAACACCGTCGCCCGCCCGGCCACAGGGCTTGCCGGCGCCAACTGGCGAGCGATTTCGGGGTTGGCGGCCGCGTCGTACTGCAAGGGGCCGTCGATCACCAGTTCGTGCTCGGCCTGCTGCGCCAGGCGTGTGGCCTCACGCACCTTTTCCACTTCCTCATCGCTGGCTGCCGAATCGCTGGAGTAGCTGAGCATCGCCACGCGTGGGGCAATGCCGAAGGCCTGGGCCGATTCGGCACTCTGCCGGGCGATTTCGGCCAGCTCCGCGGCGCTGGGGTGCGGGTTCATCACGCAATCGCCGTATACCAGCACCTGCTCGGGGAAGAGCATGAAGAACACCGATGACACCAGGCTGCTGCCCGGCGCGGTCTTGATCAGTTGCAGGGCGGGGCGGATGGTGTTGGCGGTCGAATGCACCAGCCCTGACACCAGCCCGTCGACCTCGTCGAGCGCCAGCATCATGGTGCCGATCACCACGGGGTCTTCCAGCTGCTGCTCGGCCATGGGGGCGTTGAGGTTCCGGCTCTTGCGCAGCTCGACCATCGGCTCGACATAGCGTGCGCGGATCAGCTCCGGATCGAGCACCTCGAGGTCCGGCGGCAACGTGATGCCCTGGGCGCGGGCGACGGCCTGCACGTCCTCGGGCTTGGCCAGCAGCACGCAACGGGCAATGCCACGTGCCTGGCAGATGGCGGCGGCCTGTACCAGCAGCGGCTCGGCGCCTTCGGGCAGGACGATACGCTTGTTGGCCTGCTGGGCGCGCTGGATCAACTGGTAGCGGAACACCGCCGGCGACAGGCGCAACTCGCGTGGCGTGCCACAACGCTGGTGCAGCCAGGCGGCGTCCAGGTGGCTGGCGACGAAGTCGGTGATGAACTCGGCGCGTTCGCGGTCATCGACCGGGATCTCGCGGTTGAGCGAGTTGAGCCGGTTGGCGGTGTCGTACGAGCCGGTGCTCACCGAGAGGATCGGCAGGCCGGCCTGCAGGGCGCCTCGGCACAGTTCGAGGATGCGTGGGTCCGGCTTGCTGTCGCTGGTCAGCAGCAGGCCCGCCAGCGGAACGCCGTTGATCGCCGCCAGGCTCACTGCGAGGATGATGTCGTCGCGGTCGCCTGGCGTCACCACCAGGGTGCCGGGCTTGAGCAGCGGCACGGTGTTGGCCACGGTACGGGCGCAGATGATGATGGTGTTCATGCGCCGCTGTTCGTAGTCGCCGGCATTGAGCACCTGCGCGCCGAGCAGCTCGGCCACATCACGGGTGCGTGGGGCGTTGAGTTCGGCCTGGTAGGGGATGCAGCCGAGCAGGCGGAAGTCGTTGCCGCGCAGCAAAGGCGAGTGCTCGCGCAGGCGCGTGGCGAAATCGGCCATGCTCTCGTCGGTGCGGACCTTGTTCAGGACCACGCCGAGCACCTTCGGATCGCGCGGGCCACCGAACAGCTGGGCCTGCAGTTCGACCCGGCCGGACAGCTCGCTGAGCACTTCGTTTTCCGGCGCCGATACCAGGATCACCTCGGCATCCAGGCTCTTGGCCAGGTGCAGGTTGACCCGCGCGGCATAGCTGGCATGGCGGGTGGGCACCATGCCCTCGACGACGACCACGTCGTTGCCAACGCAGGCCTGCTGGTACAGGCGGATGATTTCCTCGAGCAATTCGTCGAGCTGGCCGTCGCCGAGCATGCGCTCGACCTGGGCCAGGCTCAGGGGCGTGGGCGGACGGATGCCGTGGGTGCGAGCGACCAGTTCGCTGGAGCGCTCCGGGCCGGTGTCGCCAGGATGGTGCTGGGCGATCGGCTTGAAGAAGCCAACCTTCAGCCCGCCGCGCTCAAGGGTACGGACCAGGCCGAGGCTGATGGAGGTCAGGCCGACACCAAAGTCGGTCGGCGCGATGAAAAATGTCTGCATGCGTGCTTCTCGAAATAAGCGGTGCAAGGGATCAACGGCCAAGGGTATCGCTATCGATGCCCTGGGCGCACCAGCCGCAGGCAAATACCTGGCCGATACGCCGTTCGCGCTCCTGGGCATCCAGTACCCAGGGCCTGGCCTGCCAGGGCGGTTGGTGGCGCAGGTGCTGGGTGTGGCCGCAGGAAAGCTCGACCACCCAGTGGCCCTCTTCGTCCTGATGAAACCCCGTCACCCGACTGACGGGGTGCTCATTGCCCGAGGGGCGTTCGCAATCGGACGATGCCTTGGTTACACTTGTTCGCTCTACATTCTTTTGCAAAAGGTCTTGCCCCATGCTGATCGCCGCCAACAAGGCTGTCTCCATCGACTATACCCTGACCAACGACGCCGGGGAGGTCATCGACAGTTCCGCCGGCGGTGCTCCGCTGGTGTACCTGCACGGTGCCTCCAACATCATCCCTGGCCTGGAAAAGGCCCTGGAAGGCAAGCAGGCCGGCGACGAACTGAACGTCAGCGTCGAGCCTGAAGACGCCTACGGCGAGTACCTGGCCGAACTGGTCAGCACGCTCAACCGCAGCCTGTTCGAAGGCGTCGATCAGCTGGAAGTGGGCATGCAGTTCCACGCTTCGGCGCCGGACGGCCAGATGCAGATCGTCACCATCCGCGACATCGACGGCGACGACATCACCGTCGACGGCAACCACCCGCTGGCTGGCCAGCGCCTGAACTTCAAGGTCAAAGTGGTCAATGTTCGTGACGCCAGCGACGAAGAAATCGCTCATCGCCACATCCACGGTGAAGGTGGCCATCACCACTGATTTTCTGCGCTAAGCTCAGAGAGTCGCCAGGCGCTCGGGCAAGCCGACTTGCCTTCCTTGGGGAAGGTGGACGGTTTGACCGCGCGCCTTTTTAGTGGGCGCATTTCGCCCCCTGCGACAACCGGGAACCTGAGAGGGGAGTCATCATGAGTGCATTTCACGACCTGACGTTGAAGGCGCTGAACGGCGAGGATCTGCCCCTTGCACCGTTCAAGGGCCAGGTGGTGTTGGTGGTCAATGTCGCCTCCAAGTGTGGTTTGACACCGCAATACAAAGCCCTGGAGAACCTGTACCAGGACTACAAGGACAAAGGCTTCAACGTCCTCGGTTTGCCTTGCAATCAGTTCGCCGGGCAGGAGCCGGGCAGCGAAGAGGAAATCCAGGCATTCTGCAGCCTCAACTACGGCGTGAGCTTCCCGTTGGGGGCCAAGCTCGACGTCAACGGGCCGCAGCGCCATTCGCTGTATCGCCTGCTGGCGGGTGAAGGGGCCGAGTTCCCGGGGGACATCACCTGGAACTTCGAGAAATTCCTGGTCGGCAAGGATGGCCGCGTCCTGGCGCGTTTCGCGCCGCGTACCACGCCGGATGACCCGACGGTGGTCCAGGCGATCGAAAAGGCGCTGGCCTGAATCCATCTATTTGGGGCTAAAGTCCTGCTAGTCGCCAACCATCTTCGGCGCTGCTGTGCAGCCCATTCCCGTGTGAATTGGAGCGCCGAACCGCCGCTCCGATTTACTCGCGAATGAGCCACTGTTTTGAGTCCGACAAGCGCTCAGCTGGGCGGTGTGGTCGAACCTGGCTTGATCGCCAGATCTGTCCTCACGGGCTCAGTGTTCACGATCCCAGCCTGGCGACAGGCACTGGCCAAGTACCCTTCGAACTGCTCGACGATCGCCGGCCAGCCTTGGCGGCTGGCGTGCTGGCGGGCATTCAGTCGGACCCTGCGCAAGGTTTCCTGCTCTTCCATCAGCCAGCAGGCCGCGTCGATGAACGCCGCCTGGTCGCCCGGCATCGCCAGCGCGCCGCTATGCCCGTGGCGGATGTGCTGAGCGGCAGCCGCTTCGTCATAGGCAACCACCGCCAGGCCAGAGGCCAGCGCTTCGAGGACGACGTTCCCGAAGGTCTCGGTGAGGCTCGGGAACAAGAACACGTCACCACTGGCATAGTGTTCGGCCAATACCTCGCCCCGTTGGGCGCCACAGAACACGGCGTCGGGCAACTGTTGTTCGAGCGTCTGGCGTTGAGGACCGTCGCCGACGATGACCAAGCGCATGCGACGCTGTGGATAAGCCTTGCGCAGGGCCTCCATGCATGGTTGCAGCAACCCCAGGTTCTTTTCCGCAGCCAAGCGGCCCACATGCAGCACGGCGATGTCGTCCGCACCCAGGCCCCAGCGCTCGCGCAGCACCTGGCTGCGCCGAGCCGGGTTGAACAGGCAGGCGTCGACGCCGCGGGCCATCAGTGCCAGACGCTCGAAGCCACGACGCTCCAGCTCCAGGCGCTGGCTCGCGCTTGGCACCAAGGTGATGGCTGTGCGTCGGTGAAACCAGCGCAGGTAATGCGTAAGCAGGCGCGTCAGCAGGCCCAGGCCGTACTGGCCAGAATACTGCGGGAAATTGGTGTGAAAACCGCTGACCACGGCAACCCCCAACTGCCGCGCGGCACGCAGGGCACTGAGCCCCAGCGGCCCTTCGGTGGCGATGTAGAGCACGTCCGGGCGTTGCTTGCGCCAGCGACGCAGCAATGTGCGCTTGGTGATCTCGCCCCATTGAAGGCCCGGATAGCCCGGCAGCGGCCAGCCCCGGCAGAGCAGCAGGGCATCGCTTTCGTTCTGCGGGCTATCGCTGGCCTGTCTTGGGCGCACCAGCTCGACATGATGGCCACGTTGGCGCAGCCCTTCGCTAAGGCGACCAAGGGTATTGGCCACGCCGTTGATCTCGGGTGGAAACGTCTCGCTGACAAGGGTGATACGCAGGGGCGGTCTATTCATGACAAAAAGTTTCCACCCGCCGCGTTGCGATTCTGTGACGTTGAGATGACGGCCGAGTGACGCCACTTTTCTGCCCCAAAGTACGCGTCGAAATTTCCCTGCGGAGCACTCAAGAATCCTCCGGGGCCAGCCGATGCAAAGGTATTCGACACTCGAGGTACGCTCCGGGAGAGCGGTCATGTTCAACAGCAAACTCAAGAAAGAAATCCAACAGCTACGCGAGGACCTGATGTCCATCGAACAGGTCAAAAGCAGCCTGGACAGCGAGATGTTGGTGCTTCAGCTCGACCCCCACGGGCGCATCGAGTCGGTCAACAGCAACTTCGAAAAGGAGATGCTCTACAGCGCCGGGCAGTTGATCGGGCGCAACATTGAGGAACTCGTGCCGCCTCATGTGAAGGAGCTGGATTTCTACCACCGCATGAAAAACGCCATCACCCGGGGTGAACACCTTAACGGCGCGTTCCGCCTGCTACGTGGCAACGGCGAGGAAGCTTGGCTGCGTTCGATCTTGCAACCGGTCAAGAGCTGCGACGGGCGGATCAGGCATTTCAGCATGCATTCGAGCGACCTGACCCGCACCATCGAGTCCTCCCGCGAGCATGAGAGCCTGATCAAGGCCCTGATGCGCTCCACTGCCTTGATCGAGTTCAACCTGCAAGGCGAAGTGATCACCGCCAACGACCGCTTCCTCAATGCGATGGGTTACACCCTGGAGCAGGTGCGCGGCAAATCCCACCGCATGTTCTGTGAACCGGAAGAGGCCAACTCGGCGGCTTACCAGGCGTTCTGGGACAAGCTGCGCCGGGGCGAATTCGTCGCCGATCGCTTCAAGCGTATCGATGCCCATGGTCGGACCGTGTGGCTGGAGGCTTCCTACAACCCGATCATCGATGCCCATGACGTGCTCTACAAAGTGGTCAAGTTCGCCACCGTGATTACTGACCAGGTCAACCAGGAAATAGCCGTGGCCCAGGCCGCGGACATCGCCTACAACACATCGCTGGGCACCGACGCCAGCGCGCGCAAGGCCACTGAGGTGGTCACCCAGACCGTCAATGTCATGCGCGGCCTGGAGGGCTCCATGCAGGATGCCGCCCAGGGCATCCAGGCGCTGGACACCCAGTCCCGGGTGATCGGCTCGATCATCAAGACCATCAGTGATATTGCCGGGCAGACCAACCTGCTGGCGCTCAACGCTGCCATCGAGGCGGCGCGTGCGGGTGAGCAGGGGCGAGGGTTTGCCGTGGTCGCCGATGAAGTGCGTCAGCTCGCCTCACGCACCAGCACCGCCACCGATGAGATCGCCAAGGTGGTGCAGCAGAACGAACAACTGGCCCAGGCGGCGGTGGACATCATCGACACCAGCAAGCGCCAGGCCGAGCAGGGCCTTACCCTGGCTGCCGAAACCGGCAGCGTGATCGTCGAGATCCAGGACGGAGCGAAGAGGGTGGTGGATGCGGTGGGGCAGTTTTCCAGCCAGTTGAATCAGTGATCAATTCGCGGGTAAACCCCACACAGGGCTGGCGGTGACCCGTGTGGGAGTGGGTTTACCCGCGAGGGGGCGCAAAGCCCCCCAGCGATATCAGCTACGCTCACGCACCCAAAACAGCGTCGCCCCCGCCACCGCCGCGGGCATCATCAGCACGTTGACCAGCGGAATCATCAGCGCCAGGTAAGTGATGCCGCCAAAGCCCAGGGACTGCCAGCGCTTTTCGCGCAGCCAGGCGAGCATGTCCTGCCAGCTCATCTTGTTGTTGTCCGCCGGGTAGTCGATGTACTGATAAATCCGCCTACATCGGCTGCAAACCCCGTAAATCAACGCCCCTTCCCAAGGGAGTGAGCAGGAAATGTACCAGTGTTATGGTGGGCGTGAAAGCCCGTCCTAATGGAGAGCCTAGGCACAACCGGATCGCCGCTTAGGGCTTTGGGTAATGAATGAATCCTGCATGGCTGATAAGATTCGTGGACACGCTGACCCCCTCTGAACGAAGCATCCGGATGGCACGTGTGAAGGCAAAGGACACTAGGCCGGAAATGCTGGTGCGTCGATTGCTTTTCTCGCTGGGCTATCGCTATCGGCTTCACGACCGTGGTTTGCCCGGCAGTCCGGACATCGTTTTCAGAGGTATGAAGAAAGCTATCTTCGTTCACGGGTGCTTTTGGCATCGTCACGAATGCTGTCCACTCGCAAGGTTGCCCAAATCACGGTTGGAATTCTGGGGGCCGAAGCTGGACGGGAACAGGGAGCGCGATGCGCGCAAGCTGCTTCAGCTACAGTCTCAAGGATGGGATGCCTTGGTGATCTGGGAATGTGAGCTTAAAGATTTGAATTTACTAGAGAAAAAACTGAATGGCTTCCTGGGCCGGGGGAACACGCAATGAAATCCGTTGAGCTATTCGCGGGGGCTGGTGGGCTTGCTATGGGCTGTGAAATAGCAGGTTTTTCACACCTGGCGGTCGTCGAGTGGGATAAATGGGCGTGCGACACGGTTCGCGAGAATAAAAAGCGTGGTTACCCATTGGTGCAGCATTGGAGCCTGCACGAAGGTGACGTTCGCGGATTCGATTGGAGCAGCATTCCTGAAGGTATTGACCTACTTGCAGGTGGACCTCCTTGCCAACCCTTCTCAATCGGGGGTAAGCATGGGGCATACGATGATCGGCGTGACATGTTCCCAGCAACGGTGGAGATCATCCGAACCCTCAAGCCGAAGGCATTTATCATCGAAAACGTGAAGGGGTTAACGCGAGCGGCCTTCGCCAATTATTACCAGTACATCTTGCTTCAACTGGAATTTCCCGAGTTGCCACGCCGGAAGGATGAAGGCTGGCATGACCACCTGATGCGACTGCAAGCCGAGCGCACCTCGGGTAAGCGTAAGGGGAGAGGTCATACCTACAATGTGGTGCCCACACTCGTGAACGCTGCCGATTACGGTGTGCCACAGAAGCGGGAGCGGGTTTTCATTGTCGGCTTTAGGGACGATCTTGGGGTTGAATGGTCGTTTCCAGAGGAAACTCATAGCTATGATGCCTTGCTGCACTCGCAATGGGTTACCGGTGAGTATTGGGCTCGACATGGTTTAGAAATGCCGGAGGTTCCAGCGAAGCTTTGGTCACGTGTTTGTAAATTGAGAAACGGCCTTCTTCCGATGGATAAACTACCATGGAGAACGGTTCGTGATGCCATTGCTGATCTTCCTGACCCTGAAACCCGTGCAGCATTGAAGGTCCCAAACCACACATTTCAAGGTGGTGCTCGTTCATACCCTGGTCACACCGGCAGTCCCTTGGACCTTCCAGCCAAAACCTTGAAGGCAGGAGATCATGGTGTTCCAGGTGGTGAGAACATGTTGGTTAAGGAAAATGGCGAAGTGCGTTACTTCACTGTGCGTGAAAGCGCGCGTATTCAAACCTTCCCTGACGGTTTCAGGTTCCACGGGAGTTGGTCTGAGACCATGCGGCAGCTCGGCAATGCTGTACCGGTACTGCTAGCACAGCAAGTTGCATCGAGTGTTGCAGAAAAGTTGGCAGTTGCTGAAATCCTCCGTATTCAGAAAACTGCCAAGAAGGTGGTGAATGTCGCATGACGGGTAAAGTCGTTCCATTTAATCCATTGGATAAGAAAAACCTTGGTGCCAGCGTTGCTGAAGCACTGCTCTCAAAGGAAGTTCACCCGCTCGGCGCGCTTCCTGTATTTGAGGGGGCAGGCGTCTATGCGATTTACTACACTGGAGATTTTCCAGCTTATTCACGGCTAGCATCATTGAACAAAAGTGGCCAGTTCATGCTGCCGATTTACGTTGGTAAAGCTGTTCCGGCAGGTGCTCGTATGGGCGGCGACTTAGGCACATCGCCTGGTAAGGTTCTGCATAAGCGGTTGAAAGAGCATGCCGATAGTATTCGCGCTGCTGAGAATCTGAATATTGAGGATTTCCACTGTCGGTTTTTAGTGGTGGACGATATCTGGATTCCTTTGGGTGAGTCTTTGATCATCGCAAGGTTCACCCCGGTCTGGAACTCCCTGATTGATGGTTTTGGTAATCACAACCCAGGGAAAGGGCGACATGCGGGGATGCGACCTCGTTGGGATGTTTTACACCCTGGGCGGTCATGGGCAATGAATCTTGCTGAACGACCTGAGAGCGCATCAGATATTGCTGATGACGCTGCGACTTATCTGCGTGAGCGAGCTCCAAGCCTTTCGACACAATTCATCAAAGCAGAAGGTGAATAGCTGTCAGGGCATAATGTAGCATAGACTTTAAAAGGGGATCATGTAACGGATCCCCTTTTTTGTATGCGCTTGTTGTATTCGTGACACGGAGGACATAAGTCGTTATGGGTGTTTCAGGTTGTAAAATAGTTGATGAGATTGTGTTACCAGATGTAGTTGTCTTAACAGACTTGTCGGGTCGGTCGTCAATGATCCGGATGAACCACGCGCTTCCTTCGTGCTGATGGATGTCCTCAACGTATAGCTGAGCCAGCTCCTCACGTCGGCCTCCTGTATATGCGGCTAACAATGATATCCAGAATACGGCATTGCCCGGATGGCCTTTGGCTGTTCTAAGCCGTTGAAACTCGGAGCTGCTGAATAGGGTGACCAACTCGCACCAGCTGTACCCCCTGTTATCGTCCAAGCGGCGTTTCGGTTTGCCTGATCCGAGACGCTTGTGAATTCGTGATGCGGTGACGGGGTTCTCGTTTCAAGCAGACCGGAATCGACGGTAAACGCCATCACCGAGGACAGTCGCGCCAGCAGCAAGCGAGTTGATGAGGTAGCCAGAGGCTTAACTTTGTCATCACTTGGCTGAATCAAGTTGGCAGCGAACGCATGTATATCGTAAGCGCTCCATGAACCCCACATTCAAAGCGCTTACCTAATCCCCGATGCTGTGCTCCCGATTTCTTTCTGGAGTTCGCCGACCATGATGCGACCCGACGCCAAAGTCGAAAAAGTGTACCTCTACCCCAAGCCCGTCGACTTCCGAAAGTCCATCGATGGCCTGGCTGCGCTGGTCGAACTCGATATCAAAGTGGCAGTGTTCGACCCGGTGCTTTTCGTCTTTCTCAACAAGCCGCGCAACCGCGTGAAGATCTTGTACTGGGAACGCAACGGCTTCTGCCTCTGGCTCAAACGCCTGGACTCCGAACGGTTCAAAACCTCACCCGATCCGACTGACGTGGCCATCGTACTGACCGTTCAGGAACTGAACTGGCTACTCGACGGCTTCGACCTCTGGCGCAACCGTCCGCATCAGGTTTTGACGCCTCGATACGTCGCCTGATTCGGTATAATCCGCGGCATGATTTCCATGCCCGAAGACCTCCCTGACGATCCTGTTCTGCTCAAGCAACTGCTTGAGCAGATGATCAACGAGCGCGCGTCCGACAAGGGCAAGATCGTTCATCTCGAAGAGGAAGTTGCGCTGTTGCGCCAGCGCCTGTTCGGGCGCAAGACCGAGCAGACAAGCGATGCGGCGACGCCACAGTTGCCGCTCTTCGACGAAGCGGAAAGCCTGGCAGAACCCTTGGATGAGGCTGGCGATGAAGAAGTCGTTGCACCGACCAAGCGCCGTGGTAAACGCAAACCTCTGCCGGCTGATTTACCGCGTATCGAGGTTGTCCACGAACTGCCCGAGCATGAGCTGACGTGCGCTTGTGGCTGCCGCAAACATGCCATCGGTGAAGAGGTCAGCGAACAGCTTGAAATCGTCCCGATGCAGATTCGCGTCATCAAACATGTTCGCAAGGTGTATGGCTGCCGCAACTGCGAGTCAGCGCCCGTAACGGCGGACAAGCCTGCCCAGGTGATCGAGAAGAGCATGGCTAGCCCGAGTGTGCTGGCCATGCTGCTCACCACCAAATACGTAGACAGCTTGCCGCTTCATCGCTTCGAAAAAGTGTTGGGGCGCCACGGTATCGATATCTCGCGCCAAACCTTGGCACGCTGGGTGATTCAATGCAGCGAGCACTTCCAACCGCTGCTGAATCTGATGCGCGAAAGCCTGTTGAGCAGTCGGATCATCCACTGTGACGAAACACGTGTGCAGGTGTTGAAAGAGCCGGGTCGTGAGCTCAGCAGCCAATCCTGGATGTGGGTACAAACCGGCGGCCCACCTGATCGCCCGGTGATCCTTTTCGACTACGCCACTAGCCGAGCGCAGGAGGTGCCGACGCGCCTGTTGGATGGCTATCGCGGCTATGTCATGACCGACGACTACGCCGGTTACAACGCGCTGGCCGCGCAGGACGGCGTGGAGCGATTGGGCTGTTGGGCGCACGCACGCCGCAAGTTCGTCGAAGCGCAGAAAGTGCAGCCCAAGGGTAAAACCGGGCGCGCAGACATCGCCCTGAATTTGATCAACAAGCTGTATGGCATCGAGCGCGACCTTAAGGACGGCAGCGATGAAGATCGTAAGGCTGCCCGCATGGAGCGCAGCCTGCCATTGCTGGCTCAACTGAAAAGCTGGGTAGAGAAAACGCAACCTCAGGTCACGACGCAGAATGCCTTGGGCAAGGCCATCGGCTACTTGGCCAGCAACTGGAGCAAGTTGGAACGCTACGTCGAGCACGGCTGCTTACCGATCGACAACAACGCAGCCGAGCGAGCGATCCGCCCGTTTGTCATCGGCAGAAAGAACTGGTTGTTCAGTGACACGCCCAAAGGTGCCACTGCCAGCGCACAACTTTACAGCTTGGTAGAAACGGCCAAAGCCAACGGCCAAGAGCCCTATGCGTGGCTGCGCCACGCACTGGAACGCTTGCCGCATGCGGCCTCAGTGGAAGACTACGAAGCGCTGCTGCCGTGGAATTGCACACCTCAAATACATAGCTGAGTGCTCTGCCCATCGTTGGTTAGGTGGGGTTCATGGAGCGCTTACTGTATATCTGAGGGCTGAACCGCCGTAATGGATTTGTCCCCCATGTCCGAGATGAACCGGTTGACTGCACGGCTGTAGTCCACTGCATGCCGCCGCAGTACGTATTCGGACCTGCCTGACATAGAGATGGATTGAACGTAGCGGCTGAGTGCTTCCGACAGCCTTATAGAGCTTTCTTTGAGGGCAGGCAGTGTAGGCGTAGGTAGAGGCGGGCCTACCGTCTCTGGCTTGCAGGGCTCAACGTAGTGGCCCTGGCGGGCATCACTGAACAACCTCTCCGACTCCGCATATGCCAGGGCAAATGCAGCCTTCGCTTGCTGATGGTGTCGGGTATTGAGCGAGCGGCGAATCTCTGTTTTGCCGATGATCTTCCTGAGGTCATCAGGCACCCTGCGACGTAGATAATAGATGCCCGAGTCGGAGTGCCTGAATGGTTGAGCGATGAGTGCCATGTGTACCAGCCTTGTGTATCAGTTGGCTGGGAAAGGGCATTGCTTACGTAGTTATCAGGCGTTCTGATTGGCCGGTTTCGTGACGCGGGTATCACCCTTTTCCCGCACCCAGAACAACGTAGCCCCCGCCACCGCCGCGGGCATCATCAGTACGTTGACCAGCGGAATCATCAGCGCCAGGTAGGTGATGCCGCCAAAGCCCAGGGACTGCCAGCGCTTTTCGCGCAGCCAGGCGAGCATGTCCTGCCAGCTCATCTTGTTGTTGTCCGCCGGGTAGTCGATGTACTGGATGGCCATCATCCACACCCCGAAGATCAGCCACAGCGGTGCAGCCACCACGTTGACCACCGGGATCAACGACAGGATGAACAGGGCGATGGCACGTGGCAAAAAGTAGCCGAGCTTACGCATTTCGCGGCCAAAGGTGCGTGGCACCATGGCAATTAACTCGCCCCAACTGAATGCGGGGAAGTTATCCTCTCCGCGAACCACCACCTCGACCTTTTCGGCCAGAAACCCATTGAAGGGCGCGGCGATGACGTTGGCCACCAGGGTGAAGGTGAAGAACACCATGAGGACCACCAAGGCGACGAACAGTGGCCACAGGATGTAGGTCAGAAAGCTCAGCCAGCTCGGCAGGGTCGGCATCAGGGTATCGACCCACAGGCTGAACTGATGCCCTGCGAAGTAGATCAGCCCGCCGAACAGCAACAGGTTGACCGTCAGCGGCAGCAGCACGAACAGGCGCAGGCTGGGGCTCATGACCAGTTTCAGCCCTTCGCGCAGGTACTGTGGGCCAGAGAGGACAGGGGCTTGCATCGAGACGCTCCGGATCAGGGGAAAACGCGCTGACCTTACCGAGTTTGAGGCTTCGACGAAAGCTGCCCGGCAGGGGAGCAATGGTCTGTAACAAAAGCGAGTGAAGATTTTCTATCGGTTTGGTCGGCAGATAGAGCCAGCCTATAAGGTGGATTGTCGAAGGATATTTCCTTAATCTCTGCGACCTCGCTACAGTGCGCTCAACTTTTTGGTTTCGGATCTTCGCGTCATAGGCTTCCCCAAGCGCTGCGTAGGTCCCTTTTCATTCCAGCCGGCACTGCCGGTGCACCGATGCCGGCCCAGCGGCCGTCTCGACAGGAGTTCGACATGTCTGAAGTACGTCATTCGCGCGTCATCATTCTCGGTTCCGGCCCTGCCGGTTACAGCGCCGCGGTCTATGCCGCCCGCGCCAACTTGAAGCCGCTGCTGATCACCGGCATGCAGGCTGGCGGTCAGCTGACCACCACCACCGAAGTCGACAACTGGCCGGGCGACCCCCATGGCCTGACCGGCCCGGCCCTGATGCAGCGCATGCAGGAGCATGCCGAGCGCTTCGAGACCGAGATCGTCTTCGACCACATCAACGCCGTGGACTTGGCCAACAAGCCGTTCACCCTGCGCGGCGACAGCGGCACCTATACCTGCGACGCCCTGATCATCGCCACCGGTGCCAGCGCTCGCTACCTGGGCCTGCCGTCCGAAGAGTCGTTCATGGGCAAGGGCGTTTCGGCCTGCGCGACCTGCGACGGTTTCTTCTACCGCAACAAGCCGGTAGCCGTGGTAGGTGGTGGCAACACCGCCGTGGAAGAAGCCCTGTACCTGGCCAACATCGCCAGCAAGGTGACCCTGGTCCACCGCCGCGACACCTTCCGCGCCGAGAAGATCCTGGTCGACAAGCTGCACGCCCGTGTCGCCGAAGGCAAGATCGAACTCAAGCTCAACGCCACCCTGGACGAAGTGCTCGGTGACGACATGGGCGTGACCGGTGCGCGTCTGAAGAACAACGACGGCAGCAGCGACGAAATCAAGGTCGACGGCGTGTTCATCGCCATTGGCCACACCCCGAACACTTCGCTGTTCGAAGGCCAGCTGACCCTCAAGGACGGCTACCTGGTGGTCAATGGCGGTCGTGAAGGCAACGCCACTGCCACCAACATCGAAGGCGTGTTCGCAGCGGGCGACGTGGCCGACCACGTCTACCGCCAGGCGATCACTTCCGCCGGTGCCGGCTGCATGGCCGCACTGGACGTGGAGCGTTACCTGGACGGCCTGGCGAACGCCTCGTTCTAAGGCTTCGTCAGCGCCCAGCGGGCCCTCGTGGCCCGCAAGAAAAAACCGGCCAACTGGCCGGTTTTTTTGTGTCTAGAGAAAACCTCAGAGGCTAAGGCGCATGGACAGGTCCACTGCCTTCACGTCTTTGGTCATGGCGCCAATGGAGATGTAGTCCACGCCTGTCTCGGCGATCACCCGCAGCGTGCTCTCGTTGACCCCGCCGCTGGCCTCGAGCTTGGCCTTGCCGGCGGTGATGCGCACGGCTTCGCGCATTTCATCGAGGGTGAGTTCGTCGAGCATGATGATGTCGGCGCCGGCTGCCAGGGCCTGACGCAGCTCGTCCAGGCTTTCGACTTCGATTTCCACGGGCTTGCCCGGTGCGATGCGGTGTGCGGCATTGACAGCCTCGGCCACTCCGCCGCTGGCGGCAATGTGGTTTTCCTTGATCAGGAAGGCGTCGTACAGGCCGATGCGGTGGTTGTGGCAGCCGCCGCACGTCACGGCGTACTTCTGCGCCAGGCGCAGGCCGGGGAGCGTCTTGCGGGTGTCGAGCAGGCGCACCTGTGTGCCTTGCACCAAGTCCGCGAGAAAGCGCGCCCGGGTTGCCACGCCCGACAGCATCTGCAGGAAGTTCAGCGCCGTGCGTTCGCCGCTGAGCAGCGAGCGCGCTGGGCCTTCGAGGTGGAACAGCGCCTGGTTGGGCGTAGCCCGATCGCCATCGGCTACCTGCCAGTGCACCGCGACCCGGGGGTCGAGCTGGCGGAACACCGCATCGACCCAAGCGGTACCGGCGATGGTGCAGTCCTCGCGGGTGATGATGGTTGCCTTGGCCAGGCGCTCGGCCGGAATCAGCTGGGCGGTGATGTCGCCACTGCCGATGTCTTCGAGCAGCGCGCGGCGCACGTTGGCTTCGATTTCGGCGGTCAGGTCGGCGAGGCGTAGGTTCGGCATGGTCGGCTCCACAAGCTAGGTGCGGCGATTATAGGGCAGGGGGGCTGCGTGTACAGCGGCAACGGGAGTGACCTTTGGTCAGGACGACTGAGCATCATGACGAATGGAGTGTCACTAGCTGGCATGTGAAGAACGCTCTAGTAGCTGTCGGAATTTTTACCGATAATGCGACCAGTATTTGGCGTCATGGTTTTGACTGATCGTGAGATCAACGCAAAACACCCACAAGGAGTCCGGGATGCAGAACGAAGGCAAGGTGGTGCCGTTGGCGGTCGCCATCGATCAAGGGGCACATGCGCCCTCGCCTTGCCTCCCGGCGCTGCTGCTGCAAGTGCGCGATCAGGCCGCATTGCAACTGCGCCAGGGGCTGCACGCGTTGTTCGACAATGCTGACGACACGCTCTTCGAAATGGCCGACAAAGCCCCTGAACGCTTCGACCAGAACCTGTATTTCGAAGCCATGCGCGACCTGCGCCTCAAGCGCAAGAGCATCGAGCGAGGCTTTCTCGACACCTTTTATGACTGTTTTGCCCAAGTGGGGCAGGCCGAGGCCTCGGGGTTCACTGTCAGTGACGACCCGCTCGGCTCGGCGCAACTGGCGCGCGCCGCCGCCCTCGAATCCATGGTCGCTCGCGTTCTTTCCCGTGATGGCCTTGCCCTGGAGCACTTGGCGTTGCGTCTGCAGACCCTGCTCGGCGAGGCCTGCGCGGCGTCCGACAACCCCCTGGGGCCGGACCGATTGTGCGGCTACTTTCTGGAGGCCGCGCGCAGCCAAGGTGTAAACCGCAGGGTCAAGCTGATCCTGCTCAAGCTGTTCGAACGCTATGTATTGCGCGACCTCGATCAGCTGTACGACCAGGCCAACCAGTTGCTGGCCGACGCCGGTGTGCTGGCCGAACTCAAGCCGACGCCGCGCCGCCGTGTCGACGATCGTCGCCACGCCGCCAGACACCTTGCGACCGCGCTGGCGCGCGACGAGGCGCCGGAGCCCGATGGTGCGGGCAAGGCATTTTTCGATTCCTTGCAGGCACTGTTGGCCCCGGTTCGAGGGGGTATCGCGCCACGTGTACAGCAGGTCGTCAGCGCCCAGCCGATCAGCACCGCCGACTTGCTGCGTTTGCTGTCGCATCTTCAGCGCTATGTGCCCGCGACCTGCGAGGCGGATGACTTCGCGCTTGGCCAGCAGTTGGAGCAGTTGCTGTTGCGGGTGAGTGTGCGCAGCGGCACGCGTCGGCGGATCGACACGGCGGACGAAGACACCCTCAACCTGGTCGGCCTGCTGTTCGACTTCATCCAGGCCGATAACAACCTGCCTGCGTCATTGCGCGCGCTGATCGCTCGGTTGCACATCCCCCTGCTCAAAGTGGCCCTGCTCGATAAAGGCCTGTTCAGTCGTGCCAGCCATCCGGCCCGGCGTCTACTCAACGAAATCGCCGCTGCCGCGATCGGATGGGAAAGCGGCAGCGAGGGCGTGCGCGACAACCTGCACCTGCGTGTGGAGCGTGTGATTCAGCGTTTGCTCAACGACTTCACCGATGATCCTCGCGTGTTCGCTGACCTGCTCGAGGACTTTCTGGCCTTCAACCAGGAGGAGCATCGGCGCAACGAACTGCTCGAACAACGCACCCGCGATGCCGAAGAGGGCCGTGCCCGTGCGCTGCAAGCCCGGCAGCGGGTGCAGCAGGCCCTGAACCTGCGTCTTCTGGGGCGGGTCCTGCCGCACACGGTGGTGCGGATGCTGGTGCAGGATTGGAGCCAGGTCCTGCTGTTGGCTTGGCTCAAGGAGGGTGAGGATTCGAGCGCCTGGCGCAATGGCCTGGCGACGGTCGATGCCCTGCTGGCCAGTCTTGCTCCGCACCGCGACCCGCACGCCCGGGAGCGCTTGTTGCAACAGGTGCCGGGGCTGCTCAAGGCCCTGCGTGACGGGCTGGCCGGGGTCGTCACCGAAGCCGCCGCGACCCGGGCGTTCTTCCTGCAGCTGGAGCAGTTGCACCTGCGTGCCTTTGCCGGGGGGGAGGGTTCACCTGTCGAAGGGGTACCTGCCTTGGGCGAGGTGCTGGTGGCTGAGCAGATCATCCTGGCGGTGGCCGATGAATCGGCCTGCGGCCCTCTGTTGCGTCTGCACGCGCAGGGCCCTGAGCTGGGCCTGGTGCGGCGTCTGCGCATCGGGGTCTGGGTCGAGGTGATGGATGACGAGGAGCCCCTGCGTTGCAAGCTGGTGGCGGTTATCGACAGCAGTGACCGTTACGTCTTCGCCAATCGCACTGGCATGAAGGTGCGCGAATGGAGCGGCGCTGGACTGGCTCAGGCCCTGCGTCGCGGCGAGGTGCGCCTGCTCGATGACGGGCTGTTGTTCGAGCGCGCGCTGGACGCGGTGCTTGAGCGATTGCGCAGGTAGCAGGTCTGCTGAACAATCATTTACATGCAAGCCTGCCAGGCGCGGGGCATACTGGTGGCTCCTCCCTGGCGATTTCAGGATCTGCTCCATGCAATTGGACCGTGCGACTGGCTGGTTCTCCGGCGTCACCCACTGCCCCTCGCCGAATTTCAACGCGCGCCCTGAAGGCGAAGCCATCTCCCTGTTGGTCATCCACAATATCAGCCTGCCGCCGGCCTGTTTCGGCACCGGCAAGGTCCAGCAGTTCTTCCAGAACCGGCTCGACCCCGCCGAGCATCCCTATTTCGAAAGCATCTGTCACCTGACTGTGTCGGCGCATCTGTTCGTCGAGCGCGACGGGGCGGTGACTCAGTTCGTTTCCTTGCTGGACCGGGCCTGGCATGCCGGTGTTTCACGCTTCGGCGAGCGTGAGGGTTGCAACGATTTTTCCATCGGCATCGAACTGGAGGGCACTGACGAGTTGTCCTACACAGACGCCCAATACCAGACCCTGACGCAGCTGACCCGGCAGATTCGCAGCGTGTGGCCTGCGATCGATCTTGGGCGTATCTGCGGTCACAGCGACATCGCCCCGGCGCGCAAGACCGACCCGGGCCCGGCTTTCGATTGGCGCCGCTACCGCGCGGCCTTGCAATGCAATGAGGACAACGCATGAGTTTTCTGGTGTTGGTGCTGGTGCTCTGGTTCGAGAAGTTTTCGGCCCTGCGCCAGCGGTTGCAGCGTGACGGTTTTTTCATCGGCGAGCTGGTGCGCCTTGAGCGCAGTGGCAAGGTGCACCCCTGGTGGACCCTGGCCATCCTGGTGCTGGCGCCCGTGGCCTTGCTGGTGCTGTTGCTCCACGTGCTCGAGCCGGTGGCCTATGGCCTGCTGGCCTTGCCGGTGCACCTGCTGGTGCTGATCTACAGCCTCGGTCGTGGCGACATCAAGGCATCCCTGGGGCCGTTTCGCGATACCTGGCGCCGGGCCGATGACCAGGCCGCATTGCATGTGGCCGAGCGGGACCTGGGCCTGGTGGCCGACGATGCCCCTGGTTTGTTGGTGCGCGTGCAGGGACATTTGCTGTGGCAGGCCTACCAGAGCTTCTTTGCGGTGATCTTCTGGTATTTCCTGCTCGGCCCAGGTGCCGCCCTGGCCTACCGCCTGCTGGCCTTGAGTGCCGAGAACAGCCGACAGCCAGCACTCAAGGAGCGCGCCGAGCAGTTGCGCCATGCCCTGGACTGGTTGCCGGTGCGGGTGCTGGCCCTGAGCTTTGCCCTGGTGGGTAACTTCGTCGCCGTGATGCGGGTGATGCTGCATGAACTGCTCAACTGGCACATCAGCGCGGGGCATCTGGTGGCGCGGGTCGGGCGCGTGGCGGACAACATGCCCGAGGAAGAGGACGCCCAGCGTGGGCTCGGTCGCCTGGACAGCCTCTGGGAGCTGCTGCTGCGTTGCGCGGTGCTGTGGTACGCCTGCTTTGCGCTGTGGACGGTATTGTTCTGAGCGCTTTTCAGAAGGTGTTCTTCGCCTGGTGAGCGGCGCCTGCTTCGCAGGTAAACCTACAGATACAACGGCGTTAATGAGGGCACCGCTGTATCTGGAGCGGGTTTACCCGCGAAGAGATCAGCACCCTGTAGGCCTGCTGGCGGATGAGCCTGGTCTGGCAAGCCTCGCTTAACCTTAAATTACAAACCTTGGATTCGATCTGCGTTATACAGGTCGCTTGGCCGTTAATGGCCTTGTGCTACCTCGCAGAATAAAAAGAATCCAAGGAGATGCGCATGAAGCGTTTGCTCTATCCGGCCATCGCCCTGATGGACCGGCTGAGCTTCGGCCTGAAGTTCAGCTTGATCAGCACCTTGTTCTTCGTCCCCATGCTGGTCACCAGCTTCTACCTGGTGCGCGACGTCTACGACGAATTTCACGCCACCGGCGTCGAACTGCAGGGGCTCGGCCCCCTGGCCGGAGCCCTGAGCCTGCGCGGTGACCTGGAAACCCTGGGCAATCTCGTGCAGATCAATGCCCTGCTGGGCCAGTCGGGCCAGGCCGGTGATCTGGAGCAGCGCATCGATGCGCTTGAGAAAAAGGTCGCCGCAGGGCTCGAGGCGATTCCCGTGAGCGGCCCGCAGCTACAGGCCCGACGCGATGAACTCAGCGAGATCTTCGCCCGAGCGCGCAAAGAGTCTTCCTTGCAAAGCAAGGCAGCCCTGTTCGACAAGCTCCTGGTCCAGGCCCAGGTCCTGACCAAGCAGGTGGCCAGCCAGTCCGGGCTGGATCAGGACAACCAGGCGTCGGTGCGGCATCTGAGCGAGCTGTTGGGCAGTGCCACCGGGCAGGTGACCCAAACCCTGGGCGAGGGGCGGGCGCTGGGGGCCATGGCGTTGGGCCGCGGTTTCATCGATTCGGCTGGCAGCGCCCGTTTCGAAGACTTGTTGCAGCGCCTGGAGCGCCTGTCCGCCGACTACGGCATCCGCCTGGACGATGCGCTGAGCGCCGACCCGCGCGCAAAGGCCGACTTGGCCGCGTTGGCCCAGGCCAGCCAGGCAACGGTGAAGCAGGCCGCCACCTTGTTCGAAGACCGCGTGGTGATGGCCGAGACCCTGGACGCGCCATGGCTCGCGTTCTATCAGCAGGTCAGCGAGCTGATGGCGCAGACCTACCGGCTCAACGACGCCGTCCTCGGCCACTTGCAGGTGCAACTGCAAGACCGCCTGGACGAGCATCGTCTGCGCATGATCGCGCTGATCGCTGCGCTGGCGGTGGTGTTTGCCCTGATCATCTACCTGGACAGCGGCTTCTATGTGTCCATCCGCGAAACCCTGGGCAACCTGGGCGCGGCCATGGACAAGGTCGCTGCCGGAGACATGACCGTGAGCTTCCAGGCCCGCAGCCGTGACGAGCTGGGCGAGCTGGGCCAGGGCTTCAACCAGACGGTGCGGCGGATCCGCGAACTTATCGACCAGGTGGGTCGGACCGTCTCGACGGTCGAGGAGCAGGCCGGACAGGTGCTGGCTGTGTCGGTGCGCAGCAACCAGGCGGTCAGTGGTCAGCGCGAGCAGATCGAGCAGGTGGCCACGGCCATGAACCAGATGAGTGCCACCTCCCAGGAAGTCGCCCGCAGCGCGGCGCTGGCCGCCGAAGGCGCGCAGCAGGTCAATCGCGAGAGCGCCACCGGCCGTGGCCTGGTGGAAAACCAGCAGGACAGCATCACCCGACTGGCCGGTGAGATCGACCAGAGCGTGGTCGCGGTCAACCAGCTGGCCGGTGACAGCCAGGCCATCGGCCGGGTGCTGGAAGTGATCCGCAGCATCGCCGAGCAGACCAACCTACTGGCGCTCAATGCCGCGATCGAGGCGGCACGGGCTGGCGAGCAGGGCAGGGGGTTTGCCGTGGTGGCCGACGAGGTGCGCACCCTGGCGCGTCGCACCCAGGACTCCACCGAGGAGATCGCGCAGATGATCCAGCGCCTACAGGCAGGCGTTGGCGCGGCGGTCAAGGCCATGGGCAGCAGCCATCAGATGGCGGCGGGGACGGTGGACGAAGCACGCCAGGTGCAACAGGCGCTGGGCAACATCTTGGGCGCGGTGGGCGGCATCGTCGCGCAGAACCAGCAGATCGCAGCGGCCGTCGAGCAGCAGACCACGGTGGCGCATGACATCGATTTGAACATCGTGGCGATCAACCGCGCCGCCCAGGACACCACCCAGGGCGCGTGCCAGACCGAGGATGCCAGCCGGGCGCTGTCGGGACAGGTGGAAGAGCTCAAGCGGCTGATCGGGGCGTTTCGCGTCTAGCCGAGGGGGCACCCTTCGCGGGTGTCATCGAGAGCCCCGACTTACCCACGAATGGGACTGCGGCGGCCTACCAGCCGAACAGCTCACAGGCATTTCGGCTGCTGGTCTGAGCCAGGTGCTCGGCCTCTGTGCCGATCACCTCGGCCAGTGCCTCGGCAATTTCCGGCAAGTGTTCGGGGCTGTTGCGCTCGCCAGGGAACATCACCGGCGCCATGTCCGGCGCGTCGGTTTCCAGCACCAGGCTTTCCAAGGGCAGTCGGGGCAAGGTCTTGCGCAGGCGCAGGGCCTGGGGCCAGGTGGCCGCGCCGCCCAGGCCCAGCCTGAAACCGAGCTTGATGTACTCGCGGGCTTCTTCGTAGCTGCCGGCGAAGGCGTGGACGATGCCGCCGCGCGCAGGCTTGTAGCGCTTGAGGGTAGCGATCACCTGGGCATGGCTGCGGCGTACGTGCAGCAGGGCGGGCAGGTCGAAGTCGCAGGCCAGTTGCAACTGCGCCTGGAACAACGCCTGCTGGCGGTCTTTGTCCAGTTCCGGCAGGTAGTAGTCCAAGCCGAACTCTCCCACCGCGCACAGGCGTGGGTCGCCGCGCAGGCGTTCGAGCCAGTCGCGCAGTTGTGCCAGATGCTCGGGGCGGTGCTGTTCGAGGTACACCGGATGCAGGCCCAGCGCCGCGAACAGCCGCTGCTCGCCACAGACCAAGTCCCACACCCGCTGCCAGTTGGCCTGGTACACCCCCAGCACCACCATGCGCTCCACGCCCCGCGCCGCCGCGTTGGCCAGCAGGCGGTCGCGGTCGGCGTCGAAGTCGGGGAAGTCCAGGTGGGTGTGGGTGTCGATCAGGCGCATGCTCAACCTGCGTTGATGCGTTGCTTGAAGGTTCGGGCGACGGCGTGCACGCCGGGCTCGTAGCGTTTGTCCTCGATCGCGGCCAGGGCCAGTTCGAGAGCGGTGGCGGCAATCAGGCCGTGCTGTTGGGCCATGGCATTGACTGGCAGAGGCAGGAAATCCAGCAGTTGGTTGTCGCCGAAGGTGCCCAGTTGCAGCTGGCGCGAGTCGGCCGGGCGCGCCTGCAGGGTATCGAACACGCCCTGCAGCAGCACATAGGAGGTGGTCACCAAGGCATCCGGCAGGCCGCCGAAGTCTTCGATCAATTGCACCATCAGGCGCTGGCCGCACTCGCGGCTGAAGGCCTCGCCCTGATAGCGGCGCACCTGGCCGGCGAAGGGGTGCAGGGCCTCGTCGAAACCGCCGGCGCGGGCCTGGCTGACCGACAGCTCCGGGCGCGCGCCGATCAGGGCGATGCTGCCGGGGTTGGTATCCAGAAGGCTCTGGGCGAGTTGACGGCTGGCGTCGCGGTCGTCGCTGATCACCGAGCAGAAGTGCTCCGGTGCCATGCGTCGGTCGATGGCGATGATCGGCAGGCCTTTGTCCTGCAGCTCGCGATAGCTTTCGTCATCCGGCGGCAGGCAACTGGCGACGAACAGTGCATCGCAACGGCGAGCACGGAACAGCTGTTGCAATTGGCGCTCGCTGTCGGGCTGGTCATCGCTGCTGGCGATCAGCAATTGGTAGCCGCGGGCGCGGGCTCCTTGCTCGAGCTGCTTGGCGATGCGGGCGTAGCTGGGGTTCTCCAGATCCGGGAGAATGAAGCCCAGGGTACGCGTATGCCGGCTACGCAGGCCGGCGGCCTGGGGGTTGGGCGTGAAGCCGTGGGCCTCGACCACCGCACGCACGCGCTCGACGGTGCTGTTGCTGATGCGCTGCTGTTCGGCCTTGCCATTGATGACGTAGCTGGCGGTGGTCACGGACACACCGGCCAGACGGGCGATATCGCTGAGTTTCACCGAATTTTCCTTGTTATTACCGGGGCTGCCTGCGAGGCCGGACCGGGTAGTTTCACCTGGCGCCGGGGCCTTGGGCAGGCGACCATTGTCGCAATTGTCCGACAGGATGGGGCTTTTTCGTCGGAAGATTATCGAGTAACGTGGCCACCTGGTCAGATTAAACGTTTCAGCAGGCAAATTTTCTGCCTCGAATACCGCCTGCGCAAGACCGTTGAACGGACCCGATTGGTGAATTTCACAACAATACCTCAGGTCCCCTCCCGGGGGCTGCAAAAGGAGAAGGTCATGCTGGAGCTCGCTCAGGAGCAGATCGCCATGAACCAGGTGGCTGCCGACAAGGCCGAGGCATTGCGCCTGCTGGCTGATCGATTGGTCGCCGATGGTCTGGTCGCCGAAGGTTACCTGCAAGGGCTCCTGGACCGCGAGGCGCAAGGCTCGACCTTCCTTGGCCAAGGGATCGCCATCCCCCACGGCACGCCGCAGACCCGCGATCAGGTCTTCGCCACCGGCGTGCGCCTGTTGCAGTTTCCCGAAGGGGTGGACTGGGGTGACGGGCAGATCGTCTACCTGGCCATTGGCATTGCCGCCCGTTCCGACGAGCACCTGCGTCTTCTGCAATTGCTAACCCGCGCCCTGGGCGAGACCGATCTGGCCGAGGCCCTGCGCCGCGCCTCCAGTGCCGAAGCGCTGCTCAAGCTGCTGCAAGGGGCGCCCCAGGCCCTGGCGTTGGATGCGCAACTGGTGGGGCTGAACCTGGCCGCCGAAGACTTCGACGAACTGGCCTGGCGTGGCGCGCGCCTGCTGCAGCGCGCCGGTTGCGTCGATCCAGGGTTCGCCAACGTGTTGCAACAGGCCGAGCCGCTGCCCTTGGGCGAAGGGCTGTGGTGGCTGCACAGCGAGCGTCAGGTACGCCAGCCGGGGTTGGCCTTCATCACGCCGCAGCAGCCGCTGCATTATCGCGACCAGCCGCTCAATGGTTTGTTCTGCCTGGCCAGCCTGGGTGTCGCTCACCAAGCGTTGCTCGAGCGCCTGTGCGAAGTGCTCATCGAAGGCCGTGGGCAAATGCTCTACCAAGCGCGCAACAGCCGCGCCGTGCTCGAGGTCTTGGGCGGCGAGGTTCCGGCCGATTGGCCCAGCGCTTGTGTCGTGCTGGCCAACCCACACGGCCTGCACGCCCGCCCGGCCAAGGTGCTGGCGCAGTTGGCCAAAGGCTTTGAGGGCGAGCTTCTGGTACGTCTGCAAGACAGCGCTCAGCCTGCCGTGTCGCTCAAGAGCCTGAGCAAGCTGCTCAGCCTGGGAGCCCGGCGTGGGCAGACCCTCGAACTGATCGCCGAACCGGGCATTGCCAACGATGCCCTGCCGGTGTTGCTCGCGGCCATCGAGCAAGGCCTGGGCGAGGCGGTGGAGCCGCTACCGGAGGTCGCCCCCACCAGCGCGGCGCCGCCCGAGCCTGTGCTCCAGGCGCCGCAAGCTGGCAGCATCGTCCAGGGCGTCGGTGCGGCGCCAGGCATCGCCAGTGGCCCGGCCCATGTGCATGTGGCTCGCAAGATCGACTACCCGCTGCGCGGTGAGTCGCCTGCCCAGGAGCGGCAAAGGCTGCAGGATGCCTTGGCAGCGGTCAACGCTGAATTGCAGGCGTTGGTGCAGCGCAGCGACACGTCTATCGGGGAGATCTTCGTCACCCACCAGGAAATGCTCGCCGACCCAGGTCTGGGCGAGGAAGTCCAGCAGCGTCTGGCCCAGGGCGAGAGCGCGGCGGCCGCCTGGATGGCGGTGATCGACAGTGCGGCGCGCCAGCAGGAGTCGCTGCACGACACCCTGCTCGCCGAGCGTGCCGCCGATCTGCGCGACATCGGCCGGCGAGTGCTGGCCCAGCTGTGTGGCATCCAGGACGTTGCCGAGCCTCAGCAGCCCTACGTGCTGGTGATGGCCGAAGTGGGCCCCTCGGATGTAGCCCGCCTGGACCCGGCCCGAGTCGCCGGTATCGTCACCGCCCAGGGCGGCGCTACGGCCCACAGCGCCATCGTGGCCCGGGCGCTGGGCATTCCGGCAGTGGTGGGGGCCGGTGCTGCGATCCTGCTGCTGGAGGCCGGCACGCCGTTGCTGCTCGATGGCCAGCGTGGCCGGGTCTGCGTGGCGCCCGCGGCAGATGAACTGCAACGGGCCCTGGCCGAGCGCGACCTGCGCGAGCAACGCCTGCAGGCCGCCTGGGCCAAGCGCCACGAGCCTGCGGTGACCCGCGATGGCCATGCGCTGGAGGTGTTCGCCAACATCGGCGAGAGCACCGGCATCGACAAGGTGGTGGAGCAGGGCGCCGAAGGGGTCGGCCTGCTGCGTACCGAACTGATCTTCATGGCTCATCCCCAGGCACCCGACATCGCGACCCAGGAGGCCGAGTACCGCCGTGTGCTCGATGGGCTGGGTGGGCGCGCCCTGGTGGTGCGCACCCTGGATGTGGGCGGCGACAAGCCGCTGCCGTACTGGCCGATCGCCGCCGAGGAAAACCCCTTCCTGGGGGTTCGTGGCGTGCGCCTGACCCTGCAGCGTCCCCAAGTGATGGAAGAACAGCTGCGCGCCTTGCTGCGCGCCGCTGATGATCGTCCTTTGCGCATCATGTTCCCGATGGTCGGGCAGGTGCATGAGTGGCGCGAGGCCAAGGCCATGGTCGATCGCCTGCGAGCGCACATCCCGGTGGCCGACCTGCAAGTGGGCATCATGGTGGAAGTGCCGTCAGCGGCTTTGCTGGCACCGCAGCTGGCCCGCGAAGTGGATTTCTTCAGTATCGGCACCAACGATCTGACCCAGTACACCCTGGCCATCGACCGTGGTCACCCGAGCCTTTCGGCCCAGGCCGACGGCCTGCATCCGGCGGTGCTGCAACTGATCGACATGACCGTGCGGGCGGCCCACGCCCATGGCAAATGGGTGGGCGTGTGCGGTGAGCTGGCGGCGGACCCGCAGGCGGTCGCGGTGCTGCTGGGCCTGGATGTGGACGAGCTGAGCGTCGCGGCCCGCAGCATCGCCGAAGTCAAGGCATTGGTTCGCCAGGCCGATCATCAGACAGCCCGCGCCCTGGCGCGCGAGGCCCTGCAACAAGACAGCGCCGCGGCGGTCCGGGCGTTGGTGGAGCGTTATTGAAATGGCCAAGATCCTTACCCTCACCCTGAACCCGGCGCTCGACATCACCGTCAGCCTGGACGCCCTGCGCCCCGGCCATGTCAATCGCAGCCACAGCCAGCACAGCCATGCCGCGGGCAAGGGGCTGAACGTCGCTCAGGTCCTGGCCGACCTGGGCCACAGCGTGACCGTGGGTGGCTTTCTGGGGCGCGACAACCTGGAGCCGTTCGAGGCGCTGATCGCCTGGCGGGGCTTTGCCGACTGTTTCGTCCGGGTGCCGGGCGAAACCCGCAGCAACATCAAGCTGGTGGAGGCCGATGGCCGGGTCACCGACATCAATGGCCAGGGGCCGGATGTCGACGAAGCCGCTTGGATCGCCCTGATGCGCCGCCTGGGGCAGCTGGCGGCCGGGCACGATGCGGTGGTGGTGGCAGGCAGCCTGCCCCGAGGCGTCGATGCCCGGTGGTTCCATCAGTTGTTGCTGCAACTGAAGCAGCAAGGCCTGAAGATCGCCCTGGACACCAGCGGCGAAGCCTTGCGCGCCGGCCTGCAGGTCGGGCCTTGGTTGGTCAAGCCCAACACCGAGGAACTGGGCGAGGCGCTGGGCACCGAGGTGCATACCGCGCACGCGCAACGCCTGGCCGCCGAGCGGCTGCTGGCCAGTGGCGTCGAGCATGTCGTGGTGTCCCAGGGCGAGCAGGGCGTGACCTGGTTTGCCCAGGATGGCCAAGCCCTGCACGGACGACCGCCGAAGGTGCAGGTGGCCAGCACTGTCGGCGCGGGTGATTCGCTGGTAGCGGGCATGGTTCATGGCCTGCTGCTGGGTGAGCCGCCTGAACAGACCCTGCGCCGGGCCACGGCCATCGCCGCCCAGGCGGTGACCCAGGTTGGCTTCGGGATCCGTGACCGCGAGCAGCTGGCCCGTCTGCAAGACGCTGTGCAACTGACAGAACAACAAGAGGGTTGCCGATGAACATCGCCATCATCACTGCCTGCCCCAACGGCCAGGTGTCCAGCGTATTGAGCGCGCGTCTTCTGTCGGCCGCTGCCCGGCAACGGGGCTGGATACCTGTGGTCGAGGTGCAGGATGCCGAGCATACCGACGGGCGTTTGAGTCCGGCGCAGATCGCCGAGGCCGACTGGGTACTGGTGGTCAGCACCGGCCCCGTGGAGCTTGACCGTTTTGTCGGCAAGCGGGTCTACCGCAGTACTCCGGCCCAGGCCCTGGCCGATCGCGAGCGTTTTCTCGATGAGGCGGCGACCCAGGCCCAGGTGCTGGAGGCGCAGACGCCCGCGGTGAGCGCGCCGATCGTTACGCAGCCCCGGTTGGTTGCCGTCACCGCCTGCCCGACCGGTGTGGCCCATACCTTCATGGCGGCCGAGGCGCTGCAGCAGGCGGCCAAGGATCTGGGCTACCTACTGACAGTGGAAACCCAGGGCTCGGTAGGGGCGCGCGACCCACTCTCGGCCGAAGCCATCGCCGCCGCCGATGTGGTGTTGCTGGCCGCCGACATCGAAGTGCCCACGGCGCGCTTTGCCGGCAAGCGCATCTACCGCTGTGGTACCGGCGTCGCGCTGAAGCAGGCGCGTGCCACCCTCGACAAGGCCCTGGGCGAAGGCAAGGTCGAGGTGGGCGGCGAAGCGTCTGCCGAACCTGTAAAGAGCAATGAGAAGCGCGGTGTCTACAAGCACCTGCTCACCGGTGTGTCATTCATGCTGCCGATGGTGGTGGCCGGCGGCCTGCTGATTGCCTTGTCGTTCGTCTTTGGCATCGAGGCCTACAAGGAACCTGGCACCTTGCCGGCGGCCTTGATGCAGATCGGTGGCGAGGCGGCGTTCAAGCTGATGGTGCCGCTGCTGGCCGGCTATATCGCCTGGTCGATTGCCGATCGCCCGGGGTTGGCGCCGGGCATGATCGGCGGTCTGCTCGCCAGTACCTTGGGGGCGGGCTTCATCGGTGGCATCGTCGCGGGCTTTCTGGCGGGCTACAGCGCCAAGGCCATCAGCCGCTGGGCACGCCTGCCGAGCAGCCTTGAGGCGCTCAAGCCAATCCTGATCATTCCGCTGTTGGCCAGTCTGTTCACGGGTTTGGTGATGATCTACGTGGTCGGTCAGCCGGTGGCGGCGATGCTCGAAGGCCTGACGCGTTTCCTGGACAGCATGGGTACCACCAACGCCATTCTGCTCGGCCTGTTGCTCGGCGGCATGATGTGCGTCGACCTGGGCGGTCCGATCAACAAGGCGGCGTATGCCTTCTCGGTGGGACTGTTGGCCTCCTCCAGCTATGCGCCGATGGCGGCGACCATGGCTGCCGGGATGGTGCCGCCGATCGGCCTGGGTATCGCCAGCTTCCTGGCTCGGCGCAAGTTCGCCCAGAGCGAGCGCGAGGCGGGCAAGGCGGCATTGGCTCTGGGGCTGTGCTTCATCTCCGAGGGGGCGATCCCGTTTGCCGCCAAGGACCCGCTGCGGGTGATCCCGGCGAGCGTCGCGGGCGGCGCGTTGACCGGGGCACTGTCGATGTACTTTGGCTGCAAGCTGATGGCGCCCCACGGGGGGCTGTTCGTGCTGCTGATCCCCAACGCGATCAACCATGCGCTGCTTTACCTGCTGGCGATCCTGGCGGGCAGCCTGCTGACGGCGGTGGTGTATGCGCTGATCAAGAAAGGGGAACGGGTGGAGTTGGCGGTGGCGCCAGTCAAAGGCTGAAGGGCCAGGTGTCGGGGCTGCTGCGCAGCCCTTTCGCGACACGAGGCCGTTCCTACAGAAATCGCATGGATCTGTAGGCGCGTGGGGCTAACGCGGGTGCTTGCGCCGCAAAGGCGTCAGCAGTTCACCCAGCCCGTTGTGATCGATCTCATGCATCAAGGCCAGCAACCCGCCCAGCTCTCCGGGCGGGAAACCCTTGCGGGCGAACCAGGCCAGATAGTCGCCGGGCAGGTCAGCGATCAGGCGGCCTTGGTACTTGCCGAAGGGCATGGTGCGGGTGACCAGCAGTTGCAAGGTTTCAGGTTTCATCGCCAGCCCTTTGTTCAACAAAGCGCCGACCATACTGCAAACTGCACGAACGCCCAAGCGGCGATCATGCAGAACGCCGTTTCACGTGTTTTATCGATGCTTTGTAACCTGCTGATTTCACTGGAATTTATCAGCATGGCGAATTTGGCACGATGCCTGCTCCAGTTCAGGTGACTATCACCTGCCAAGGAGTTCGCGCCATGAGTCATCCAAACAAAGACGTGATCGATGTACTCAACGACCTGATCGAGTACAGCAAGGACGGCGAAAAGGGTTTCAAGGAGTCGGCCGAAGACGTCAAGAACACCGAGTTGAAGGCCTTCTTCGTCCAACGTGCCGGCGAATGCGCCAGCGCCGCTGCCGAGCTGCAAAGTGAAGTACGTCGCCTGGGCGGCGATCCGGAAACCTCCACGAGCCTGAGCGGTGACTTGCATCGGGGTTGGGTCAACTTCAAGTCGATGCTGACCGGCAAGAGCGAAGAAGCGGTGCTCAATGAGGTTGAGCGCGGCGAGGACTACGCCCTGAAAGCCTACAAGGATGCCCGCGAGAAACTGGTCAAGCTCGGCCGTAGCGCCAGCGATCAGACCTACGCGTTGGTTGAGAAGCAACTGCAAGGTGTGCAGCGCAACCATGACCAGGTCAAGGCCCTGCGCGACGCCGCCCGCGCCCGCTCCTAGGCCCCTAAGCAGCCGGGCCTTCGACGCGGTTGCGGCCGTTGGCCTTGGCCCGGTAGAGCGCTTCGTCAGCGCTGCCCAGCAGAGCCGTCAGGTCCTGCTGGGTGCCGGGGACGTGCACGCCGATGCCAATGCTGACGGTTACCGGGTGCTCGTCGCCTGCGAAGCTTGGCAGTGCCTCGACTTCAGTGCGAATTCGTTCGGCCAACAGGCGTGCCCCTGCCAGGTCCGTCTCCGGTAGCACCACCTGAAATTCCTCCCCGCCATAGCGCGCCGCCAGATCCGCCGGGCGGCGAATACAGTGTTCGAGCGTGCTGGCGACTTCGCGCAAGGCATGGTCGCCTCCGGCGTGACCATGACGCTGGTTGAACGATTTGAAGTGATCTACATCCACCATGAGAACGGCGAGTGGCCGGCGGTTGCGCTGGGCCCGTGCCCATTCTTGTCGCAGCACCTGGTCCAGGCGTCGACGATTGGCCAGACCGGTGAGGCTGTCAGTGGCCGCCAGTGTGGCCAAGCTCTGCTCGGCTTCGTGACGACGACGCAACTCGCGCCCCAGCAGCAGCGTCAGCCAGAGGATGCCGACGCACAGCATGCCGGTCGCCACGCTGACCAGGATCGCGGTACGCCGCCAGGACTGAAACACCTCATCGGCCGAATCCACCACCAAGACGATCAAGGGCAGGTCTTTGACCCGGGCAAAGGTATAGATATGAGGTGTGCCGACCGACCCCGACTGCGCAGTGAAACTGCCGCTGCGCTCGCTGAGGATGCGCTGAAAATTGGGGCGCTCGCTGAAGTCGCTGCCGATCAGTGGGTCTTGCGGGCGAGAAGGCTGGCGGGCCAGCAGCTGACCGTCGGTGTTGAGCAGGTTGATGCTGCTGTCGTTGCCGATGTCCAGACGCTCGAACAGTTCGCTGAAATAGGAAAGGCGCAGGGCACCGGCGGCAATGCCGACGAATTCGCCATTGGGGCCGGTAATGCGCCGGCTGAAACTGATGCACCAATCCAGATCGCCGAGCCGTGCCTTGAACGGCGGGCTGATGAACAGCCCCAGGCCTGGGCGGTCGCGATGGGCCTTGAAGGCGATGCTGTCGCTGAGATTGGCTTGCCGTGGCGGCACGCTGAGCGAATCGCCGAGGACCTTGCCGGTGGCGTCGAGCCAGAGGATATCGCCACGCACCGGGGCGGCGAAGGTCTGGTTGAACAGGATCTGCTGGCGCAGCTCAGGCGAGCTGTCCAGTAGCTGGGGGTGATTCACCGCCCAGATCAGCCCGTGCAGGGTCTGGTCGTAGAGTTCGACGTTGCGCAGGATATCGCTTTCGATGAGCTGGACGATGTTGTTGGAGGAACGTTTGGCCGACTGCTCGACACTGTCGCGTTCGCGGCTCAGCAGGTAGCTGACGATCGCCACGATGGCGAGCACGGCGAGGCAACTGCCCAGGTTGAGGATCAGTTCGGGGTGCGACCTGTACAGGGTAAAGCGCGATGATCGGGTAGGCATGTTCGCTACTGCACAGGCGGGGCCATTCTGCGGCGGCGGTATTTTAGGGAAGCCGGGATTGTCGGACAAGATTCGTTCGACGGAAAAACGATGGCGCCCGCTGGGCGGCCTTTGCCTGCCCCTACAGGGGACGATGGTGTCCTCTGTAGGAGCGGCCCTGCGATCGGGCTTTCAGGTCAGAAGATGCTCAACGGGTAGTCCACGATCACCCGCACTTCATCGTTGTCGCTGTTGCCATCGATGGCCGCATAGCCCTGGCTGCCGCGATGGCTGGCATAGCGCAACAGCACCGACAGGTCCTTGAGGTTGCCTTCCTGGAACACGTATTTCACGTCCAGGTCACGCTCCCAGTGCATGGCATTCTTGCCTTCTGGGTTGTAGTACGCGTAGTGGGTGGTGTCCTGCTCGGCTTTGGTCAGGTCCGCTTCACCGCGCGAGTACGACAGCGACGTGCTCAGGCCGGGCATGCCCAGGCCTGCGAAGTCGTAGTCGTACTGCAGCTTCCAGGACCGTTCGTTGGGTGCGTTGAAGTCCGAGTACATGCGCGAATTGTCCAGGTACACGCTGTCGCCCAGGTTGATGTAGTCGAATGGCGTGTTGCCGTTCACGCGCTGGTAGGCGGCCGTGATGCTGTGGTACCCGGCATTGACCGTGAAATGCAGGCTGTAGGTGTTGTTGTCGATGTTGCCCAGCAGCGCCTGGCCGGTGTCCTGGGTGTGATAGAAGTGCAGGCCTGGGTTGAGGCTGACCAGGTCGTTGACCACATAGGTGTAGTCGAAGTCGACGTAGTACTGGTTCCAGATGTCCTTCAGCTCGGCGGCATAGAGGTTGGTGGTGACGTTCTCGGTACCGCTCCAGGACAACCCGGCCCAGGTCAGGTGGTCGCTCTTGGTGCCATCTTCCAAACTGCCGTAGTAGGTGTCGATGCGGCGGTGGCCACTCTGGTTGTAAGGCTTGGTGAAGCTCGCCTGGCCCCCTTCGAGCAGCAGCCCGTCGATGCTGGTGTTGGTCAGGCTCACGCCGCGGAAGGTCTGCGGCAGCATGCGTGACTCGCCACCGGCGATCACCGGGTTGGTCAGGAACAGGTCACCGGCCTTGAGCTCGGTGTCGAAGGCCTTGAACTTGACCGCCGCGCCGGCAGTGGAGAACGAGTGCGGGGCCGCCCCTGGCTCACCGTCGTCCTGCACGTGCTTGGGCAGGATGCTGGTGCCCGAATGGCCACCGCCGCCGTCGAGCTTCAGGCCCAGCATGGCATGGGCATCGACACCGACGCCGATCACGCCGGGGGTGTAGCCGGACTCGAAACGCGCGACGAAGCCCTGGCCCCATTCGCGCAAGTCACGCTCACCGGTGTTGAGGTTGTTGCGGTTGAAGTAGGCGTTACGAAAATGCAGGTTCAACGAAGAACCCTCGATAAAGCCATCAGCCTTGTCTTCATCTGCCTGTACAGCGAATGGCATCGTTGCAGTCAGTGCAATGAACAGCGGGGTAAAACGAAACGCGGAAGACACCGGTACGAGCTCCTTTGGTCTGGCGGTGGGGGCGTTGTTGTTCTGTGATTTGAAAGTTTCTTGTTATGTACTCACCAGCGTGGCTGATTGTTTTGGCACATAAAAAAAGCCGCTGATCGGCAGCGGCTTTGAAAGGCTAACATATTGGCGCATAGGGCGCCCGTGTGAGAGCCAAGGGAAAAAACAGGAGCGGGAAACTGTCGGTCAGCTATCGGCGTTGTCGTCGGCGACGGCCTTGGAAGCTGTCTGCTGTACGTCTTTCGCCGCATCGGCTTTCTGTGCGGCATAGGCTTCGCGAGCCTGTTTATGGATAACTGCAAGTTCTGCGTTACGGGCAGCAAAGGCCGGCGATTCTTCAGCCATGGCCAGAGGCGACAACAACAGGGAAGACAGAATGAAAACGCTGGCAACACCCATACTGTTGGACATTTAAAACAACCTTCTTGCGATGCAAGTGTTAACGGGGACAGGCATAAGTTAGTCCCTTCAAACACTTCGAAACAGGCCGATGTTGGAGAAGCACTGTTGCGCAAAAAGTAATGATTAGCCGGGAAAATGTCTGGATCTAGGGCGCAAACCCGCGCCCTTGAGCGCTCGGCAGGCAAATGCCGAAGGTGTTGGTGCCAGCGCGGCTGCGCACGAACACATCGCCGCCATGCATCAAGGCGATGGCCTTGACGATCGCCAGCCCCAGCCCGTGATTGCCACCGCCACTGTTGCTGCGTGCCGCGTCGACCCGATAGAAGCGCTCGAACAGCAGGGGCAGGTGCGCTTCGGTGATGGCCGGCCCCGGATTGCTCACGGCGATGCTCACCTGGTCGGGGCCGGTCTCGATGCGCACCTCGATGACCTGATGAGGCGCGGTGTGCTGCACGGCGTTGTTCAGCAGGTTGATCAAGGCACGGCGCAGTTGGGCCTTTTCGATCGGTGCCTGGGCGTCGCCACTGACGGTGACGCTGACCTGGGCGTCTTCGAGGATGTAGTCCAGGTAATCCAGGGTCGTGGCCACTTCCTCGGCCAATGATGCCTGGGTGAGGGCTGTGGCCTTGGTGCCCTGGTCGGCGCTGGCGAGGAACAGCATGTCATTGATGATGCTGCGCAGGCGCTCCAGCTCTTCCAGGTTCGATTGCAACACCTCGAAGTAGTGTTCGGCGCTGCGTCCCCGGGTCAGTGCGACCTGGGTCTGTCCGATCAGGTTGGTCAGCGGTGAGCGCAGTTCATGGGCGACGTCGGCATTGAACGCCTCCAGCCGTGAATAGGCCTGGCTGACCCGGTCCAGTGCGGCGTTGAAGGCATCGGCGAACTGGGCCAGCTCCGGGGCCAGGTCCTGGGTTTGCAGGCGCCCGTCCAGACGGGGCGGGGCCAGTGCCTGGGCTTCGGCGGACAGGGCGAGCAAGGGCCGCAGGCCAATGCGTGCGACCCAGTAGCTGAGCAGCGAGGCCAGCAGCACACCCAGCACGGCCAGGCTGACGATGGCCACCAGCAGGCTGTGCTGGGCCTGCCAGAACGTCTCGGTGTCGATACCGATCAGAAAGCGCAGCGGCGGACGCTCGCCCAAGGCCGGCAGCTCGCTGAGCAGCACTTTGTAGGGATAGGTACTGTCGGTCAGGCGCAGGTCGCGCATGCCGGGCGGGCCTTCGGCGAAATGGCGGATCTGTCCATCCGGCCGGCCATACTCGTAGGCCGGATTGCCGCTGACGACCCAGAAGCGGATGCGCCGGTCTTCCTCGGCCAGCAGGCTGAGCTTGTTGTTGATCTTGGCCCAGTGCTCGGGCGTGCCGTAGCGGTTGAGGGTGGACTCCAGCACGCTGAAGCGGGCATCGAGCTCGGCCGCCGGCAGTAGATCAAGGCTGCGATCGACCTGGCGGTACAGGGCGCTGCCGATCAGCACGAACACGCCCAGGGCCACCAGGGTGAACAGCGCCGAGAGGCGCAGGGCGATGGAGTTGCCGGTAGAACGTCGCATGCTCAGGCATCCTCTGGGGCTGCTTTGCAGCCCTTTCGCGGCACAAGGCCGCGCCCACAGAAGATCGCATGCCCTTGTAGGCGCGGCCTTGTGCCGCGAAAGGGGCGCGCAGCGCCCCCGGCGATGTGGGATTCAGGCGCGGTTTTCCAGGACATAGCCCATGCCTCGGATGGTGTGCAGCAGCTTGTTGTCGAACGGCCCGTCGAGCTTGGCGCGCAGTCGCTTGATGGCCACTTCGACGACATTGGCATCACTGTCGAAATTGATGTCCCAGACCAGTTCGGCAATGGCCGTCTTGGACAGGATCTGGCCTTGGTGACGGGCCAGCACACTGAGCAGCGAGAACTCCTTGGCGGTCAGGTCCAGGCGCTGGCCGGCGCGGCTGGCCTTGCGGCTGATCAGGTCTATCCACAGGTCCGCGACCTGGACCTGCAACGGCTCGTGGCTGCTGCTGCGACGGGTCAGGGCCTGCAACCGGGCCACCAGCTCCAGGAAGGAAAACGGCTTGCCCAGGTAATCGTCGGCGCCTTCGCGCAGGCCATGGATCCGGTCCTCCACCCGCTCGCGGGCGGTGAGCATGATCACCGGCGTCTGCTTGCGCGCGCGCAAGGCGCGCAGCACGCCATAACCGTCCAGGCCCGGGAGCATGACGTCCAGCACGATCACCGCGTAGTCGCCTTCCAGGGCCAGGTGCAGGCCGTCGATGCCGTCGCGCGCCAGGTCCACGGTGAAGCCCTGTTCGGTCAGGCCACGATGCAGGTAGTCGGCGGTTTTCTCTTCGTCTTCGATGATCAGCACACGCATGGTCTTGTCTCAACTGGCACGGGGCGCGAGCGCATTGGCGGCCCGACGGCGATGGAACAGGCGTTCCAGGGCCAAGTATATGACCGGGGTGGTGAACAGCGTCAGGGCCTGGCTCACCAGCAGGCCACCGACCACGGCGATTCCCAATGGCTGGCGCAGCTCGGCACCGGTGCCGAAGCCGAACATCAGCGGCAGGGCGCCAAGCAGTGCAGCCAGGGTGGTCATGATGATGGGGCGAAAACGTGTCAGGCAGGCCTGGTGGATCGCCTGCTCCGGCGTCATGCCGTGCGTGCGCTGGGCGTCCAGGGCAAAGTCGATGAGCAGGATGCCATTCTTCTTGACGATACCGATCAGCAGCACCACGCCGATCAGGCCCATGATGCTGAAGTCCTGGCCCATGGCCCAAAGCAGGATCAGCGCACCCAGGCCCGCCGAGGGCAGGGTGGAAATGATGGTCAGCGGGTGGACGAAGCTCTCGTAGAGCACGCCCAGGATGATGTACACCGCCACCAGCGCAGCGAGGATCAGCCATGGCTGGCTCGACAGCGAGCTCTGGAACGCCTGGGCCGCGCCCTGGAAGTTGCCGACGATCGAGTCGGGCATGCCCAGCTCACGCTGGGTGCGCTCGAGGATCTTCACCGCATCGCCCAGGGCTACGCCTGGCGCCAGGTTGAACGAGAGGTTGGCGGCCGGAAACAGCCCGTCGTGGCTGATCGACAGAGGGCCGGTACTGGGCGTGGCCACATGGGCGAGCGCAGACAGCGGCACCATCTCCCCGGACAGCGGCGAGCGCAGGTAGAAGTAGTTCAGGCTCTCGGCCTTGCCGCGCTGGCGGGCATCCAGTTCGAGGATGACCTTGTACTGGTTGGTCTCGGTCTGGAATTCGCTGATCTGCCGTTGGCCGAAGGCATCGTATAGCGCCTGGTCGACGTCGGTGGTGGTCAGCCCGAAGCGTGCGGCGGCCTGGCGGTCGATTTCGATGCGGGTGACGCTGGCGCCCAGTTGCAGGTCATTGGAGAGGTCGCGGATCGCCGGGTTTTCCCGCAGGCGGTCGGTCAGGCGCTGGGTCCAGAGGTTCAGGGCGACGCCATCGTTGCTCTTGAGCACATATTGATACTGGGTGCGTGACGGGCCGGAGCTCAGGTTGATGTCCTGCCCAGCCCGCAGGTAGAGGACGATGCCCGGCACCTGGGCCAGTTTGGGGCGCATGCGGTCGATCCATTCGCTGGCCGAGACATCGCGTTCGCCGCGGGGCTTGAGGGCAATCCAGAAGCGGCCATTGGCGATGGTCTGGTTGCTGCCAGTGACGCCCACCGAGTGCGAGAAGGCGCGCACCGCCGGGTCGGCTTCGAGAATCTTCGCCAGTGCCTGGTGTTTTTCCACCATGGAGGGGTAGGACACATCGGCGGCGGCCTCGCTGGTGCCGAGGACGAAACCGGTGTCCTGCAGAGGGAAAAAGCCCTTGGGGATGCCCACGTAGCCGGCCACGGCCAGGGCCAAGGTCAGGCCGAACACGCCGAGGGTCAGACGCTGGTGGGCCAGGGCGTGGTCCAGGCCCTTCTCGTACACGCGCAGCAGGCGTTGACCGAAGCCGTCGTGGGTTTCACGGGGCGGTTTGCGCATGAACAGCGCGCAGAGGGTCGGCGCCAGTGTCAAAGACACCACCACCGAAATCAGGATGGTGGCCGTGGCGGTCAGGGCGAACTCCTTGAACAGCCGGCCGACCACACCGCCCATGAACAGCAGCGGAATGAACGCGGCGATCAGTGAGAAGCTGATCGACACCACGGTAAAGCCAATCTCGCCGGCGCCCTTGATCGCTGCCGTGCGGCTGTCGTCGCCGGCCTCCAGATGGCGGTGGATGTTCTCCACCACCACGATGGCGTCGTCGACCACGAAGCCCACGGCGATGACGATCGCCACCAAGGTCAGGTTGTTCAGGCTGAAACCGAACACGTACATCAAGGCGCAACTGGCGATCAGCGACACGCCGAGCACGCTGGAGACCACCATCGTTGCCGACCACTGGCGCAGGAACAGCGCCATCACCCCGATCACCAGCACCACGGCGATCATCAGCGTCAGTTCCACCTCGTGCAGCGAAGCGCGAATGGTCTGCGTGCGGTCGTTGAGCACCGAGACCTCGACCGAGGCCGGCAGCATTTCCGTCAGCTTCGGCAGGGCTGCCAGCACCCGGTCCACGGTATCGACGATGTTCGCCCCGGGCTGGCGGAAGATCACCAGGTTCAACCCTGGCTGGTCACCCGACCAGGCCTTGACGTAGGCGTTCTCGGCCCCCTGGATCACCTTGGCCACATCGGACAGGTGCACCGGCGCGCCATTGCGATAGGACACGATCAGCCGGGCATAGTCCTCGGGGTGGAAGAGCTGGTCGTTGGCGGCCAGCGTCGAGACGCTGTGCTCGCCATACAGTGCGCCCTTGGCCAGGTTCAGGCTGGTCTGCTGGATGGCCTGGCGGACATCGGCCAGGGTCAGGCCGATGGCCGCGAGCTTTTCGGGCTGTGCCTGGACGCGGATGGCCGGACGTTGTTGGCCGGTGATGTTGATCAGACCGACGCCGTCGATCTGGCTCAGTTGACGGGCGAGCAGGGTCTCAGCGTAGTCGCTCAGGTCATTGCCGGGCATCTGCGCAGAGCTGACGGTGAGGACCAGCACCGGGCTGTCGGCGGGGTTGACCTTGCGCCAGGTCGGCGGGTTGGGCAGGTCCTGGGGCAGGCGTGCGGTGGCGGTATTGATCGCCGCCTGAACTTCCTGGGCGGCGGTGTCGATGTTCTTGTCGAGGGAGAACTGCAGGATCAGGGTCGTCGAGCCCAGGGCGCTGCTGCTGGTCATCTGGGTCATGCCGGGGATGGCGCTGAACTGCACTTCGAGAGGCGTCGCCACCGACGAGGCCATGGTCTCGGGACTGGCGCCGGGCAACTGGGCGGTGACCTGGATGGTCGGGAAGTCCGCCTCCGGCAGCGGCGCCACCGGCAGGCGTGGGAAGGCGATGGCGCCGAGCAGAATGAGGGCGAAGGTCAGCAGCAGGGTTGCCACCGGGTGATCGATACACCAGGCCGACACACTGTTGCGCGAGGTCATGGCTGGCTCCGGCGGTCGGCCATTTCCGGGGCGGGCGGCACCTGAGGGGTGACCTCCACGCGGGCGCCGGGCTTGAGCCGCGACTGGCCATCGAGCACCAACCGGTCCCCGGGCTTGACCCCGGCAACGATGTTCAGCGTGCTGTCCTGGTAGAGCACCTTGACTGGCACGCTGGTCACCTTGTCGCCCTCCAGTCGATAGACGAAGTGTCCGTCGATACCGCGTTGCACCACCGGCGGTGGCACCACCAAGGCGTTTTGCTCAAAGGCGGTGCGCAGCTTGATGGTCACCAGTTGGCCCGGCCACAGCTGGCCGTCCTTGTTGTCGAACTCGGCCTTGACCCGCACGGTGCCAGTGGTGGCGGAGACCTGGTTGTCGATCAGCGCCAGGTGACCTTCGCCGAGCAGGCTGCTCTGGCCATCGGCATCCAGGTAGGCCTGGACCACGGCTGGTGTGGGGGCCTGCAGCAGCTTCTGCAGGGTCGGCAGCATCTGTTGGGGCAGGGCGAATTCCACGGCGATCGGGTCGATCTGGGTGACGCTGAACAGCCCTTGGGTATCGCTGGTGCGCACCAGGTTGCCAGGGTCGATGTTGCGAATGCCGACCCGCCCGGTCACCGGCGAGCGGATCTGCGTGTAGGAGAGCTGGACCTGGGCGTTGGCGATGGCCGCCTGGTTGCCCTTCACCGTGGCCTGCAACTGGTTGACCAAGGCCTGCTGCTGGTCGAGGGTCTGTTTGGATACCCCATCGTCGGTGCTCAGCAAGCGGTAGCGCTTGAGGTCGACGCCGGCCACCTGCAGCTGTGCCTGGCTTTGGCCAAGCTGGGCGCGGGCCTGGTCAAGGCTGGCGCTGATCGCGCGGTCATCGAGGGTGGCTAGCAGGTCGCCCTCCTTCACCCACTGGCCTTCCTTGACCAGCACCTGGGTCAGTACGCCCTCGACCTGCGGACGCACTTCGACACTGTGCAGCGACAGCACCGAGCCGAGGGCACTGGCGTAGCGAGGCACGTCCTGCTGGACGACGCTGACCACGCGCACCGGAATGGCTACCTGCGCACGAGCCCCCGGCGGCGCCTGGCGTTGGCTCAGCCACCCGCCCAACGTGGCCAGGGCCAGGATGCTCAGGGCGGCAAAGACGAGAGAGCGGGACGGATGTCGCATCGGATCGGGCACCGTAGCCGAAAGGGAGAAAAGCGGTTCTTCACTGTTTCAGGTTATAGCGCCTGGATCGGGTCGAGAGCGTGACGCCTGGCTGACAGACCTGTCAGTTTCAGCTGGTTAGTGGCCAATTGCCAATATGCTGCTCTGGATCAATGTTTTGTCAGTCATTGCCCCTAGAGTCGAACGCCCTGCCGATTTTCCCTACAACAACAACGAGTGCCTCCGATGAAGTGCAATTTGCCTGTTACCGGTCGCCAAGTGGATTACCCCGGCGATGCCAACATCCTGTCCACCACCGACCTGGACAGCCGTATCACCTATGCCAACGACGATTTCGTGCGAATCAGTGGGTTCACCCGTGATGAATTGTTGGGCCATGCACACCATATCGTGCGTCACCCGGACATGCCGCCCCAGGCGTTCGAGCAGATGTGGGGCGCGCTCACGGCGGGGCGCTCCTGGATGGGGTTGGTGAAGAACCGCTGCAAGAACGGCGACCACTATTGGGTCAGCGCGTTCGTTTCGCCGATCAGCAGCGGTGGGCGAACCATCGAGTACCAGTCGGTGCGCACTCGGCCCAGCGCCGAGCAGGTGGCGGCGGCCGAGCGTTGCTACCAGCAGATGCGCGAAGGGCAGCGTAACTGGCGCGCGCGTCTGCCGGTGCTTGGTCTGGGGCTGCGGTTGTCGCTGGGTGTGACGGCCGCTCTGGCGCTGGTGGTCGGCGTCGGTCACGGCTGGCAGGGGCTGTCGCTTTGGAGCTCGCTGATGGAAATCATGCTTGCGGCCGGGGCCAGCAGTGCGCTGCTGTTCTGGCAGCTACGTCCCTTCGAACGCTTGCGTCAGCAAGCCTTGGCCATTGCCGACAACCCGCTGAGCCAGCAGCTGTACACCGGGCGGCGCGATGCCATCGGCCAGATCGAGTTCGCCATGCGCATGCTCAAGGCCCAGCTGGGTGCGGTGGTGGGGCGTATCGGCGATACCTCGGCGCGCCTGGCAGGGCATTCCGGCTCGTTGGTGCAGGCATTGCAGGCCAGCCACGCCAACAGCCTGGAGCAGCAGGAAGAGGCTGACCAGGTGGCCACCGCCATTCACCAGATGAGCGCCAGTGTCGCCCAGGTTGCCAGCAGTGCGCAGTTGGCGTCCGTGGCGGCCAACCAGGCCGAGGATGAAACCCAGGCCGGTCACCAGGTGGTCGATCGCAATCGCTGCGCGATTCAGGACCTGGCCGGTTCGCTGGTCGAAGCCAGTGATGCGGTCCATCAACTGGAACAGCACAGCAGCGATATTTCCGGGGTGCTCGATGTGATCCGGGGCATCGCCGAGCAGACCAACCTGCTGGCGCTCAATGCAGCCATCGAGGCCGCCCGGGCGGGCGACCAGGGCCGCGGGTTCGCTGTGGTGGCCGACGAAGTGCGTGGCCTGGCGCAGCGCACGACCCAGTCGACCCACGAGATCCAGCGCATGATCGGCACGCTGCAGGAAGGGGCTCGCGCCGCGGTGCAGGTGATGCGCCAGAGCAGCAGCCATGCCGGGCATAGCGTCGAGCAGGCGCAATTGGCCAGTGGTGCGCTCGATGGCATCAGCGCACGGGTCAACCAGATCAATGAAATGAGCCTGCAGATCGCGGCTGCGGTGGAGCAGCAGAGCCAGGTGAGCGAGAACATCAACCGCAACATCATCAGCATCCGCCAAGCCAGCGAGGCGACGGTCGATGTCGGCCAGCGCAGCCATGCCAGTGCAACGGACGTGGCGGATCTGGCGATGGATCTGCGGCGCCTGGCCGATGAGTTCTGGCGTCGGTGCCAGTGAATCAGAAACCGATGAAGGCGTAGTAGAGGGGCGGCTCGGCGGTGGTCAGAAGGCCGAGCGCTGCCGACTCCTGTGCCAGGATCGGGGCTTCGATGTGCAAGGTCCAGGGCGCCTGGTTGTCGGCCGGTACCTGTTCCAGGGCGGTGGCGAATGCTTCCATGGCGGGGAGGTAGGCCGTAAAACCGTTGCCCTTGAGCGCGCTGGTGGTCATGCCCAGGGCCTGGCAGATGGCAACCTTGGCGGCGATGTCGTCTCGGTCGGCCTGGCGCGAGGCTTCGATCAGCGCGCGCAACTGCGGATCCACCAGCGACTGGCCGTGGATCAGCGTCGGGCCTTGCTGCCAGGCTTGGGGTGGGCAGTCTTTGTTTTCCGAGCGCAGGGGCAGGTGAGGATTGATCTCGGCCGGGTAGATGCGGCACACCAACGGGCGGGTTTCATAGATGGTGCACAGGTCGTTGTCGTCCAGGTTGCGGCAGCGGCCTGGGTTGAAGGCGGCGAAGGTGACCGAAACGTGCAGCCGGGCCGTGCCACAGTCGACCGGGTAGGCCCGGCGCAGCACATGGTCGCGCTGCTCGGCCGGCATGCCGGGGCCATCGCAGACGAACCCTTCGATCAGTACCACCACCTGGCCGCCGTTGGCCGCCCATTGGCGGGTTTCGTCCAGGGTCAGGGGCACATGGTGGCCGGTGCAGCACTTGCCACAGCCGGTGCAGGCGAAACGAATGCTGTCGCTCACGGCGCGCCCGGGCTCCATTCGCTGACGAAGGCCTGATGGCGCTGGCGGTCATACAGGCACAGCTCGGTGCCGGTGCGCTGCTGCATGTGTTTTTGCGGGTAGACGCCTTCGATCAGCAGGGCACTGTAGCCCACCTGGTCGTCGAACTCCGCGGGCTTGCCGCGGGCGTGGGCATCTTTGAGCTGGCTGGCGGCCAGGCAGCCCTTGAGCATCTGTTGGCGTTGTTCATTCCAGGCTTGGCTGCTGGAGGCCTGGGCCGCACTGCTGGCGAAGGCACAGGCGATCAGGAGGGTGCTGAGAAGCTTCATACAGGGTACCGGCAACAAAACAACCGAAGGGCGCGAATTATGCCCGAGTCATCCCTGGCAGCAAGCCAGGGAAATTGTCGCTGACTATATCAGTGCTCGGCGAAGACCACGGCCCGTGCTGCCACCACCAGACAATCGGTCAGCTCCGGCGAGGAGAACTTGGTGAGGATGGCGTTGGCGCCAGCCAACTTGGCTTTCTCACCGCTCATGGTGCTGTCCAGCGACGTGTGCAGCAGTACATAGAGGTGCTGGAAGTCCGGGCTTTCGCGCAGGGTGCGGGTGAAGGCATAGCCGTCCATCTCGGACATCTCGATGTCCGAGACGATGATGTTGATCTCCCGGTCGGTACCTTGCAGTTCCAGCAGCAGATTGATCGCATCCTTGGCGCTGCGCGCGGTATGGCACTCGATGCCCAGGTTGCGCAGGGTGTGGATCGACTGTTGCAAAGCGACCTGGCTGTCATCCACCACCAGGATATTGGCGGCGGCCAGCAGGCTGGCGTCTTCCTCGCTGAGCTCGCCTGGGTGCGGTTCGGGCTCGGGCGGGGCGATGGCGTGGATGACCTTCTCGATATCCAATACCTGCACCAAGGTGTTGTCGACCCGGGTCACGCCAGTGATGAACGAGCGGTTGCCCGAGCCGTAGGGCGGCGGCTTGATGTCGGTACTCAGGCAGTGAACGATGCGACTCACCGCCTGCACATGCAGCCCCTGGCGCGAACGGCTGATCTCGGTGACGATCAGGCAGCCGCCGGATGGGTCGGCCAGCGGCTGTTCGCCGATGGCGCGGGACAGGTCGATCACCGACAGCGGATTGCCGCGCAGCGTTGCCACGCCTTTGACGTGCGGATGCGACTCCGGCAGCCGGGTCAGCGGCGGGCAGGGGATGATCTCGCTGACTTTGAGCAGGTTGATCGCCATCAGCTTGCCGCTGCGCAAGGTGAACAGCAGCAGGGACAACGAGTCCGCACGGGCGTTTTGCGTGGCCATGGGCAACCTTCGAGTCTGTCGGTAATAAAGGGAGGATGCCGGGTTATCGGCCTGTTGAGGCCAGGCTTTAGGTTGTGGTGCGGCCAATCGCAGGCTTCGCTCTGGCACATATCGACAGCGCTGACCCTTTCGCGGGTAATCCCGCTCTTACAGGATCTGCGGTGGTCTTGGTAACAGAGCGGTACCCGCGAATGCCGTTTCGCTGTGGCGCGACTGGGTTGCAATGTCAGCGCAACCCCAGGCGCTTGGCCAGGCGGCTGAGGTTGGCACGATCGAGCCCGAGCTCACGCGCTGCCGCCGCCCAGTTGTCCTGATGGCGCCCGAGGCAGGCGCCGATCACCTGCCGTTGGTAATCGTCCACCGCTTCGCGCAGGCCGCCCTCGGGCAGGCTGAGCAGAGGCGGTGCCGGGGCAGGGGAGGGCTCATGGTTGGGAAGGGTGGGGCGCAGGTCCAGGTCGCTGGCTTCCAGGGTCAGGATGCGGGGACGTTCGGGATGTTGGCCGAGGGCCTTGAGTGCCGAGCGGCCGATCAGATGCTCCAGTTCGCGCACATTGCCCGGCCAGTCGTAGGCCAGCAGTGCGGCCTGGGCTTCAGCGCTCAGGCGCAGGCTGTTCAGGCCCAGGCGCGAGCGGTTCTGCTCCAGGAAATAACCTGCGATCAGCAATACATCGCGCCCGCGTTCACGCAGAGGCGGGACCTGTAGCGGGTAGACGCTCAGGCGGTGGTAGAAATCGGCGCGGTAGTTGCCGTTGCGCACTTCCATGGCCAGATCGCGGTTGGTGGCGGCGATCAGGCGCACATCGACCCGGTGTTCGCGGTCCGAACCCAGGCGTTGCAGCTGCCCGCTTTGCAGCACGCGCAGCAGCTTGGCCTGTACCGTCAGGGGCAGTTCGCCCACCTCGTCGAGGAACAGTGTGCCACCGTTGGCCAACTCGAACTTGCCGCGTCGTTCGCCATGGGCACCGGTGAAGGCACCGCGCACGTGGCCGAACAACTCACTTTCGACCAGGGTGTCGGGCAGGGCGGCGCAGTTGAGGCTGATCAACGGTTTGTCGGCACGGTTGCTGGCCTGGTGCAGGGCCTGGGCCACGAGCTCCTTGCCCACCCCGGTCTCGCCAGTGATCAGCACGGTCAGTTCGCTGCCGCCGACCAGGCGGATTTCCTCCAGCAGGCGCTTGTGCGCTTTGCTCTGGCCGATCAGTTCTTTGTTCTGGCCGCTGGCCTGGCGATAGACCTCGGCACGTTGATGTTCGTCTTCGGCCTTCAGGGCCAGGTCCTCGATACGCTCGGCCACGGTCACGGTGGCCGCGGCAAGGCTGGCGAAGGCTTGCAGGGCGTCGAGTTCCAGGCTCTGGAACTGCCCGGGCGTGAGCGCGTCGAGGGTGACCAGGCCCCAGGGCTGCTCATCGACCATCAAGGGACAGCCCATGCAGTCGTGCACTTCCAGGTCGGCATGGGGAGCGTTGACCAGGCCGTCATAAGGGTCAGGCAGTTCGCTGTCGCTGGCGAAGCGGGTCGGCCCGGGGCGGCTGAGCAGAATCTGGAAGCGCGGGTGCTCACTGACCCTGAAGCGCCGCCCCAGCGTATCGGGCGACAGGCCGTCGACCGCCAGTGGCACCAGCCATTCGCCATCCAGGCGCAACAGAGCGGCGGCATCGCACGGCAGCAGGTTGCGCATGGCTTGCAGCAGGCGGCGATAGCGCTCCTGGTCCGGCAGGTCGCGTGAAAGATCGCTGACCAGGGGGAGCAGGGTGGTGAGCAGTGGGCGTGTGGTCATATAGACTCCTGTTGGTCGATATGACTATACGCGCATCGGTGTCGTTTTGACTCGCTTTGTGTAAAAGCCCCGTAAACACTGGGTTTGAAAGTTGGCACGATTGATGAAATAGCGAGGGCAGTCAAATTCAAGCCCACAGGCTCAGGAGTCGTTGCAAATGCTCAATGCCGAACAACGTGCAATCATCAAAGCCACTGTCCCACTGCTCGAAAGCGGTGGCGAAGCCCTGACGACCCATTTCTACAAGCTGATGCTCAGCGAGTACCCCGAGGTTCGCCCGCTGTTCAACCAGGCCCACCAGGCCAGCGGCGACCAGCCGCGCGCGCTGGCCAACGGCGTGCTGATGTATGCCCGCCACATTGATCAGCTGGAGCAGCTTGGCGGCTTGGTCGGCCAGATCATCAACAAGCATGTCGCCTTGCAGATCCTCCCGGAACACTATCCGATCGTCGGCAGCTGCCTGCTGCGCGCCATCGAGGAAGTCCTCGGCAAGGACATCGCCACCCCAGAGGTGATCGATGCCTGGGGCGCGGCCTACGGCCAACTGGCTGACATTCTGATCGGCGCCGAAGAAAGCCTCTATAAACAGAAGGAAGAAGCCGCCGGTGGCTGGCGCGGTACCCGTGAGTTCCGCCTGGTGCGCCGCGAGCAGGAGAGCAGCGAAATCGTCTCCTTCTATTTCGCCCCGGTCGATGGCAAGCCGGTGCTGAAAGCCGAGCCTGGCCAGTACATCGGCCTGCAACTGTTCATCGACGGTGTCGAGCAGCGGCGCAACTATTCCCTGTCGGCCCTGTGCGATGGCGAGCAGTACCGCATCAGCGTCAAGCGCGAGGCCGGTGGCAAGGTGTCCAACTACCTGCATCACCAGCTTCAGGTCGGCCAGACCCTGCAACTGTTCCCACCCTCCGGCGATTTCACCCTGACCAGCAGCGACAAACCGCTGGTGCTGATCAGCGGTGGCGTGGGCATCACCCCGACCCTGGCGATGCTCCAGGCTGCCTTGAAGACCCAGCGTCCGGTGCATTTCATCCATTGTGCGCGCAATGGGGCAGTACATGCCTTCCGTGATTGGATCGACGGTCTGGCGGCGCGCCATCCCCAGCTCAAGCGCTTCTACTGCTATGCCGAGCAGGACGGCAAGGGCGAGGCTGATGCGATTGGCCTGCTGAGCCAGGAGCAGTTGGGCCAGTGGCTGCCGGCCGAACGTGATGTGGATGCCTACTTCCTGGGCCCGAAAGGCTTCATGGCGGCGGTCAAGCACCACCTCAAGGGCCTGGGCGTGCCCGAGCAGCAGAGCCGCTACGAGTTCTTCGGCCCGGCAGCGGCGCTGGAGTGATGCTTCGATAGTCCGGTGAGTCCGCTCGCGGGTGAGCTCGCTCTCACAAGGTTTGCGATAACCCTGTGGGAGCGGGGTTACCCGCGAAGCGGCAACGCTGTCCGTCTATCCCAAACGCTGGCAAGCCAGCTCCCGTACGCGGTGATCCCGAACGTGGGTAATCGAGACGAAACGAACGTGACATCGTGTGTGCGGGGGCTGGCTTGCCAGCGATTGGGCCTATAGGTCTCTTCTTATATAGAAGGAGATGAAATAAGCAGGGCCAATTTCATCTTTAATCTTCCTTTAATCACTGTATCCTTCACTCCCGGGTGTCGAGGGGCGTTCGCCTGTCCGACATCCGGGTTGCCGCTTTTTGGCGGCCGACGTTGAACCGACGTCGCCCTGGCTGGTCTGAAGTCGTCATCGGATAGCCCCGCGCAGTGCTATCACGCCGCTTCCTCGACGCACGTGTAGACTGTCGCCCAGGCAGGCCATTGCCCTGACAGGGTCGGACACTGCCCCTATCCATCGAAGGAATCGGTAATGAACGAACAAACATCGCGCCTGAATCGCGAACGGCGCTTCCTGGTTCTGCTGGGTGTGATCTGCCTGTCGTTGATCGGCGGGGCGCTCTACATGCAGGTGGTGCTCGGCGAGGCACCATGCCCGCTGTGTATCCTGCAACGCTACGCGCTGCTGTTGATTGCGGTGTTCGCCTTCCTTGCTGCCGCCATGCCGGGAAAACGCAGCCTGACGTTCTTCGAAGCCTTGGTGGTGCTCAGCGCGATCGGCGGAATCGTTGCGGCCGGCAACCATGTGTATATACTCGCGCACCCGATGGTCAGCTGTGGTATCGACACGCTGCAACCGATCGTCGACGACCTGCCTCTGGCACAGGTCTGGCCACTGGCGTTCCAGGTCGATGGATTCTGCAGCACGCCGTACCCGCCGATCCTTGGATTGTCCCTGGCTCAGTGGGCGCTTGTGGCGTTCGTCCTCACGGCCATCCTGGTGCCGCTGGGCATCTATCGGAACCGACGCAAGGCTTAGACAAAAGTCCCGCTTCCGACCTCTTCTATTGCACGGCGAGATACCAAAAGAAACTTGCCTCCCGCTTGACCTAGATCAATCACGAAGCCTTGCGCAATGCGGGCTCCAGGGCTATCAAGCGGGGTGCGACAAACTGTCGCGAAGTTGATTTTCCCTTCTGCATTGTTACCGATTGCGTAAAAGACTGTTGCGCAATAAGTCATAGTCAAGGGTGGGCGACCTATCTACAATCGCCCCCAATTTCCGTTCGGCACTGCTTGCAAGTCGCAGGATTGAAGGAAGCCGAGGCTCCTTTTTGCTGACTTCGTCAAGTTTCGCCCAACGGCGATACCGGGCGGACCCCCCTCCGCGTTTTCCCGCACCAAATGGACTTGGTCTGAAGTACAGGCCTGTTGCCTACGAAACCATAAGCACCGCTAACCCGCTTGACGCCAAGGTCCTGCAGTCGGACCTCCGGCAGGAGCGAGTACGGGCGCGAAATGCCTCACTTGGCAGGACGAAGTGTTGGCTACCAAAACACAAATTGCATTGAAGCAAGCTGATCTAGAGGTCGTGAGATGAGTAAAAAGCGTTACCCCAGACTGTTTGGCATATTGCCCTTTTTAGGCATGCTTTTACTCAGTGGGTGCAACTGGACCCTGCTCGACCCGAAGGGCCAGGTCGGCATTGAGCAAAAGAACCTGATCCTGATCGCTACCGGCCTGATGCTGCTGGTCGTCGTGCCGGTCATCATCATGACCATCGCATTCGCCTGGAAGTACCGTGCTTCCAACAAGGCTGCCACCTACACCCCCGACTGGTCGCACTCGACCAAGATCGAAGCGGCTGTCTGGATCATCCCGATCCTGATCATCATCGCCCTGGGCTACGTCACCTACCATTCCACCCACAAGCTGGACCCTTACCGTCCACTGGATTCCGAAGTGAAGCCGGTGCAGATCGACGTGGTCGCGTTGGACTGGAAATGGCTGTTCATCTACCCAGAGCAGGGCATCGCCACGGTCAACAAGATCGTCTTCCCGGCTAACACCCCGGTCAACTTCCGCGTGACCTCCGACGCTGTGATGAACTCCTTCTTCATCCCAGGTCTGGGCGGCCAGATCTACGCCATGGCCGGCATGACCACCAAACTGCACCTGATCGCCAACGAAAACGGCGAGTTCGACGGTATCAGCGCCAACTATAGCGGTGCTGGCTTCACCGGCATGAAATTCAAGGCTACTGCCACCTCCCAGGAAGACTTCGACAAGTGGGTCGCCGAGGTCAAGCAGTCGCCGAAGAAGCTGGACAAGGCCGAATACGACGCCTTGGCCAAACCAAGCGAAAACAACCCAGTCGCGCTGTATAGCGAGGCTTCGCCTGACCAGTTCCAACTGATCGTCGACAAGTACGAAGGCATGAACCGCGGTCGTCCGAGCCACGAAGAAGCAGGCAGCAAAGATCTGGCCACTACCAAGGGTGTGGAATCGAGTATGCAACCAGCTGCCGGTGCAGAGGAGTAAGAGATGTTCGGTAAATTAAGCCTGGAGGCGATACCCTATCACGAGCCGATAGTCATGGTGACGCTTGCCATGATTGCGCTCGGAGGTATCGCTGTCGTCGGTGCTATCACCTATTTCCGCAAGTGGACCTACTTGTGGACCGAGTGGCTGACCACGGTCGACCACAAGAAAATCGGGGTGATGTACATCATCGTCGCGATGGTCATGCTGCTGCGCGGCTTCGCCGACGCCATCATGATGCGTACCCAGCTGGCCGCCGCTACCGGTGGCGCCGAAGGCTACCTGCCGCCTGAACACTATGACCAGATCTTCACCGCCCACGGTGTGATCATGATCATCTTCATGGCGATGCCGTTCTTCACCGGCCTGATGAACCTGGCGGTTCCTCTGCAGATCGGTGCACGTGACGTTGCCTTCCCATTCCTGAACTCCCTGAGCTTCTACCTGCTGCTGGCAGGCGTGCTGCTGGTCAACATCTCCCTGGGTGTTGGTGAATTCGCCAAGACCGGTTGGGTTGCCTATCCGCCGCTTGCGGGTATCCAGTACAGCCCTGGCGTGGGTGTGGACTACTACATCTGGGCGCTACAGCTATCCGGCTTGGGTACGACGCTTACCGGTGTGAACTTCCTCGTCACCGTGATGAAGATGCGCGCTCCTGGCATGAAGCTGATGGACATGCCGATCTTCACCTGGACCTGCACCTGGGCCAACGTGCTGATCGTCGCTTCCTTCCCGATCCTGACCGCTGCACTGGCTCTGCTGACTGTTGACCGTTATCTGGACTTCCACATCTTCACCAACGAGCTTGGTGGGAACCCGATGATGTACGTCAACCTGTTCTGGGCCTGGGGTCACCCTGAGGTTTACATCCTGATCCTGCCGGCCTTCGGTGTGTTCTCGGAAGTCACCTCGACCTTCGCTGGCAAGCGTCTGTTCGGCCACCACTCGATGATCTACGCATCGGGCGCGATCGCTGTTCTGGGCTTTGCCGTCTGGCTGCACCACTTCTTCACCATGGGTGCAGGCGCGAGCGTCAACACCTTCTTCGGTCTGGCGACGATGCTGATCTCCATTCCGACCGGTGTGAAGCTGTTCAACTGGCTGTTCACCATCTACCAGGGCCGTCTGCGCTTCACCGCGCCGATCATGTGGACCCTGGGCTTCATGGTCACCTTCTCCATCGGTGGTATGACCGGCGTTCTGCTGGCTGTTCCAGGTGCTGACTTCGTTCTGCACAACAGCCTGTTCGTTATCGCCCACTTCCACAACGTGATCATCGGTGGTGCGGTATTCGGCTACATCGCCGGCTTCGCCTACTGGTTCCCGAAAGCCTTCGGTTTCACCCTGAACGAGAAGTGGGGCAAAGCTGCCTTCTGGTTCTGGATCTCCGGCTTCTACGTAGCGTTCATGCCGCTGTACGCCCTGGGCTTCATGGGCATGACCCGTCGTCTGAACCACTCGGACAACCCGGCTTGGGAACCGTACCTGTACGTTGCCGTCGTCGGCGCCGTGCTGATCCTGTTCGGTATCGCTTGCCAGCTGATCCAGCTGTACGTATCGGTCCGCGATCGCAACCAGAACCTGGACGTCACTGGCGATCCATGGGGTGGCCGTACCCTGGAATGGTCGACTTCTTCGCCACCTCCGTTCTACAACTTCGCCCACATGCCTGAGAAGGTTGGCCTGGACGCCTGGCACGAAGCCAAGGAAGCCGGTGTCGCCTACAAGCCTGCGGCCAAGTACGAAGCGATCCACATGCCGAGCAATACCTCCACCGGTTTGTTCATGGGCCTGTTCCTGACCGTCTTCGGCTTCGCATTCATCTGGCACATCTGGTGGCTGGTTGGCGCGAGCCTGGTTGCAACCATCGCTGTCTTCGTTCGCCACGCTGCGCGTGACGACCAGGGCTACATGGTTCCGGCCGAAGAAGTGGCGCGCATCGAAGGCGAGCGCATGAAAGCGCTGGCCAAAGCAGGTGCTCTGCCTGCCGGCGCACGTGTCGAATCGTTTGAGCGGGTGTAATCAATGTCCAGTCAAGTAATCCACGCCGGCGCTCATGGTCACGACCATGGGCACGACGATCACCACCACGACTCGGGCCAGATGACCGTACTCGGTTTCTGGCTGTACCTGATGACCGACTGCATCCTGTTTGCGTCGCTCTTCGCCACCTACGCGGTGCTGTCCGGCAGTTTTGCCGGCGGCCCGTCGGGTCATGACATTTTCCAGCTCGACTTCGTAGCTGTTGAAACCGCACTGCTGCTGCTGTCCTCGATCACCTTCGGCTTCGCCATGCTGCAGATGTTCAAGGGCAACAAAGGTGGCGTGCTGGGCTGGCTGGCCATCACCTTCCTGTTCGGTGCTGGCTTCATCGCGATGGAAGTCTATGAATTCCATCACCTGATCGGCGAAGGCTTCGGCCCGAACCGCAGCGGCTTCCTGTCGGGCTTCTTCGCCCTGGTCGGCACCCACGGTCTGCACGTGACTGCCGGTCTGATCTGGATGGCTGTCCTGATGTATCAGATCAGCACCAAGGGCATCACCCCGACCGCCAAGACCCGCATGAGCTGCCTGAGCCTGTTCTGGCACTTCCTGGACGTGGTCTGGATCTGCGTATTCACCGTCGTCTACCTGCTGGGAGTTCTGTAATGGCTAGCGCACACGACACTCATCACGAAGGCAACCACGGCAGCGTCAAGTCGTACGCGATCGGCTTCATCCTGTCGATCATCCTGACCGCGATCCCGTTCGGTCTGGTGATGTACCCGAGCCTGCCGAAGAACCTGACCGTCCTGATCGTGGTGGCCATGGCCGTCATTCAGGTGGTGGTGCACCTGGTGTACTTCCTGCACATGGACCGCTCGAAAGAGCAGCGTTCGAATGTGTCGACGTTCCTGTTCACCACTCTCGTAATCGCTCTGCTGGTCGGCCTGTCGCTGTGGATCATGTTCAGCATCCACATCGAAATGATGGCCAAGTGAGGTAAGACTGCATGTCCGTGAAGCACTTTATCCAAATCACCAAACCGGGGATCATTTTCGGTAACGTGCTTTCCGTGGCAGGCGGCTTCTTCCTTGCCTCGAAGGGCCATGTGGACTTCGCCCTGTTCCTGGCGGTAGTGGTGGGGACCTCTCTGGTCGTCGCGTCCGGTTGCGTGTTCAATAACTGCATCGACCGCGACATCGACCAGAAGATGGAGCGCACCAAGAACCGCGTCATGGTCCAGGGTGGCATGTCGCTGACCCTCGCGCTGATCTACGCCACCCTGCTCGGGGTGGCGGGTTTCAGCCTGCTGTATGTCCAGGCCAACCCGCTGTCGGCGTTCTGCGCAGCGGTAGGCTTCGTCGTCTACGTCGGCTTCTACAGCCTGTGGCTCAAGCGCAAGTCGGTGCACGGCACCTTGGTCGGCAGCCTGTCCGGTGCCATGCCTCCGGTGATCGGTTACTGCGCCGTCAGCAACAGCTTCGACCTGGCTGCAGTGACGCTGCTGGTGATGTTCAGCCTGTGGCAGATGCCACACAGCTTCGCCATCGCCATCTTCCGCTTCAAGGATTACAGCGCCGCCAACATTCCGGTCCTGCCGGTGGCGCGCGGTATTCTCGCGGCGAAGAAGCAGATCGTGCTGTACGTGCTGGCCTTCGTGCTCGCCACCCTGATGCTGACCCTGGGCGGCTACGCCGGTCTGGGTTACCTCGCCGTGGCGGCTGCCATGGGCCTGTACTGGCTGTACATGGCTTGGGGCGGCTACAAGGCCGAGGACGACAGCAAGTGGGCCCGCAAGGTCTTTGGTTTCTCCATCCTCACCGTCACTGCCCTGAGCGTGATGATGTCGGTGGACAGCCAGACTGCCGCGGACGTGCTGATGACCTACGCACGCTGATACACACGCCTGTTACACGAAAACCCCGGCCTTGTGCCGGGGTTTTTTTATGGCGGTCGTTTCGATGGCGCCTTTTTCGGGTAAACCGCCCACCGGGATTGCGCCGTTTTAAAGACTTACGCGGCCCCTACGGGAGCGGGTTTACCCGCGAAAAGGCCGGCACAGGCAACGTAAATCTAACGAATTCAATGAATAAGCCTAAAAAGATCTAACAAAACAGGAAATTATCCTTTACAGGTTATTCGTGTCGGCACTATCTTCTGATTCGGCCGCCGCAGCGGCCAACGTCGCTCGGACGGTTCCGGGCGCTTACGTCATTCGAGGAAGCCATGGCCAACCCAGGTTCGCCGCGCCGCTTTGCGCGCATCGATCGTCTCCCCCCCTACGTCTTCAACATCACCGCCGAGCTCAAGATGGCCGCCCGCCGCCGTGGCGAGGACATCATCGACCTGAGCATGGGCAACCCCGACGGCGCCACGCCACCGCATATCGTCGAGAAACTGGTCCAGGTCGCCCAGCGCGAAGACACCCATGGCTACTCCACCTCACGCGGCATCCCGCGCCTGCGCCGGGCCATTTCGCGCTGGTATCAGGAGCGCTACGAGGTCGAAATCGACCCTGAAACCGAAGCCATCGTTACCATTGGCTCCAAGGAGGGCCTGGCTCACCTGATGCTCGGCACTCTCGACCATGGCGACACGGTGCTGGTGCCAAACCCCAGCTACCCTATCCACATCTATGGCGCAGTCATCGCCGGTGCCCAGGTGCGCTCGGTGCCGCTGGTGCCCGGTGTGGACTTCTTCAACGAGCTGGAGCGGGCGATTCGCGAGTCGATCCCCAAGCCCAAGATGATGATCCTGGGCTTCCCGTCCAACCCGACCGCCCAGTGTGTCGAGCTGGACTTCTTCGAGCGTGTGGTCGCTCTGGCCAAGCAGTATGACGTGCTGGTGGTCCACGACCTGGCCTACGCCGACATCGTCTATGACGGCTGGAAAGCCCCGTCGATCATGCAGGTGCCCGGCGCGAAGGACATCGCGGTGGAATTCTTCACGCTGTCCAAGAGCTACAACATGGCCGGCTGGCGTATCGGTTTCATGGTCGGCAACCCGGAGTTGGTCAGCGCCCTGGCGCGGATCAAGAGCTATCACGACTATGGCACCTTCACCCCGTTGCAGGTCGCAGCCATCGCGGCGCTTGAAGGCGATCAGCAGTGCGTGCGGGACATTGCCGAGCAGTACCGCCAGCGCCGCAACCTGTTGGTCAAGGGGCTGCATGAGATCGGCTGGATGGTCGAGAACCCCAAGGCCTCGATGTACGTCTGGGCGAAGATTCCCGAAGCCTACGCTCACCTGGGCTCGCTGGAATTTTCCAAGAAGCTGCTGGCCGAGGCCAAGGTCTGTGTGTCGCCGGGGATCGGCTTTGGCGACTATGGCGACGACCATGTGCGCTTCGCCCTGATCGAAAACCAGGACCGTATTCGCCAGGCCATTCGTGGTATTCGCCAGATGTTCCGAGCCGATGGCCTGACCCAAAAGTGACACCGCGGAAGGGGCCGCAACGCGGCCCCGATCGTTCCGGATCAGCGGCGTTATTTTTTGCTTTCCCCCTCTTCTCAGCCACCCCCGCTTGGACTGAGAATGGCGCGCGGGCCCAGCCCCCATAACAACAACCCTCCCTCCGTGCCATCATGTCCGAATACAACCCTTGCCTTGACTGCGGCGCCTGCTGCGGGTACTTCCGTGTGTCTTTTTTCTGGGGCGAATGCCAATCAGCCGGCGGCGTTGTGCCCGACGATCTGGTGGTACAGATCAACCCCACCCGCGTCGCCATGATCGGCACCGACGCCAAGCCCTGTCGCTGCACCGCCCTGGAGGGCGAGGTCGGCAAGCAGGTCGCCTGCACCATCTATGAAAACCGCTCGAGCCCTTGCCGGGAGTTCGAGGCCTCTTGGGTCAACGGTGTGCACAACCCAAGCTGCGACGCCGCCCGTGCACATTACGGCCTGCCGCCGCTGGAGGCGAACGAGCCGCACTGGCCGGAGGATGACGGGGCCGAAGTGGCCTGAGGCCGGTGTTTTCGCCCCAGGTCTGTAGGGCTTGTTGCTTGAGCCACCTGTTGCGTGAAACACGGGTGCTGTATGGTTTCAGGCTCGTCCAAATACCGGAGCCTGCGGTTGTCTGCCTATTACCTGCCCGTGAGCCTGCTTCTGTACCTGATCGGCCTGTTCTTCGACGGCGCCTTGATGGGCGCAAGCCGGCACATGCCAGCCTTGCAGATGCTGCTTTACGGGCCCTGGGGCGTACCGTTCGGCCTGTATCAATGGTTTGCCAACCCGTTGCTGGTGGTGGCGGTGCTGGCCCATCGGCGCTTTCGCCGGCTGGCGTTGCTGCTGGGGGGAAGCGCCCTGTACCTGGCGCTCAGCAGCCTGGGTATCGAGCGGCTTCCGGACAACCAGAGCTACGCCTTCCAGGACGTTACCGGCTTTGGTGCAGGTTTCTACCTGTGGAGCCTGGCGATCCTGGTGTTCTGCCTAGGGCAGGCCTGGTGGTGCTGGAAGGCCCGGCGCGCCGATGACATGCCCGGTTGGCACTGGCTCGATGTGGCGCTGATCGCCGCGATCGCGGTCACGATCTACGCTGGCACCCAGATGCCTGCGCTGCATTTCGATGTGGACAAGGTGCTGATGCCGCCGGAGTCGTCGCAGTCGCTGTGACCCGCTCCCACACATTGGACTAGGTGGTAGGCGGGTTCACTTGCGAATAAGCGGTACAGGCAACACCTCAGCGCGACGTCCCCCACTGCACCACCAGCATCCCTATCACGATCATCCCCACGCCCGCCAAGCGCAGGGTGTTGACCGGCCGCTCCGGCAACCCCATCAGCCCCCATTGGTCGATCAGCAGCGACGACAGTACCTGCCCGGCGATCACGCAGACGATGAATCCCGCCGCCCCCAGCCGGGGGGTCAGCACCAGCGCTGCGGTGATGTAGAGCACGCCAGCCACACCGCCAAACCAGGCCCACCAGGGCGCCTGGGCCAGGTTCTGCACCTGCGGCAGAGGCGCGCGCATCACCAGCAGTGCGGGGACCAGCATCAGCAGGCTGACGCTCAGTGATACCCCCGCCGCCCACAGCGGGTGCCCCAACAGGCGACCGAGCGCGGCATTGCTGCCCGCCTGAAAAGGCACGGCGGCACCGGCCAATAGCGCGACAAGCAACGGGAGGATAGCTGAGAGGGAGAGGGCATGCGGCATGGAAGGGCTCCTGTGGAAAACACTAGGCGCAGTGTTGTTTATCCATTTCAATGATGGAAATTCGAAATTCACACAGGCTGTATTCGTCATATGGATGACCTGCGCCGTATCGACCTCAATCTGCTGTTGACCTTGCATGCGCTGCTCAGCGAGCAACATGTCTCCCGGGCTGCCTTACGTTTGCACCGCAGCCAGCCAGCCGTCAGCCATGCCCTGGCCCAGCTTCGAGACATTTTTGCCGACCCACTGCTGGTGCGCCTGGGCGGGCGCCTGCACCTGAGCAGTCGTGCCCAGGCTTTGCGCGAGCCGCTCGAACAAGCACTCGAGCAGCTCGACGGCCTGTTGGGCAGCCCGCGTTTCGAGCCGAGTCGGGCGCGGCGCACGTTTCGCCTGGCGATGTCGGACTATGGCGCGCGGGTGGTGTTGCCGGGGCTGATGCGCAGGCTCAGGACGGAGGCGCCAGGCATCGACCTGGTGGTATCCCAAGGCAGTCGTGAAGCCATGCTCGGGCAATTGATCGATGGTGAGGTGGACCTGGCGTTGGGGGTGTTTCCCGATTTGCCTTCGGAAGTGCGGCTGCAGGTGCTGTTCGAAGAGTCGTTCACCTGTTTGGCGGATCGCCGCAGTCTGCCGGCGCGTACGGGGCTTTCGCTGGCCCAGTGGCTGGCGCGCCCCCATGTGCTGGTGGCCGTGCGACCAGGCATCGATAACGAGATCGACCTGGCACTCCATGCGTTGGGCCAAGGGCGACGGATTGCGCTCACCCTGCCACACTGGGGGGTGGCCCAGGGCGTGATCACCGGTACCGACCTCATTCTGACCGTGGCCCGCCGCAGCCTGGCGGGTGCCCGGCTCGACCCCGGCCTACGCAGCTTTGCGCCCCCGCTACCGATCGCGCCGTTTGCCTTTACCCAGGCCTGGCATGCCAGGCGCGAGGGCGATGCTGGCCACCGCTGGTTGCGCGAGCTGATCCGTGGGCTTTGCGATGAGCACGAAGCGCCACGTTCAGCGAGTTGATCGTAGGGTTCTGAAGGCGCCGCCGCTGTAGGGGCGCCTTTAGGGGGCAAATTGCCCTAGGGGGTGGTGCGTGGCTCGCGCTTGGCCCGGGCCTTGAGGTACTCGCGCACTTCCACGCCGTCCCCGGCGAACTCGATACGCTCCGCTTTGGCTTCGCGCTGGTAGGCGTACATCGGGTCGTAGTACTCCTTGAGCACACCTTCGATCCAACCTCGGTGCAGGTCCACCTCACCGGTGTTCAACTGTGCTTCCAACGCTTGCTCCAGTAGCACCGAAAGGCGTTGATATCGCTCGCCGCCCAGACGCTTTTGGATATTGGCCATGCTTTGACGTATGCGTTCGGCAAACAGCCGTGGCCCGTGTTCAGCGCCATGTCGCTCGACGAATTCGGCATGCAGGTTGATGCCGTAGTCCCGCAGAAGGCGCTCCACGCGGTTCTCGAAGCTGTCCTCGAGCCATACCAGTGGGTACTGCTGCATGCCCTGGTATAGCTCAAGAGGTACCGAGCAACTGCCAATGATGCGCCCTTCATCCTCCAGCACGAACTGCTGCAGGCCACGGGCACGCTTCTTGAGAATGTCGATGGCGAGCTGGTTCTCGAAATCAATCTGCGCCGGCTGCGCGGTGGCGCGCTTGCCGAAACTCGACCCCCGATGGTTGGCATGACCTTCTAAATCCAGAACGTTGTCCAACTGCAGCAGCACATCGGTCTTGCCCGTACCCGTCAGCCCGCCGATCAATACGAAGTCGCATTCGTCGACGGCTTGCAAGGTGGTTTCCAGCAAGAAGGTGCGCATGGCCTTGTAGCCGCCCTCTACCTTCGGGTACTGGATGCCGGCTTCATCCCTTAGCAAGGCTTGGACGAGCTGTGAGCGCAAACCACCACGGAAACAGTACAGGTAGCCATCGGGGTGGGCCTGGGCGAATGTCACCCACGCCTCCAGGCGAGTCTGCTTGATGGCGCCGGTTACCAACTGGTGACCCAGGGCGATGGCGGCGTCCTGGCCGTGCTGCTTGTAGCAGGTGCCGACCTTCTGCCGCTCTTGATCGTTCATCAGCGGCAGGTTGACGGCGCCGGGGAAGGCGCCCTTGGTGAATTCGATCGGCGCGCGCATGTCCATCATCGGCACGTCGTCGAGGAACAGCTGGCGGTAATCGGTGCAGTCGTTGCGCATCAAAGCACCTCGACCGCGTGGGTCTGTCGCTCGACCAGCTCGCCGATCGGCGAGAGGGCCAGGTTCAGTTCTGCTGCCACGGCGAGAAACTCGGCCTCGCCCTCAGGGCTGACCGCCACCAGCAGTCCGCCACTGGTCTGAGGGTCGCACAGCAGGTGCTTCTGGTCATCGGTCAAGGTGCCGATCTTGTGGCCGTAGCTGTCGAAGTTTCGCAGCGTACCGCCAGGGATGCAGCCCTCGGCCAGGTAGTGATCGACGCTGGGCAGGCGTGGCACGGCGTCGTAGCGCAAGTGCGCGGTCAGTCCGCTGCCGTCGGCCAGCTCCACCAAGTGGCCGAGCAGGCCGAAGCCGGTGACATCGGTCATGGCCTTCACGCCCTCGAGCTTGCCGAAGCGGCTGCCGGGGGTATTGAGGGTGCACATCCAGTCGCGGGCCAGGCCTTGGTCCTGGGCACGCAGCTTGGCCTTCTTTTCAGCGGTGGTGAGGATGCCGATGCCGAGCGGCTTGGTCAGGTACAGGCGGCAGCCCACGCTGGCGGTGTCGTTGCGCTTGAGGTGGCGCTTGCTGACCACGCCGGTGACCGCCAGGCCGAAGATTGGCTCGGGTGCATCGATGGAGTGACCGCCGGCGAGCGGGATGCCGGCCTCGGCGCACACGGCGCGGCCACCGCGGATCACCTCGCGGGCGACTTCCGGTGGCAAGACGTTGACCGGCCAGCCGAGGATGGCGATGGCCATTAGCGGGTCGCCGCCCATGGCGTAGATGTCGCTGATGGCGTTGGTGGCGGCGATACGGCCGAAATCGTAGGGGTCATCGACGATCGGCATGAAGAAGTCGGTGGTCGAGACCACGCCGCGTTCATCGTCCAGGGCATACACAGCGGCATCGTCGCGCGAGGCGTTGCCTACCCAGAGTTTCGGGTCCAGGGCCTGGGCGCCGCTCTCGGCGAGAATCACATCCAGCACCTTGGGGGAGATCTTGCAACCACAGCCGGCGCCATGGCTGTACTGGGTCAGACGAATCGGTTCGCTCATACGCACCTCGGATTTTCGTGATGCGCGATTGTAGCAAAGCTGGCCTTTGCGCCAGCGGCTCTTATAATCCCCCGGTCGGCGCGTTGCCGGCCTTTTCCCCGCTATTGAACCGGAGAATCCCATGCTCAAACGTCCCCTGGCGGTCGCCGCCGGTCTCGTGCTGTCTTGCTGTGCCGTCATTGCCCAGGCTGCTGACACCCTGCGGGTAAGCGCCATCCCAGACGAAGCGCCGACCGAGCTGCTGCGCAAGTTCAAGCCGCTGGGTGAGTACCTGTCCAAGCAACTGGGCATGGACGTGAAATTCGTTCCGGTGGCCGATTACCCGGCGGTGGTCGAATCGCTGGCCTCCAATCGCTTGGACATGGCCTGGTTGGGCGGTTTCACCTTCGTCCAGGTGCACCTGAAGGACCCGACCGCCACGCCGCTGGTGCAGCGTGAGCAGGATGCCCAGTTCACCTCCAAGTTCATCACCGCCAACCCGGGCGTGAAGAGTCTGGCTGACCTCAAGGGCAAATCGTTCGCCTTCGGTTCGATCTCGTCCACTTCCGGCAGCCTGATGCCGCGTTACTTCATGCTCAAGGAAGACAACATCAAGCCTGAGAGCTACTTCAGCCGCGTTGCCTACTCCGGCGCCCACGATGCCACCGTGGCCTGGGTCCAGGCTGGCAAGGTCGATGGCGGCGTGCTCAACGCCAGCGTCTGGCAGAAGCTGGTCGATGCCGGCAAGGTCGATACCAACAAGGTCAAGGTCTTTGCCACCACTCCGACCTACTATGACTACAACTGGACGGTGCGCGGCAACATGGACCCGGCCCTGAAAGAGAAGATCAAGGCGGCCTTCCTGGCGCTTGACCCGGCCAATCCGGAGCACAAGGCGATCCTCGACCTGCAGGCCGCCAGCCGCTTCATCGAAACCAAGCCTGAGAACTACGTAGGCACCGAGCAAGCTGCACGCGAGGCCGGTCTGCTCAAGTGACTATCCATCTGCACGGCGCGGGCCTGCGCCACGGCCAGGTTCGCGCCCTCGATGCGGTGAGTCTGCGCATCGACAGAGGCGAGCGGGTAGCGATCATCGGCCCTTCCGGGGCTGGCAAGTCCAGCCTGCTGCACCTGATGGCGACGGCTATCCAGCCCAGTGCGGGGCGCCTGGAACTGCTCGGCGAGCAGCCGTGGTCGCTGTCAGCCAGGGCTCGCCAGCGCCTGCGTGCACGGGTCGGGCTGGTGCACCAGGCGCCACCACTGCCACCGCGCCAACGCGTGGTCACGGCAGTGCTGGCTGGGCGTCTGGGGCAATGGAGCACCCTGCATGGCCTGCTCAACCTGATCTACCCAAGCGACGTGCCAGGGGCTCGTCAGGCTTTGGCCGAGCTGGGGTTGGCGGACAAGCTGTTCGTCCAGTGTGGGCAGTTGTCCGGCGGTCAACTGCAGCGCGTGGGCATTGCCCGGGCGCTGTACCAGCGGCCCGAAGTGCTGCTCGCCGATGAACCGGTGTCGGCCATGGACCCGGTGCTCGCCGATCACAGCCTGGCCTTGCTCAACCGCCATGCCCAGGATAACGGCGTGACACTGGTCGCCAGTCTTCACGCCGTCGACCTGGCCTTGGCGCACTTTCCCCGGGTGATCGGTATCCGCGAAGGGCAGGTGGCGTTCGATTGCCCGGCCCAGGCGGTGACCGAGAGCCTGCTCGATGCGCTCTATGCCAATGAACAGCTGGTTTCGCCGCCCACCCCGGGGCCGACCCTGACGGTACAGATCCCACGATGCTGAAGGCCGACAACCGCGACCCGGCGGCGTTTTCCCGGCTGTTGCTGACCGTGCTCGCCCTGGCGCTACTGTGGCCTGGGCTGCGCTTGAGCGAGCTGAACCCGGGTGTGCTGCTGCAGGCGGAAAACCGTCAGCAAATGGGCAATTTTGTCAGCGCGTTCTGGCCGCCTGCCCATGATGCGGACTTCCTCTCGCTGCTGTTCGAAGCCACCTTGCAGACGCTGGCCGTGGCCACCGCCGGCATGGCCCTGGCCCTGCTGCTCGCCGTGCCCACGAGCCTGTTGGCCAGTCGAGCGCTTTCGCTGAGGGCCGCCTCCCGGGGCGGTCGTCCGGGGATGTGGTCGAGGATGCTGCGCATGCCCGTGCGTGCCTTGTTGGTGTTTCTGCGCAGTGTGCCGGAGATCGTCTGGGCGTTGCTGTTCGTCCGCGCGGTAGGCCTTGGGCCCACCGCCGGCGTGCTGGCGATCGCCATCACCTACGCCGGGATGCTCGGCAAGGTCTATGCGGAAATCTTCGAATCGGTCGACCAGCGCCCGGCTCACGCCCTGTTGCAGGCCGGCAGCGGGCGGCTGATGGCGTTCTTCTACGGTATCTTGCCGGGCGCTGCGGCGGAGGTGGTGTCCTACACCGTCTACCGATGGGAATGTGCGGTGCGGGCCTCGGTGGTGATGGGCTTTGTTGGTGCCGGTGGGCTGGGGCAGCAGATCGACCTGTCCATGCGCATGTTCGCCGGGGCTGAAGTGGCGAGCATGCTGCTGGCGTTTCTGGTGCTGGTGATGCTCGCTGATCTGCTCAGCCGCTTCCTGCGTGGGAGGCTGGCATGAGCCGTTTTATCAACCTGCTGGTGATCGTCGCCATCCTTGCGGCCGTGGTCGCTTCGTTCGGCTACCTGGAGCTGGACATGGCATCGGTGGTTGGCAATGGTGGCCTGGCGCAGATGGGCGAGTACGCCCACCGCTTCCTCAGCCCGGACCTTTCTGCCGAGCATCTGAAGGCGGTAGGGCAGGGTGCCCTCGAAACCCTGGCCATGTCTGGCCTCGGCACCCTCCTGGCGATGGTTCTCGGTTTGCTGCTGGCATTGCCCGCTGCCGGGCGTTTCGGCTGGCCGTTGCAGGGCGTGGCACGCATGGTGCTCAACGCCTTGCGCGCCATTCCCGAACTGGTCTGGGCCGCTCTGACAGTGCTTGCCGCAGGCCTGGGCCCTAATGCCGGGACCCTGGCCCTGGCCTTGCACACCGCTGGCGTGCTGGGCCGGTTGTTCGCCGAGGCCCTGGAAAATGCCCCGCCAGAGCCTGCTGCGGCCATTCGCCTGCAAGGTGGCAGCCAAGTCGCCGCATTCTGTTTCGGCACCCTGCCCAACCTCTGGCCGCAACTGCTTGCCTACGGCCTCTATCGTTGGGAAAACAACATCCGCATGGCCAGCGTGCTCGGCTTTGTCGGTGCCGGTGGCTTGGGGCAAATGCTCTACACCACCCTGAGCCTGTTCCAGGAGGCCCAGGCCAGTACCGTGATCATCGGCATGCTGGTGCTGGTGTTGCTGGTGGATGCCTTCAGCGACGTGCTGCGCCAGCGGTACGTGCGCGCCTGAACCCTTCCCGGTGGGCTGCGCTCACTAGGAAAGGTTCGGGGAGAGGGGTTAAGCGAGCACCTGCTTCATCTGCACCAATGCCACTCGGTTGCCATCCGGTGCCTGTCGTTCCTCGATGCCGAACGGCACGAACCCTAACTGCGGATAAAGCAGCAGCCCCGCCGTGTTGTGGTTGAAGCACGACACCCACACCTCCCGCGCGGCGAACTGCTCCCGGGCCAAGTCGATCATGCATTGCACCAGGTAACGCGCCACGCCGTGGCCACGGGCGGCAGGCGCCACCACCACGTTGCCCAGGGCGCACACGCCGCCGTGCTCGGCCTTGTAGAAGTTGGCAAAGCCCAGCACCACGCCATCACCTTCGATCACCGTCGAGCCGCTGCGCTGGGCAATGGCATCGCTCAGTTGGTCCGGCGTGAGCGGGTAGGAGGCCTTGGGGAACATGTAGAACAGCTCGTCCGGGCCTTGGGGGAAGCAGCAGAGGGCGGCGATGTCGTGGTGGCGTACGGGGCGGTGTGACAGCTTCATGGGTATGCCTTCGAGGGTGGCTTCGGCCTACATACTGATGGCGTTGCCAATCGAGGGGCAAGTCGGACAGTCGATCGACGCGCCCTCTCCGAGGCGCTGTGCCTACAGACGGCTAACGCTGTCGTACAAGAACACCACGTAACCAGTGGGGGTTTACCCGCGAAAAGGGGAACGCGGTGGATGGCAAGGGCTTCGCCCTTGTTTGCGGATTCGACACCCTCATAAGGGACATGCCTTGCCTGGCAAATTGCAGGCACAAAAAAACCGACCAGAAGGTCGGTTTCTTTCGGATTTTGGTGCCCCGAGGGAGACTCGAACTCCCACTCCTTTCGAAAACGGATTTTGAATCCGCCGCGTCTACCAATTCCGCCATCAGGGCATGTGGCGCGCAGTATAGAGAGCCTCATTGAGTCGGTCAATCGGGTTTCATGGTCAATTTTCGTTCGTTGGGCTAAACTTTCCGGCCCTGTCGAACCGAACACCATCATGCGCGTCGCCGATTTTTCCTTCGAACTCCCCGATTCCCTGATCGCCCGTCACCCCTTGGCCGAGCGCCATGGCAGCCGTCTGCTGGTCCTCGATGGGCCGAGCGGGGAGCTGGCGCACCGGCAATTCACCGATTTGCTGGAATACCTGCGCCCCGGCGACCTTATGGTCTTCAACAATACCCGGGTGATCCCGGCGCGTCTGTTCGGCCAGAAGGCCTCCGGCGGCAAGCTGGAAGTGCTGGTCGAGCGTGTGCTGGACAGCCACCGGGTGCTGGCCCATGTGCGCGCCAGCAAGGCGCCCAAGCCGGGCACGCAGATTCTCATCGATGGCGGTGGCGAGGCCGAGATGGTGGCGCGTCACGAGACCTTGTTCGAGCTGCGCTTCACTGAAGAAGTGCTGCCGCTGCTGGAGCGTGTCGGGCACATGCCGTTGCCGCCCTACATCGATCGCCCGGACGAAGGCGCCGATCGCGAACGCTATCAAACCGTGTACGCCGAGCGCGCAGGCGCCGTGGCTGCGCCGACTGCAGGCCTGCATTTCGATGAGGCTCTGCTGGAAAAGATCGCTGCCAAGGGCGTGGAACGTGCTTTCGTGACCTTGCATGTGGGCGCGGGTACCTTCCAGCCGGTGCGCGTCGACAAGATCGAAGACCACCACATGCACAAAGAGTGGCTGGAGGTCAGCCAGGATGTGGTGGATGCCGTTCAGGCCTGTCGCGATCGGGGTGGTCGGGTGATCGCCGTGGGCACCACCAGCGTGCGTTCGCTGGAGAGCGCCGCACGTGATGGCGTGCTCAAGGCCTTCAGTGGCGACACCGACATCTTCATCTATCCGGGCCGGCCATTCCACGTGGTCGATGCCCTGGTCACCAACTTCCACCTGCCGGAGTCCACGCTGCTGATGCTGGTCTCGGCCTTCGCCGGCTACCCCGAGACCATGGCTGCCTATGCGGCGGCGGTCGAGCAGGGGTACCGCTTCTTCAGTTACGGTGATGCCATGTTCATCACCCGCAATCCGGCGCCGCGCGGCCCCGAGGATCAAGCATGAGTCGCACCTGTCGAATGTCGTTCGAACTGCTGGCCACCGACGGCAAGGCCCGTCGTGGTCGCCTGACCTTCCCCCGTGGCACGGTCGAGACCCCGGCGTTCATGCCGGTGGGCACCTATGGCACGGTCAAGGGCATGCTGCCACGCGACATCGAGGCCATCGGCGCCGAGATCATCCTGGGCAACACCTTCCACCTGTGGTTGCGTCCGGGCACCGAGGTGATCAAGAAGCATGGCAGCCTGCACGACTTCATGCAGTGGAAAGGTCCGATTCTCACTGACTCCGGTGGTTTCCAGGTGTTCAGCCTCGGCGCCATGCGCAAGATCAAGGAAGAGGGCGTGACCTTCGCCTCGCCGGTCGATGGCTCCAAGGTGTTCATGGGCCCCGAGGAGTCCATGCAGGTCCAGCGTGACCTGGGCTCGGACATCGTGATGATCTTCGACGAGTGCACGCCATACCCGGCCGAGCACGACGTGGCGCGCACCTCCATGGAGCTTTCGCTGCGCTGGGCCCAGCGCTCGAAGAATGCCCACGCCGATAACACCGCGGCGCTGTTCGGCATTGTCCAGGGTGGCATGTACCAGGACCTGCGCATGCGCTCGCTCGAAGCGCTGGAAAACATCGGCTTTGACGGCCTGGCCATCGGCGGTCTGTCGGTGGGCGAACCCAAGCACGAGATGATCAAGGTGCTGGACTACCTGCCAGGCCAGATGCCGGCTGACAAACCTCGTTACCTTATGGGGGTAGGCAAGCCGGAGGATCTTGTAGAGGGTGTGCGCCGCGGCGTCGACATGTTCGACTGCGTGATGCCGACGCGCAACGCGCGCAACGGTCATCTGTTCGTCGATACCGGGGTGATCAAGATCCGTAACGCGTTCCATCGTCATGATGATTCGCCGCTCGATCCGACCTGTGATTGCTATACCTGCACCAACTTCTCGCGCGCCTATCTCCATCATTTGGATAAATGCGGCGAAATGTTGAGCAGCATGCTGAATACCATCCACAACTTGCGCCATTACCAGCGCTTGATGGCCGGTTTACGCGAGGCTATTCAACAAGGTAAATTGGCCGCCTTTGTCGACGCCTTCTACGCCAAGCGCGGGCTGCCTGTGCCGCCTTTGGACTGACTGTTCGCATCCATTATTAGAAAACATCCATTAGGAGTGCCCAATGAGCTTCTTGATTCCCGCCGCCTACGCGGACGCTGCAGCCCCTGCCGCCGGCCCAGCCGGTACCGGCTTTGAGTGGATCTTCCTGGTTGGTTTCCTGGTCATCTTCTACCTGATGATCTGGCGCCCACAGGCCAAGCGCGCCAAGGAGCAGAAGAACCTGCTGAGCAACTTGCAAAAAGGTGACGAAGTTGTCACCAACGGCGGCATCGCCGGCAAGATCGTCAAAGTCTCCGATGACTTCGTGGTACTGGAAGTGTCCGACAACGTCGAGCTGAAGTTCCAGAAGGGCGCCGTTGCCGCGACCCTGCCAAAAGGTACGCTCAAGGCTATCTGAGTTACCGGTTATCTTTTCCAGTCGGGGCGCGCAACGCGCCCCGCGTCTTGAACGGGCGGCGTGATGCTGAACAAATACCCTCTGTGGAAATACCTGCTGATCCTGGTGGTACTGGCGATCGGCTTTATTTATTCCGCTCCCAACCTTTACCCGGATGATCCGGCGGTGCAGATCAGCGGTGCGAGTTCCGCGCTGCATGTGAGCCAGGCCGACCTGGATCGCGCCACCAAGGCGCTGACCGACGCCGGTATTGCCGTCAAGGGCGGCAGCCTGGGTGAGAAGGGCAGTGCGCTGGTGCGCCTGACCAACCAGGAAGACCAGCTCCCGGCCAAGGACGTGGTGCGCAAGGCACTGGGCGATGATTACGTCGTGGCCCTGAACCTGGCCCAAACCACCCCGCAATGGCTGCGCAACCTCGGCGCCAGCCCGATGAAGCTGGGCCTGGACCTGTCCGGTGGTGTGCACTTCCTGCTGGAAGTGGACATGGACAAGGCCATGAGCGCCCGCATGAAAGTCTACGAAGGCGAGGTCAAGACCTTGCTGCGCAAAGAGCGCATCCGCTACCGCAGCCTGCCTCAGCAGGACGGCGCGATCATGCTGGGCTTCGCCGACGATGCTACCCGCGAACAGGCTCGCAGCCTGGTCCGCAAGAATTTCAACGACTTTGACCTGACCACCACCGAGCGCAACGAGCTCGCCGTGCTGCGTTTGGCGCTGACCCCGGCCAAAGTCGCCGAGATCCGCGAATATTCGATCAAGCAGAACCTCACCACTGTCCGTAACCGGGTCAACGAGCTCGGTGTCGCCGAGCCGCTGGTTCAGCGCCAGGGCGCCAACCGCATCGTGGTTGAGCTGCCCGGTGTGCAGGACACCGCCGAGGCCAAGCGTATCCTGGGCAAGACGGCCAACCTTGAGTTCCGCTTCGGCGCCGAGCCGGGTGCGTCCAAGGCCACTACCGAGGTGTTCGAGTTCCGCGAAGGCGGCCGTTCGGCTGCAGTCGAGCGTGGCCTGATCATCACCGGTGATCAGGTGACCGACGCTCAGGCCAGCTTCGATGAGCATGGCCGCCCGCAGGTGAACATCCGTCTCGACGGTCACGGCGGTGAGCTGATGAGCCGGGCCACCCGTACCAACGTCGGTCGTAGCATGGCGGTGATCTTCATCGAGCAGAAGCCGATGACGCGCTACGAGAAGCAGATGGTCGACGGTGTCGAGAAAGACGTCGCGGTCCAGACCTTCAAGGAAGAGAAGAAGATCATCAGCCTGGCGACCATCCAGTCGCCGCTGGGCAGCCAGTTCCGTATCACCGGCCTGAACGGCCAGGGCGAGTCGTCCGAGCTGGCCCTGCTGCTGCGTGCAGGTGGCCTGGCCGCACCGATGTACTTCGCCGAAGAGCGCACCATTGGCCCGAGCCTGGGTGCCGACAACATCACCAAGGGTATCGATGCATCCCTGTGGGGCATGCTGTTCGTTTCGCTGTTCATCATCGCCATCTACCGTGCCTTCGGCGTGCTGGCGACCATTGCCCTGGCGGGCAACATGGTCCTGCTGCTGGCACTGATGTCACTGCTGGGCGCGACCCTGACCTTGCCGGGTATCGCCGGTATCGTACTGACCATGGGCATGGCGGTGGACGCCAACGTGCTGATCTTCTCGCGTATTCGTGAAGAGATCGCTGCGGGCATGTCGGTGCAGCGCGCCATTCATGAAGGCTTCAACCGTGCCTACTCGGCGATCGTCGATGCCAACCTGACCACGCTGCTGGTCGGCGGCATCCTGTTCGCCATGGGTACCGGCCCGGTCAAAGGCTTCGCGGTCACCATGTCCCTCGGGATTTTCACCTCGATGTTCACCGCCATCATGATGACCCGTGCACTGGTCAACCTGACTTGCGGCGGGCGTGACATCAAGAAGCTGTGGGTTTGAGGGGGCTGACATGAAAACTATCAACTTCATGGGCGTACGCAATGTCGCGTTCGCCATCACCGCGCTCCTGACTGTCCTGGCGTTGTTCAGCTGGTGGCACAAGGGCCTGAACTTCGGCCTGGACTTTACCGGCGGTACGCTGATCGAACTGACCTATGAGCGTCCTGCGGACCTCAAGGCAGTTCGTGCCGAGCTGGCCGACTCCGGCTTCCACGAGGCTGTGGTGCAGAGCTTTGGCGCCACCACCGACCTGCTGGTACGTATGCCGGGTGACGACCCGCAGCTGGGCAACAAGGTGGCCGAAGCCCTGCAGAAGGCAGGTGGCGACAACCCGGCTACCGTCAAGCGTGTCGAGTTCGTCGGCCCGCAGGTGGGCGAGGAGCTGCGTGACCAAGGTGGTCTGGGCATGCTCCTGGCCCTGGGTGGCATCCTGGTCTACCTGGCATTCCGCTTCCAGTGGAAATTCGCCTTAGGCGCGATCGTCTCGCTGATCCACGACGTGGTGGTGACACTGGGCATCCTGTCGTTCTTCCAGATCACCTTTGACTTGACGGTGCTGGCGGCGGTCCTGGCGATCATCGGCTACTCGCTCAACGACACCATCGTCGTGTTCGACCGGGTGCGTGAGAACTTCCGCGTCATGCGCAAGGCCTCGCTGATCGAGAACATCAACGTCTCGACCACTCAGACCCTGCTGCGTACCATCGCCACCTCGGTGTCGACCTTGCTGGCCATCGCGGCGCTGCTGTTCTTCGGTGGCGACAACCTGTTCGGCTTCTCCCTGGCGCTGTTCATCGGTGTCATGGCCGGTACCTACTCGTCGATCTACATCGCCAACGTGGTGCTGATCTGGCTGAACCTGAGCAGTGAAGACCTGATTCCGCCAGCCAAGACTGACGGCGTGGACGATCGTCCGTAAGGTTGTTTCCTACGCCGTTTGCCGTAAAGAGAGGCGCGAGTATTGAACTCGCGCCTTTTTTTTTGCTCCAAGGCTGGGAGAAAGCGGGCGAGATCCCGCGGGTACGATCAGGAGGTTCACGTGAATAAATCAATGCTGGTGGGTGCGGTTCTGGGTGCTGTCGGTGTAACCGCCGGAGGTGCTGTGGCGACCTACAGCTTGGTGAACAAGGGGCCGGAGTACGCCCAGGTTACGGACGTGCAGCCCATCAAGGAAACCATCAAGACGCCGCGTCAGGTCTGCAAGGACGTCGCTGTCACGCGCCAGGCGCCGGTCAAGGACCAGCACCAGATCGCCGGTACCGTGGTCGGCGCTATCGCAGGTGGCCTGCTGGGTAACCAGATCGGCGGCGGCACTGGCAAGAAGATCGCCACCGTGGCTGGTGCGGTCGGTGGTGGTTATGCGGGTAACAAGGTGCAGGAGGGCATGCAGGAGCGTGACACCTATACCACCACGCAGACCCGCTGCAATACCGTCAATGACCTGAGCGAGAAAGTGGTCGGCTACAACGTGACCTACTCCATTGGTGACAAGGTCGGTCGGGTGAAGATGAATCACGAGCCGGGTTCGACCATTCCATTGGACAAGAACGGCAACCTGGTCCTTAGCGAGAACCAGGCAGGCCAGTAAAGCGCGCAGCGGCACCCTGGTGCCGACTTTGTCGTGGGTAAACCCGCCCCCACAGGCTCGACGCTTTCACTGGGCTTGTGGTGTTTCAGTGTCTAGTCCTGAAATAGGTTTACACCTGTTCAGGTAGGCCGACAGGCCTCAAAACGCCCGATGCACAGCATCGGGCGTTTTGTTTTTCAGGGCCATATGAGGCCGTTCTGTGTTGTAGATCTGCACTGCCTCGTCAACCATCTGTCTCGCTTGCTCCAAATCTGCAGGGCTACTCAACAGCAGCTCCATCTTGAGGATTCCGTTGATTCGCTCGGCCAGCGCGTTCTGGTAGCAGTCATACCCATCAGTCATGGAGCACTGAACGCCGTGCCGTTGATGCAGTGACTGGTATAGCGCCGAGCAATATTGGATGCCTCGATCCGAATGGTGGACTAATGGCTGGCGACGACGTCGCTTTCGTAGTGCCTGCTTGAAAGCTTGCGCCACTGACTCGGCATGCAGGCTCTCATGGACGTGGTGGCCAACGATTTTCCTGGAGTACGCATCCGTTATCAGGCTCAGGTATAGCGGGCCGTTACGTGCGGGCAGGTAAGTAATGTCGGCCACCCAGACATGTTCCGGCCTTGTCGGAACAATCTGGCTTGGCCCGGGCTTGAGTAAGTTGGGGTGGCGGTAGAAGCGATGAAAGCTTTGTGTTGTCTTGTGGTAGGCCCGCTTAGGCAGTACGAGCAAACGGCGCTCTCCCAAGACTTGGAACAGCCTATCTCGGCCGATCTGGAGTCGTCTGTCAGGCTGGCAATGCAGCAGATAGTGCAGCTTGCGTGTACCCAGACGAGGCTGGCGCATCCGGACTTGCTGAACAAACTTAACCACCCGGTCTGCCTGGCGCTCTTTGCCATCAGCGGCTCGGTTGCGTTTGTAGTAAGCCTGTCGACTGATGCCTAGAAACTGACAAGCCCTGGCAATGCTCAGTCCTGCGACTTGACCTTGCGAGAGGACTTGCCGGATCGCTTTTTTACGACCGAAACACCATAGTCATTTTTCAGAACATCGACGACCGTCTCGAAGAACTGGGCCTTCTGGCTCATCAGCTCAAGCTGCTGCTCAAGCTCTTTGATCCGCTGCTCTGGAGTGAGCGGTTTGGGGTCAGACATCGCGCAGCTCCTCTCGGCTCGGATCGATGCCCCTTGGCTCCAATCCTGCCGACCGTGCTTACGCAACCATACCAGAACCGTCGATCGACCCTGGATGCCATACCGTTCCTGGGCCTGGCCGTAGGTCATCTCGCCTTTTTCAATCTGATCAACCACCGCCAATTTAAAAGACAGTGAGTAATCTCGCTGTGTGCGCTTTACACCTTGCTCCATCTGACTCTCCGGAAATTCGGGATGGGAGGTGTAAACCTTATTCAGGACGGGACACAGCCATAAAAAAAGCACCCTGAGGGGTGCTTTTTTTGCGTTGCAATCGGCGCTTAGCGCTTCATGTGTTCGGGTAGGTGCGGCTGGATGGCAGTCAGCACGGCCTTGAAGCACTTGATGTTGCCCGCGATGATGTGGCCTTTGTCGAGGAAATCGTGGCCACCATTGAAGTCACTCACCAGGCCGCCAGCTTCCTGGATCAGCAGTACGCCAGCGGCCATGTCCCACTCGGACAGACCCGACTCCCAGAACGCGTCGAAGCGGCCGGCGGCAACATAGGCCAGATCCAGGCTGGCGGAGCCGGCGCGGCGGATGCCGGCGGTCTGGCCAGTCAGGGCGCGGAACATGCCCAGGTAGTTGTCCAGGTCGGCCATCTGGTTGTCACGGAACGGGAAGCCGGTACCCAGCAGGGCGCCTTCCAGGCTGGTGCGCGAGCTGACGCGCAGGCGGCGACCGTTGAGCTGGGCGCCGCGACCGCGGCTGGCGGTGAATTCTTCCTGGCGAACCGGGTCGACGATGACGGCGTGCTCAAGGCGACCACGGTATTTGCAGGCGATGCTGACGGCGAAGTGAGGAACGCCACGCAGGAAGTTGGTGGTACCGTCCAGTGGGTCGATGATCCACAGGTAGTCCTTGCCTTCCTCGCCGGAGCCGGCGTGCAGGCCGGTCTCTTCACCCTGGATGGAGTGGTTCGGGTAGGCCTTGCGCAGGGCGTTGACGATGGTCTGCTCGGCGGCGCGATCGACTTCGGAGACGTAATCTTTAGCGTCTTTCTCGTCGACCTTGAGGCTATCCAGGCGTTCGATGGAGCGGAAAATCAGTTCACTGGCGCTGCGAGCGGCGCGCAGCGCGATATTCAGCATAGGCTGCATGGGCGTTTCACCTGGGGATGTTAAAGAAGAAAGCCGCACATTCTATCAGAAAACTGTTCCGGCAGAAGGGTGACATTTGCTTTCATGGCGTTACGTCTGTCGGTTCTGTAAGATCGACTGCCCCTTTTCCTGTCTCTGTGAGCTCTACACCTTGCTGCAAAATATTCGTGTTGTTCTGGTCAATACCAGCCACCCCGGCAATATCGGCGGCGCTGCACGAGCCATGAAAAACATGGGCTTGTCGCGCCTGGTGCTGGTCCAGCCACTGGATTTCCCTGCGGTGGATGCCACCGCCCGTGCATCGGGCGCCGATGACGTACTGGAAAACGCCCAGGTGGTCGACAGCCTCGAAGAGGCGCTGGTCGGTTGCAGTCTGGCGATTGGTACCAGTGCGCGCGACCGTAGCATCCCCTGGCCTTTGCTCGACCCCCGCGAATGCGGTGCCAAGGTTGTCGAGCAGGCGGGCGTCGGTGAGGAAATCGCCCTGGTGTTCGGTCGCGAGCACGCCGGTCTGACCAACGAAGAGCTGCAGCGATGTCACTTCCACGTGCATATTCCCTCGAATCCCGACTTCAGTTCGCTGAACCTCGCCGCCGCGGTCCAGGTGCTCTCCTACGAGGTGCGCATGGCCTGGCTGGCGGTACAAGGTTCGCCAACCAAGGTCGAGAAGTTCGAAGCCAACTCGCTGCGTAGCGGCGAGCTGGCGACCATGGACGAAATGGAGCTGTTCTACGACCACCTGGAGAAGACCCTGGTGGACATCGGCTTCCTCGACCCTGAAAAGCCCAAGCACCTGATGCCGCGTCTGCGCAGGCTCTATGGGCGCAGCTCGGTCAATCGTTCGGAAATGAGCATTTTGCGCGGCATCCTCACCGAGACCCAGAAAGTCGCTCGGGGCGAGCCGCATAAGCGGAAGGACTAGAAAGAGATGTTCGAGCGTCTGCGTGAAGATATCCAGAGCGTATTCCATCGTGATCCGGCGGCGCGCAACGCCTTCGAGGTGCTGACCTGCTATCCGGGCATGCACGCGATCTGGTTGCACCGCCTGGGTCATGCCTTGTGGGTTCGCGACTTCAAGTGGCTCGCGCGCCTGGTGTCGAACTTCGGGCGTTGGCTCACCGGTATCGAGATCCATCCGGGGGCGACCATCGGTCGGCGCTTCTTCATCGATCACGGCATGGGCATCGTCATTGGTGAAACCGCCGAGATCGGCGATGACGTCACCCTGTACCAGGGCGTGACCCTTGGCGGCACCAGCTGGAACAAAGGCAAGCGCCATCCGACCCTGGAGAACGGCGTGGTGGTGGGGGCTGGTGCCAAGGTGCTCGGCCCTTTCACTGTCGGGGCTGGGGCCAAGATCGGTTCCAATGCCGTGGTGACCAAGGCGGTGCCGGCGGGGGCCACGGCGGTCGGCATTCCGGGGCGTATCATCGTCAAGTCCGAGGACACCGAGGTCGAGGCCAAGCGCAAGGCCATGGCCGAGAAGATCGGCTTCGATGCCTATGGCGTCAGTGGTGACATGCCTGACCCAGTGGCTCGCGCCATTGGCCAGATGCTCGATCACCTGCAGGCGGTCGACGAACGGCTTGAAGGCATGTGCGGGGCACTGACCAAGCTCGGTAGTGACTATTGCGGCAAGGAGCTGCCTGCGTTGCCTGAGGAAGACTTCGTGGACGTCAAGCAAGCCGCGCAGAGCGACACTCAGTCGCATTGATTACGGCGCGCTGATACATGGGGCGTGTGCTCACGCCCCTGGTCTGTTAAACTCGCGCCCGCCTCCCCGATGCAAACCCGACTAAAGCACTAGGTCTAATAGTTGACTTAAATGCTCGGGAATCGCATACTCGCTCACATCCTGTAACTCCCGTGGTACCCATTAGCCATGCGACTGACTACCAAAGGCCGATATGCCGTGACCGCCATGCTCGATCTGGCGTTGCACGCGCAGCATGGGCCGGTGTCTTTGGCCGACATTTCCGAGCGCCAGGGCATTTCTCTCTCTTATCTGGAGCAGCTGTTCGCCAAGTTGCGCCGCAGCAGCCTGGTCTCCAGCGTGCGCGGCCCGGGTGGCGGCTACCAGCTGTCGCGGGGCATGGAAACCATCCAGGTGGCCCAGGTCATCGATGCGGTCAACGAATCGGTCGATGCCACCCGTTGCCAGGGCCTGGGAGACTGTCACGCCGGTGACACCTGTCTGACCCACCACCTGTGGTGCGATCTCAGCCAGCAGATCCATGAATTCCTCAGCGGTATCAGCCTGGCCGACCTCGTCATGCGCCGCGAGGTGCAGGAAGTCGCCCACCGCCAGGACCTGCGACGCGTCGCGGGCCGTACCGCCCAGATGGACAAGATTGAGACGTCCGCCGTCGACTGATAGCAGCGACGAGCGACGCCACCGCCTGATAGGAGATACTCAATGAAGTTGCCGATCTACCTCGATTACTCCGCGACCACGCCGGTCGATCCCCGCGTCGCCCAGAAGATGGCCGACTGCCTGCTGGTCGACGGAAACTTCGGTAACCCGGCCTCGCGCTCCCACGTCTTTGGCTGGAAGGCCGAGGAGGCGGTCGAGAATGGCCGTCGCCAAGTCGCCGAGCTGATCAACGCCGACCCGCGCGAGATCGTCTGGACCAGCGGTGCCACCGAGTCCGACAACCTCGCCCTCAAAGGCGTGGCGCACTTCTATCAGACCAAGGGCAAGCACATCATCACCTCCAAGATCGAGCACAAGGCGGTCCTCGATACCGCTCGCCAGCTCGAGCGTGAAGGTTTCGAAGTCACCTACCTCGAGCCGGGCGAAGACGGCATCGTCACCCCGGCCATGGTCGAGGCGGCGCTGCGTGAAGACACCATCCTGGTCTCGCTGATGCACGTGAACAACGAAGTCGGCTCGATCAACGACATCGCCGCCATCGGTGAGCTGACCCGCTCGCGCGGCGTGCTGTTCCACGTCGACGCCGCTCAGTCGGCTGGCAAGGTCGAGATCGACCTGCAGAAGCTCAAGGTCGACCTGATGTCGTTCTCGGCGCACAAGGTCTATGGCCCGAAGGGTATCGGCGCGCTGTACGTCAGCCGTAAGCCGCGTGTGCGTCTGGAAGCCATTATCCACGGTGGTGGTCATGAGCGCGGCATGCGCTCGGGTACCCTGCCGACCCACCAGATCGTCGGCATGGGCGAGGCCTTCGCCATCGCCAAGCAGGAAATGGCCGCGGAGAACGCACGCATCAAGGCTCTGAGCGACCGCTTCTTCGAACAGGTCTCCAACCTCGAAGAGCTGTACGTCAACGGCAGCCGTACCGCGCGCGTGCCGCACAACCTGAACCTGAGCTTCAACTACGTCGAAGGCGAGTCGCTGCTGATGTCGCTCAAAGACATCGCCGTATCGTCCGGTTCGGCCTGTACCTCCGCTTCGCTCGAGCCGTCCTACGTCCTGCGCGCCCTGGGCCGTAACGACGAACTGGCGCACAGCTCGATCCGCTTCTCCTTCGGCCGTTTCACCACCGAGGAAGAAGTCGACTACGCCGCGCAGAAAGTCTGCGAGGCCGTGAACAAACTGCGTGAGCTGTCGCCGCTGTGGGACATGTACAAAGACGGCGTTGACATCTCCAAGATCGAGTGGGCCGCCCACTAAGCAGTCGCCAGCAAGAGCGGCTCCCTGATGAGGAAGGAATTGCACCATGGCATACAGTGAAAAGGTCATCGACCACTACGAAAACCCACGCAACGTCGGCAAGATGAACGCCGATGATCCTGATGTCGGTACCGGTATGGTCGGCGCGCCGGCCTGCGGTGACGTCATGCGTCTGCAGATCAAGGTCAACGAGCAGGGTGTCATCGAAGACGCCAAGTTCAAGACCTACGGCTGCGGTTCGGCCATCGCCTCCAGCTCCCTGGCCACCGAGTGGATGAAGGGCAAGACCCTGGACGAAGCCGAGACCATCAAGAATACCCAGCTGGCCGAAGAACTGGCGTTGCCGCCGGTGAAGATCCACTGCTCCGTGCTCGCCGAGGACGCCATCAAGGCGGCCGTGCGCGATTACAAGCAGAAGAAAGGCTTGCTCTAAGTCGCCTGTCGCAAGGTCACTGACGTTGAGGAAAGAGTTCCGATGGCTATCAGCATGACAGAAGCCGCCGCCAACCACGTGCGGCGTTCCCTCGAAGGGCGCGGCAAAGGCGAGGGCATCCGCCTGGGCGTGCGCACCACCGGCTGCTCGGGCCTGGCCTACGTGCTGGAGTTCGTCGATGAACTGGCCGCCGAAGACCAAGTGTTCGAGAACCATGGCGTGAAGGTCATCATTGACCCGAAGAGCCTGGTGTACCTCGATGGCACCGAGCTGGACTTCGTCAAGGAAGGGTTGAACGAAGGCTTCAAGTTCAACAACCCCAACGTGCGCGGTGAGTGTGGCTGCGGCGAAAGCTTCAATGTCTGAGGCTTGACGTGGGTACTCCTTGCCATTTCGCTCTGTTTGACCTCCAGCCTGGCTTCCGTCTGGACCTCGATAAGTTGGCTAGCCGCTACCGCGAGCTGGCCCGCGAGGTCCATCCGGACCGTTTCGCCGATGCCTCCGAGCGCGAGCAGCGCGTGGCGCTGGAAAAGTCGGCGGCACTGAACGACGCCTACCAGACCCTGCGCAGCGCGCCGAGCCGTGCCCGTTACCTGCTGGCTATCAGTGGCCATGAAGTGCCCCAGGAAGTGACCGTGCGCGATCCTGACTTCCTTCTGCAACAGATGCAGTGGCGAGAAGAGCTCGAAGAGCTGCAGGACGAAGCCGACCTGGACGGCGTAGCGGTGTTCAAAAAGCGCCTGAAGGCCGCACAGGAGACACTTAACGAGGACTTTGCCGCCTGCTGGGACGTGGCTGCCGAGCGTGACAAGGCCGAGCGCCTGATGCGCCGCATGCAGTTCCTCGACAAGCTCGCCCAGGAAGTGCGCCAACTCGAAGAGCGCCTCGACGATTAACCCCGGCGTTGCCCGTGACGACGCCTAAGGTACTCAGATAAGCATGGCCCTACTGCAGATCGCCGAACCCGGTCAAAGCCCTCAGCCGCACCAGCGTCGCCTGGCGGTGGGGATTGACCTGGGCACCACCAACTCCCTCGTCGCTGCCGTGCGCAGTGGTCGCAGCGAGCCCCTGCCTGATGCGCAGGGCAATGTCATTTTGCCGTCCGCGGTGCGCTACCTCGAAGGTCGCAGCGAAGTCGGCCTGGCTGCGCGCGAAGCGGCCTCAAGCGACCCGCTCAACACTATTCTGTCGGTCAAGCGCCTGATGGGGCGCGGCCTGGCTGATGTCAAGCAATTGGGTGAACAGCTGCCGTACCGTTTTGTCGGCGGCGAGTCGCATATGCCGTTCATCGACACGGTCCAGGGGCCCAAGAGCCCGGTGGAGGTGTCTGCCGACATTCTCAAGGTATTGCGCCAGCGCGCCGAGGAAACCCTCGGAGGCGAGCTGGTGGGCGCGGTGATCACCGTCCCGGCCTATTTCGACGATGCCCAGCGCCAGGCCACCAAGGATGCTGCTCGTCTGGCTGGCCTGAGCGTGCTGCGCCTGCTCAACGAGCCGACCGCCGCTGCCGTTGCCTATGGGTTGGACCAAAACGCCGAGGGCGTGGTGGCGATCTATGACCTGGGCGGCGGCACTTTCGATATTTCCATCCTGCGCCTGACCGGCGGTGTCTTCGAAGTGCTGGCCACCGGCGGCGACACCGCCCTGGGCGGTGACGATTTCGACCATGCGATCGCCGGCTGGATCATCGAGCAGGCGGGCCTGTCTTCCGATCTCGATCCGTCCGCCCAGCGCCAGCTGTTGCAGGCTGCCTGTGCCGCCAAGGAAGCCCTGACCGACGCCGATGTCGTCAGCGTGCGTCATGGTGATTGGCAGGGTGAATTGAGCCGTGCTGGGTTCGACGCACTGATCGAGCCGATGATCGCCCGTAGCCTCAAAGCTTGCCGCCGCGCTGTGCGCGACAGCGGCATTGAGCTGGAGGAGGTCGGTGCGGTGGTGATGGTTGGTGGCTCGACCCGCGTTCCCCGTGTGCGCGAGGCCGTCGGGGGCTTGTTCGGCCGTACTCCACTGACATCCATCGACCCGGACCAGGTGGTTGCCATCGGTGCTGCCATCCAGGCCGACACCTTGGCCGGCAACCGCCGCGAAGGTGGCGAATTGCTGCTGCTGGACGTCATCCCGCTGTCCCTGGGCCTTGAGACCATGGGCGGCTTGATGGAAAAGGTGATTCCGCGCAACACGACCATTCCGGTGGCCCGCGCGCAGGAGTTCACCACCTACAAGGATGGCCAGTCGGCCATGATGATCCACGTGTTGCAGGGCGAACGCGAGCTGATCAGCGATTGCCGTTCGCTGGCGCGCTTCGAGCTGCGCGGCATCCCGGCCATGGTCGCTGGCGCGGCGAAGATCCGCGTTACCTTCCAGGTGGATGCCGATGGTTTGCTCAGCGTCTCGGCCCGTGAACTGGGCTCTGGCGTGGAATCCAGTATCCAGGTCAAACCGTCCTACGGACTGACCGATGGCGAGATTGCCCGCATGCTCAAGGACTCCTTCGAACATGCAGGCTCCGACAAGCAGGCGCGCCAGTTGCGCGAGCACCAGGTCGACGGCGAACGCCTGCTCGAAGCGGTGCAGGGTGCCCTGGATGCCGACGGTGATCGACTGCTCAGCAGCGAAGAGCGCGAAGCGATCGAGTACCAGATGCAAGAATTGCGTGATTTGCTCAGCGGCACCGATGGCGCGGCCATCGAGCAGCAGACCAAGCGTCTGTCGCAGGTGACCGATGCATTTGCCGCCCGTCGCCTTGATTCGACGGTCAAAGCCGCACTGGCCGGGCGCAACCTGAATGAGATCGAGGAGTAACCGATGCCCCAGGTGATTTTCCTGCCGCACGAGAAGTTTTGCCCGGATGGGCTGGTGGTGGAGGTGGAGCCAGGCACCAATATCCTGGAGCTGGCCCACGAGCACCACATCGAGATGGAGAGTGCCTGCGGTGGCGTTTGCGCCTGCACCACCTGCCATTGCATCGTCCGCGAGGGGTTCGACTCGCTGGAAGAGGCCGATGAGCTGGAAGAAGACATGCTGGACAAGGCCTGGGGCCTGGAAGCGCAATCGCGCCTGGCCTGCCAGGTGATCGTCGGGGAAGAAGACCTGACCATCGAGATCCCCAAGTATTCGCTCAACCACGCCGCCGAAGCGCCGCACTGAGGTTCCAGCATGAGCCTGAAATGGATTGATGTACTTGAGATCGCCATCCAGCTTGCGGAAAGCAAGCCGGACGTCGATCCTCGTTATGTGAATTTCGTCGATCTGCACCGCTGGGTGCTGGCTTTGCCAGAATTCAGCGACGATCCGTCACGCGGCGGTGAGAAAGTGCTCGAGGCCATCCAGGCGGCCTGGATCGAAGAAGCCGACTGAGCGTTACCTGCAGGTTAGGCAATCCCCTGGAACCCGCGTATAATTCGCGGGTTTAATTTTTCGCAACACTCAATTTTCTGGAGTTATCCATGGCTGTTCAACGTACTTTCTCCATCATCAAGCCTGACGCCGTTGCTAAAAACGTTATCGGCGAAATCACCACCCGTTTCGAGAAAGCCGGCCTGCGCGTCGTCGCTTCGAAGATGAAGCAACTGTCCAAAGCCGAGGCCGAAGGCTTCTACGCTGAGCACAAAGAGCGCGGTTTCTTCGCTGACCTGGTTGCCTTCATGACCTCCGGTCCTGTCATCGTCCAGGTTCTGGAAGGCGAAAACGCCGTTCTGGCCAACCGTGAGCTGATGGGCGCCACCAACCCGAAAGAAGCTGCTGCCGGTACCATCCGCGCTGACTTCGCCGTTTCCATCGACGAGAACGCTGTCCACGGTTCCGACTCGGAAGCTTCGGCTGCCCGCGAAATCGCTTACTTCTTCTCCGCTACCGAGCTGTGCGACCGCATTCGCTAAGCGAAGCAGGTCTTGGGTGATTCCATGAGTGACATGACTGGCAAGATCAACCTGTTGGGCCTGACCCTCCAGGAAATGGAAAAATTCTTCGAGTCCATCGGAGAGAAGCGTTTTCGTGCCGGTCAGGTCATGAAATGGATTCACCACTTTGGCGTCGATGATTTCGCTGCCATGACCAATGTCGGCAAGGCCTTGCGCGAAAAGCTCGAGGCCGTTGCCGAGATTCGGGCGCCTGAAGTGGTCAGTGAAGACATTTCTGCCGACGGCACCCGCAAATGGGTGGTCCGCGTTGCCTCCGGCAGCTGCGTCGAGACCGTCTACATCCCCACCGATGACCGCGGCACCCTCTGCGTTTCGTCGCAAGCCGGCTGCGCCCTGGATTGCAGTTTCTGCTCCACCGGCAAGCAAGGCTTCAACAGCAACCTCACCGCCGCCGAAGTGATCGGTCAGGTGTGGCTTGCCAACAAATCCTTCGGTACCGTCCCGGCCAAGATCGACCGCGCCATCACCAACGTGGTCATGATGGGCATGGGCGAACCGCTTTTGAATTTCGACAATGTCATCGCCGCCATGAAGATCATGATGGATGATCTGGGTTATGGCATTTCCAAGCGCCGCGTCACGCTGTCCACCTCGGGCGTGGTGCCGATGATCGATGAGCTGGCCAAGCACATCGACGTATCCCTCGCGCTGTCGCTGCACGCGCCCAACGACGAGCTGCGTAACCAACTGGTGCCGATCAACAAGAAGTACCCGCTGAAGATGCTGCTGGAGTCGTGCATGGGCTACATGTCGACACTGGGCGGCAAGCGCGTACTCACCATCGAGTACACCTTGCTCAAGGACGTCAACGACCAGCCCGAGCATGCAGCCCAGATGATCGAGCTGCTGCGCGATGTGCCGTGCAAGATCAACCTGATCCCGTTCAACCCGTTCCCTCATTCGGGTTATGAGCGGCCGAGCAACAATGCCATCCGCCGCTTCCAGGATCTGCTGCATCATGGTGGCTTCAACGTCACCACCCGCACCACTCGCGGCGAAGACATCGATGCAGCCTGTGGTCAGTTGGTCGGCCAGGTCATGGACCGCACCCGCCGTAGCGAGCGCTACATCGCCGTGCGCCAGTTGAGCGCCGACGCAGAGCGCCAAGACACCGCCCCGCGCCACTGACGGTACCCGCCCATGACCTTGCGCGCCGCGCTGTCGATCCTGTCGCTTTCGCTGCTGGTTGGTTGCGTTTCCGGTGGGTCGGGTGACCCTCTGGCCAGTCGCCAGGGTCGCGAGGAAGCCGGGCGGGCCTACGTACAATTGGGCTTGGGGTATTTGCAACAGGGTTTGACCGGCCAGGCCAAGGCACCTTTGGTGCGGGCCTTGGCGCTCAATGGCAACGACGCCGATGCTCACGCAGCCCTGGCGCTGGTATTCCAGGCCGAAGGCGAGCCGGCCCTGGCCGAAGCGCATTTCAACAAGGCCCTGGCGGCGCGCCCGGGGGATACCCGGATTCGCAACAATTACGGCAGTTTCCTTTATGCTCAGGGGCAATTTGCCAAGGCCGAGCAGATGTTTCGCCAAGCCGCCGCCGATACCCTGTATCCTGAGCGCTCTCGGGTCTACGAGAATCTGGGGCTGGTCGCCCTGAAACTCGAGCGTCGGGATCAGGCGCATGAATACTTGGCCAAGGCCCTGCAACTCAATCCGCGGCAACCGAAGGCGTTGCTCGAAATGGCTGAGTTGTCCTACGAAAACAGGCATTATGTGCCGTCCCGGGACTACTACGATCGTTTCAGCCAACTGAACGACCCGAGCGCCCGTAGCTTGTTGCTGGGCAGCCGCCTTGCCCAGGCATTCGACGAGCCAGGCACTGCGGCCGAACTGGGCCAGCAATTACAACGACTTTATCCCGGTACGCCGGAATATCAGCAATACCTGTCGGAGCAACGATGAAAGCCGCGCACCCCGAAGTAGCAGCAGCGACTCGCCAGAATCCCGGTGAGGTCTTGCGCCAGGCCCGCGAGAGCCGGGAATGGTCGCAAGCCGAGGTGGCCCGTAAGCTCAACCTCACGGTAAGTTCGTTGAACAACCTTGAAAATGGCGCCTTCGACAAGCTGCCAGGGCATACCTTTGCCCGTGGTTACATCCGCGCCTATGCCAAGCTGATGGACATGGACCAGGCACCTCTGGTCGAGGCGTTCGATCACTACACCGGTACTCACGCCAAGGGCAGCGAGGTCCATTCGCTGGGCCGAATCGAAGAGCCGGTGCGCCTGTCGCACAATATCCTGCGTGGTGTCAGCCTGCTGCTGTTGGTGGTGGTCGTCGGCGGTGGCTTCTTCTGGTGGCAGGACCAGGGCAGCCTGCGCGGCAAGGACCTGGCCAAGATCGCCCTTGAGCATGTCGAGGTCGAGAGTGCCGATGGCACCACCCAGATCCATCCGCTGGACGAGCCGGAAGACCAGGCCGTGACCGAAGGCCAGCAACCTGAAGGCGCGCCGTTGCCGCTTGAGCAAACCACCGAAGGCTCCGCGCCTGAAGCTGTGATCAGCAGCGAAGCCCCGTCAACCACGACCGAAAACTCCGCAGCCACTCCGGCGCCCCAGGCTCCAGCCGCGGCCCCGACCGCCAATGCACCTGTCGTGCCTGCCGCCGTGGCTGCCCCGGTCGCCCCCGTCGCGCCTGCTGTCAGTGCACCGGTCACTGCCGCGCCGATCCCGGCCGAAGTGCCGGCAGGCAACGCCAAGGTTCAAATCCAGTTCACCGCCGATTGCTGGACCCAGGTCACCGACGGCAACGGCAAGGTGCTGTTCAGCGCCATCAAACGCAAGGGCGATAGCCTCGACCTGAATGGCAAGCCGCCGTTCTCGGTGCGCCTGGGCTTTGCCCGTGGCGCCCAGGTCAGCTACAACGGCCAGCCGGTCGACGTCGCTCCGTTCACCAGTGGCGAGACCGCTCGCCTGAAGTTGGGACAGTAACCATGCACGGCGAATCTCCGATCAAACGTCGCGAATCCCGGAAGATCTGGGTCGGCAATGTCCCGGTGGGTGGCGATGCCCCCATCGCGGTGCAGAGCATGACCAACACCGATACCAATGACGTCGCCGCCACCGTCGCGCAGATCCAGCGCCTGGTCGATGCCGGCGTCGATATCGTCCGTGTATCGGTACCGGACATGGACGCCGCCGAGGCGTTCGGTAGAATCAAGCAGCATGTCAGCGTGCCGCTGGTCGCCGACATCCACTTCGACTACCGCATCGCGTTGCGCGTGGCCGAACTGGGCGTCGACTGCCTGCGCATCAACCCGGGCAATATCGGCCGTGAGGACCGTGTGCGTGCGGTAGTCGACGCTGCCCGTGACCGCGGCATCCCGATCCGCATCGGCGTCAACGCCGGTTCGCTGGAAAAGGACCTGCAGAAGAAATACGGCGAACCGACCCCAGCAGCGCTGGTCGAGTCGGCACTGCGTCATGTGGAGCACCTGGATCGTCTGGATTTCCAGGACTTCAAGGTCAGCGTCAAGGCGTCCGATGTGTTCATGGCCGTGGAAGCCTATCGCCTGCTGGCCAAGCAGATCGTCCAGCCCCTGCACCTGGGCATCACCGAAGCTGGTGGCCTGCGTTCGGGGACGGTGAAATCCGCCGTCGGCCTCGGTATGCTGCTGGCCGAAGGCATTGGCGATACCATTCGCATTTCCCTGGCCGCCGATCCGGTCGAGGAAGTGAAGGTCGGCTATGACATCCTCAAGTCGCTGCACCTGCGTTCACGTGGCATCAACTTCATCGCCTGCCCGAGCTGCTCGCGGCAGAACTTCGATGTGGTCAAGACCATGAACGAGCTGGAGGGGCGCCTGGAAGACCTGCTGGTACCGCTGGACGTGGCCGTGATCGGCTGCGTGGTCAACGGCCCAGGCGAAGCCAAGGAGTCCCACGTGGGGCTGACCGGCGGTACGCCGAACCTGGTCTACATCGACGGCAAACCATCGCAGAAGCTGACCAATGACAACCTGGTCGATGAGCTGGAAAAACTCATCCGCCAGAAAGCGGCCGAAAAGGCCGAGGCCGACGCGGCGCTCATCGCCCGCGGCTGATACCCAGATTCGTAAGGACTTTTCGTGAGCAAATCGCTGCAAGCCATCCGTGGCATGAACGACATCCTGCCCGACCAGTCGCCCCTGTGGCGCTACTTCGAGGGTACCGTGGCCGGCCTGCTGGACACCTATGGCTACAGCCAGATCCGCACGCCGATCGTCGAGTTCACCGAGCTGTTCAAGCGCTCGATCGGTGAAGTCACCGATATCGTCGAAAAAGAGATGTACACCTTCGAGGACCGTAACGGCGACTCGCTTACCCTGCGCCCTGAAGGCACCGCCGCCTGCGTACGCGCCGTGCTTGAGCACGGCATCACCGGCAACGGCCAGGTGCAGAAGCTGTGGTACGTCGGTCAGATGTTCCGCCACGAGCGTCCGCAAAAGGGCCGCTACCGCCAGTTCCACCAGATCGGTGTCGAGGTGTTCAACCTCGAAGGTCCGGACGTCGATGCCGAACTGATCATGCTGACCTGGCGTCTGTGGGGCCTGTTGGGTATCCAGGACGCGGTCAAGCTGGAGCTCAACAGCCTCGGCACAAGCGAGGCCCGCGCACGCTACCGCGATGCGCTGGTCGAGTTCCTGTCGGCACGTCTCGAGCAATTGGACGAAGACAGCCAGCGTCGCCTCAAGAGCAACCCGCTGCGCATCCTCGACAGCAAAGACCAAGGTACCCAGGCGGTACTGGTCGGCGCGCCGAAGCTCGAAGACTACCTGGACGAAGAGTCCCGCGTGCATTTCGAGGGGCTCAAGGCTCGCCTGGATGCTGCCGGCATTCCGTTCGTGATCAATACCAAGCTGGTCCGCGGCCTGGACTACTACAGCAAGACCGTGTTCGAGTGGGTCACCGACAAGCTCGGCGCCCAAGGCACCGTCTGTGCCGGTGGCCGCTACGATGGCCTGGTCGAGCAGATGGGCGGCAAGCCGACCCCGGGCGTTGGTTTCGCCATGGGCATCGAGCGCCTGATCCTGCTGCTGGAGACCCTGGGCAAGGTGCCCGAGTCCATCAGCCGTCAGATCGACGTTTACCTGTGCGCCTTCGGCGAGCAGGCGGAGCTGGCCGGTCTGCGCCTGTCCGAGGGCCTGCGCGATCGCCTGCCGGGCCTGCGCCTGGCGGTCAATGCCGGTGGCGGCAGTTTCAAGAGCCAGTTCAAGAAGGCCGACAAGAGCGGGGCGCTGTTTGCCCTGATCCTCGGTGATGACGAGCTGGCGCAGCAAGTGATTGGATTCAAGCCCCTGCGTGGCCAGGGCGAACAACAGAACATTGCCTGGGATGCTCTGGCCGAGCACCTGCAAGCCGCTGTCGCGCAGGCGTGACAGGGTCAAACAGCCGAATTGCTGAAAAGGAGTATTGGGGTGTCGAGTACCGATGATGATGGCCTGGCCGCAGCCAAGGACTGGTGGAACCGCAACGGCAAGCCGCTGCTGACCGGTGCCCTGCTGGCTGGCGTGGTGGTGATGGGCTGGCAGACCTGGCACAAGTACCAGAACAACCAGTCGCAAGGCGCCTCTGCCCTGTACCAGGCCCTGCTGGAAACCAGCCTGACGCCAAGCGGCCAGCCAGACGCGACCAAGGTCGCGGAACTGTCCGGCAAGCTCAAGAGCGAGTTCGGTGGCTCGGCTTATGCCCAGTACGGCAGCCTGTTCGTGGCCAAGGTCGCGGTCGACAGCGGCAAGCTTGACGACGCCGCCGCCGAGCTCAAGAGCGTGATGGACAAGCCGGCCGACGCCACCCTGGGTGAGATCGCGCGCCAGCGTCTGGCCCGTGTGCTGGCGGCTCAGGACAAAGCCGAAGAAGCCCTCAAGCTGCTCGACGGTGATGCCGACAAGGCTTTCCTGGCCAGCCGCGAAGAGCTCAAGGGGGACCTGCTGGTCCAGCTGGGGCGTGCCGACGATGCCCATAGTGCCTATGAAAAAGCCAAGGCTGCGCTGTCCGATGACGCCGCGGTCGGTGGCCTGCAACTGAAGCTGGATGACCTGGCCAAAGGGGACGCCTGACGTGATCGGTTGGAAACAAGCAGCAGTGCTCACCCTGGCCGTTCTGGCCGCAGGTTGCAGCAGCAACAGCAAGAAGGAACTGCCTCCGGCCGAGCTGACCAAGTTCACCGAGGAAGTGGTGCTCAAGAAGCAGTGGAGCCGCTCGATCGGCGACGGCCAGGGTGAGACCTACAACACCTTGGTCCCGGCCATCGAGAACGATCGTATCTACGCCTCCGACGTCAATGGTCGGGTCATGGCCCTTAACCGCATCGACGGCGACGTGGTGTGGAAAAAGGACCTGGACCTGCCGGTCTCCGGCGCGGTCGGTGTTGGTTACGGCCTGGTCATGCTCGGCACCCTCAAGGGCGAGGTCATTGCCCTGGATTCCAGCACTGGCGAAGAGCGCTGGCGTTCGCGGGTGACCAGCGAAGTGCTGGCGCCGCCTGCCAACAACGGTGACGTGGTGGTGGTGCAGACCCAGGACGATCGTCTGATCGGCCTCGATGCCGCCACCGGCGATCGCCTGTGGATCTACGAGAACACCCCGGCCGTATTGACCTTGCGCGGCACCGGTGCGCCGGTGGTGACCAACCGCCTGGCCGTGGCCGGCCTGTCCACCGGCAAGGTGGTCGCGGTGGATGTGCGCAATGGCGTGCCGGTGTGGGAGAGCCGTGTGGCCATCCCGCAGGGCCGTTCGGAGCTTGACCGCGTGGTAGACATCGACGGCGGTCTGCTGCTGTCCGGTGGCACTCTGTACGTGAGCACCTACCAGGGCCGCGTCGCGGGCCTGGACCTGGAAAGCGGCCGTGTGCTGTGGCAGCGCGATGCCTCCAGCTACGTCGGTGTCGCCCAAGGCTTCGGCAACGTCTATGTCAGCGAAGCGTCGGGCACCGTGGAAAGCGTCGATGAGCGCTCTTCCAGCGCCCTGTGGACCAACGACTCCATGGCACGCCGTCAGCTGTCGGCACCGGAAGTCTTCTCCAGCTACGTGGCTGTGGGTGATTTCGAGGGCTACCTGCACCTGCTCAGCCAGGTCGATGGTCGCTTCGTCGGTCGTGAGCGGATCGACAGCGATGGCTTGCGCGCACGTCCCCTGGTGGTCGGCGACACCATCTATGTCTTCGGCAACAGCGGCAAACTCGAGGCACTGACCATCCGCTGAAGCTAAGCTTGAGGCCGGATACGGTCTCGAGCCGCGGCGCATGATGTGCCGCACGAACTCCGGCCGCTGCCTTGCAGCGGCCTTTGCATTTTCAAGAATTCAAGAGTGGAGAGCCGCATGGTTCCCGTAATCGCCCTGGTGGGACGGCCGAACGTCGGCAAATCCACCATGTTCAACCGCCTGACCAAGACCCGCGATGCCATCGTCGGTGACCTGTCGGGCCTGACCCGTGACCGCCAGTATGGTGATGCCACCTGGCAGGGTCGCTCGTACATCCTGATCGACACCGGTGGTATCACCGGCGACGAAGTGGGCATGGACGAGAAGATGGCCGAGCAATCGCTGATGGCCATCGAAGAAGCCGACTACGTGCTGTTCCTGGTCGATGCCCGCGCCGGTATGACCGCCGCCGACCAGATGATCGCCGAGCACCTGCGCAAGCGGAACAAAGAGGCGATCCTGGTCGCCAACAAGATCGACAACATCGATGCGGACGTCGCCCGCGCCGAGTTCTCGCCACTGGGCATGGGCAACGCCATTCCCGTAGCCGGCTCCCAGGGCCGTGGCATCAACGCCCTGATGGAAAGCGTGCTGGGCCACATCCCGCGCGACAAAGTCGAGGAAGCCCTCGACGAAGACGTCGCAGAAGGGGAAGAGGCCGCGCGTATTCCGGGCCCGAGCGAGAAGGATGGTATCAAGATCGCCATCATCGGCCGCCCCAACGTCGGTAAGTCGACCCTGGTCAACCGCATGCTCGGCGAAGAGCGCGTGGTGGTCTACGACCAGCCGGGCACCACCCGTGACAGTATCTACATCCCCTTCGAGCGTGATGACGAGAAGTACACCTTCATCGACACCGCCGGGGTGCGCAAGCGCGGCAAGATCCACGAGGAAGTCGAGAAGTTCTCGGTGGTCAAGACGCTGCAGGCGATCAAGGACGCCAACGTGGTGATCTTTGTCATGGACGCCCGCGAAGGGGTGGTCGACCATGACCTGAACCTGCTGGGCTTCGCCCTGGAAGCAGGCCGCGCCATCGTCATCGCCCTGAACAAGTGGGACGGCATGGAGCCGAGCGAGCGTGATTACGTGAAGACGGAGCTCGAGCGTCGGCTGTTCTTCGTCGACTTCGCCGACATCCACTTCATTTCCGCGCTGCACGGCACCGGTGTGGGTCACTTGTACAAATCCGTGCAGGCTGCGTTCAAGTCGGCGGTCACCCGTTGGCCGACCAGCCGCCTGACCCAGATCCTCGAGGACGCCATCAGCGAGCACCAGCCACCGATGGTCAACGGTCGCCGCATCAAGCTGCGCTATGCCCACCTGGGTGGCGCGAACCCGCCGCTGATCGTGATCCACGGCAACCAGACCGACAAGATCCCGCGGTCGTACTCGCGTTACCTGGAAAACACCTACCGCCGGGTGCTCAAGCTGGTCGGCACGCCGATTCGCATCGAGTACAAGGGCAGCGACAACCCGTTCGAGGGCAAGAAAAACACCCTCACCGATCGTCAGGTCAACAAGAAGCGTCGCCTGATGTCGCACCACAAGAAGGCTGAGAAGAAGCGCAAGGACAAGCGCAAGTAAGCCTATTGGGGGCGCTCTGCGGCGCTTTGCGGGTGAACCCGCTTCCACAGGTACCGTATCGCACTTGAGAGCGATGCAATACCAGCGGGAGCGGGTTCACCCGCGAAGAGGCCTGCTGACACAAGGCAATCCCCCTATTGTTTCAACCTTTTTCCTGACCGCTCGATCCGCTATGCTCGGCCTCTACCCCGTGCCGAATGCAGTGTTCAGGAAAGAGGGCTTCATGATCCGCAGCAAATTGCCGAACGTCGGCACGACCATCTTCACCACCATGTCGCAGCTCGCTGTGCAGACGGGTGCGCTCAACCTGTCCCAGGGCTTCCCTGACTTCGATGCGCCCCAGGCGTTGCTCGATGCGGTGTGTCGCCATGTCATGGCCGGCCATAACCAGTATTCGCCGATGACCGGCCTGCCAGCCTTGCGCCAGCAGGTAGCGGCCAAGATCGCGCGCCTGTACGGCGCCACGGTCGATGCCGATCACGAAGTGACCATCACGCCGGGTGCCACCGAGGCGATCTTCTGCGCCATTCAGGCGGTGATCCAGGCGGGTGACGAGGTGATCGTTTTCGACCCTTCCTATGACAGCTACGAGCCATCCGTCGAACTGGCCGGCGGGCGCTGCGTGCATGTGCAGCTCTGTGACGGCGACTTCCGTATCGATTGGCAGAAATTCAGCGATGCGCTGACGCCGCGTACGCGCATGGTCATCCTCAACTCGCCACACAACCCCAGCGGCGCCTTGATCAGCCGTGAGGACCTGGACCAACTGGCGCGGCTGATCGAGGGCCGCGATATCTACCTGATCAGCGACGAAGTCTATGAACACCTGATCTATGACGGCGTGCGCCATGCCAGCGTATTGGCTCATGAGCAGCTGTACTCGCGCGCGTTCGTGATCAGCTCGTTCGGCAAGACCTATCACGTTACCGGCTGGAAGACCGGCTATGTGGTGGCGCCACCGGCCTTGAGCGCGGAGCTGCGCAAGGTCCACCAATACGTCAACTTCTGCGGCGTGACGCCGTTGCAGTGTGCCTTGGCCGACTACATGGCCGAGCATCCGCAACATCTGGATGAACTACCGGGCTTCTATCAGGCCAAGCGCGATTTGTTCTGCGATTTGCTGCAGGACTCGCGTTTCACCTTCACCCGCACGCCAGGCACTTACTTCCAACTGGTGGACTATTCGCAGATCCGCCCGGACCTGGGCGATGTCGAGATGTCCCTGTGGCTGACCCGTGAGCACGGTGTGGCCACCATTCCGGTTTCGGTGTTCTACCAGCAACCCATCCCCGAGCAACGCCTGGTGCGCCTGTGCTTTGCCAAACGTGAGGAGACGCTGCGTCAGGCGGCGGAAAAACTATGCGCGATCTGAGTGAACTGCCCAACCTGAAAGTCGCCCTGGTGCAGACAACCCTGGCCTGGCACGACCGCGAGGCCAACTATGCGCATTTCGAAGAGCTGTTGGCCCAGGTCGGTGAAGCGGATCTGGTGATCCTTCCCGAGATGTTCACCACCGGTTTCTCCATGGAGTCCGAAAGCCTCGCCGAGCCCGAGAATGGGCCGACCTACAAGTGGCTCAAGGCCCAGGCCAAGAAGTTCGATACCGTGATCACCGGCAGCGTGATCATCCAGGCTGCCGATGGCAGCCACCGCAACCGGCTGCTTTGGGCGCGGCCCGATGGCGAGATCCTGCATTACGACAAGCGCCACCTGTTCCGCATGGCCGGCGAGCATCGGCACTACACCCCGGGTGAGCGCCAGGTGCAGTTCGAGCTCAAGGGCTGGCGCGTGCGTCCGCTGATCTGCTACGACCTGCGCTTCCCGGTGTGGAGCCGCGATGCCCAGGATACCGACCTGCTGCTGTATACCGCCAACTGGCCGGCCGCGCGCCGTCAGCACTGGAACCGTCTGTTGCCGGCGCGAGGGATCGAAAACCTGTGCTATGTGGCGGCGGTGAACCGTGTCGGCACCGACGGCAAGGGCTTTGCCTATTCCGGCGACAGCCAGGTGCTGGATTTCCAGGGTGAGAGCCTGCTCAGTGCCGGCGAGGCCGATGGGGTGTTCACGGCGGTGCTGAGCGCGTCGGACCTGGCGGCCTATCGCGCGCGCTTCCCGGCCAATCTGGATGCCGATACCTTCGAGCTGCATTGAGACCTAGGGGCTGCTTGGCAGTCCATCGCGGCGCAAGGCCGCTCCTACACGGGATCGCGGTCTCCTGCAGGAGCGGCCTGGTGCCGGGAAAGGGGCGCCTTTGGGATCAATACACATCCCGCCGATACCGCCCGTCCTCGATCAGCTGCTGCACTACCTCGGCCCCGAGGACGCCACTGAGCGCCGCATCCACCCCAGCGGCCATTCCCTGCAAACTGCCGCAGACATAGACACATGCCCCGTCGGCTACCCAGTGCTTGAGCGTCTCGGCCTGCAGCAAGAGCACATCCTGTACATAGACCTTCTCCGCCTGGTCGCGGGAAAACGCCAGGTCCAGTCGTTGCAGGTCGCCATCGGCCAACCAGGTTTGAAGCTCGTCGCCGCACAGCAGGTCATGGGCGCGATTGCGCTCGCCGAACAGCAACCAGTTGCGCCGCTCACCCGCGGCGATACGCGCCTTGAGCAGACTGCGCAGGCCGGCAAGGCCCGTGCCGTTGCCGATCAGGATCATCGGTGCAGGCGCATCCGGGAGGCGGAAGCCGCTGTTGCGGCGCAGGCGCAGACTGATGTTGCCCTGCAGCGGGAGGTATTCAGTCAACCAGCCCGAGCCCAGGCCCAAGGTGCCATCTGGGCGTCGCTCCTGACGCACGATCAGCTCCAGCACGCCGTCGCTGGCGATCGAGGCAATGGAGTATTCCCGTGCAGTGATGGGAATCAAGGCATCGACCAACGCCTGGGCGTGCAGGCCCACCAGGTGTTCCCGGCTCAGTGGCAACTGGCGAGTGGCCAGGGCCTGGCCGAGGGGCTCATCCAGACCGTCCAGGCGCACCGGTGTCGTTGCGTCCAGGCCCAAACCGGCGAGCAAGGCGTCGATGCGCGGTTGGCCGTTGCGCGGCAGGACTTCTACCAGGTCGCCGGCTTCCCAGGTCTGGGGATGGTCTGACTGAAGCCCCAGCAGGTAGACCGGTGCGCCCTGGCTGCCAGGGTTCAGGCACTGGCGCTGGCGCAAGGTCCAGTTGGCGAACGACGGCGCTTGCCAGGCCGTCACCGGCTGGGATCCGGTCAGTTGGGCGAGTGCCTGCTGCCACTGCAGCAGGGCTGCCGGGTCGGCGTTGTCCACCTCAACCGCGCTGAAGGCGCGGGTGGCGCCACGTTCGTCCAGCCACGCTTGAAGCCTGCGGGCGAAGCCGCAGAAGTGAGGGTATTGGCGATCGCCGAGGGCGAGCACTGCGTAGTTCAGGTGATTCAATGCCCACGGCTGGCCTAGCACCTTGCGCTCGAAGGCGCGGGCGCTGTCAGGCGCTTCACCGTCGCCGAACGTGCTCACCACGAACAGGGCGCGACGGGCCTGTTGCAGGTCGCGCTCACCCAGCTCGGCCAATGGCCGGACTTGCACCGGCAGGCCGGCTGCTTGCAATTGGCCGGCACTCTGCCAGGCCAATTGTTCGGCGAAACCGCTTTGGCTGGCGAAACCGATCAGCCAGCTGTCGCCGCCCGCCTTGGCATGGGATACCGAGCTGCGGGCAGCCCTTACCTGGCGCTTCTTGCGCCGGCGGTCGAGATACAGCAGCCAGCCGGTGATGAAGAACAGCGGCATGGTCAGGCTGGCCACGGTGACGATGATCCGTCCTGGCAGGCCGAAGTAGCTGCCTACGTGCAAGGCATAGACGCTTTGCAGCAACTGCGCCTTGAATGACTTGTCGGTGTAGCGCTCATGACGTTTTACCTGGCCGGTGGCCGGGTCCAGCGTCAGGGTATTGAAGGCGCGTTCGTGGTCGGCACTTTCGAGCAGGTAGAAAAGCGTGGCCGGCTGCCCACCGGCGGGCGGCAGACGCAGGTTATAGCTCACAAGGCCGGGGCCTGCGGCCTCCTTGAGGCTGGTCCAGATGGCGTCGTAGTCCACCACCAAAGGCGGTGCGTTCCTGTCGAGTTTTTGCGGACCGTGGCGGCCACGGCCCTCGCCGCGCTTGTGCTGCTGCCCGGCGGCGGGGGCATCTGCCAGCAGTCTGTTCAGGCCTTCGCGGTACCACTCGTAGGACCAGAACAGGCCCGTCAAGGCGAACAGCAGATAGAACAGCAGGCACCAGGTCCCGGCGACGGCGTGCAGGTCCCAGTTGAAGGCGCGGCCTTTCTTGGCCCACTCCAGTGTCAGCCAGGCCCGCCAGTTCAGCGCCTGGCGTGGCCAGCGCAGGTACAGGCCCGAGAGGCAGAAAAACACCAGCATCAGGGTGCAGGCGCCGGTGATCTGCCGGCCGGTGTCACCCATGGCCAAAAAGCGGTGCAACTGCAGCATCAGGTTGAAGAAGCCTTGCCCGGTGACTTCGCCCTGGAATTGGCCGGTATAGGGGTCGGCATAGCGCATCTCGCCGCGACGCTGGCCCGGTGGCGGCTGGAAGAAGATCCGCGCGGCGTTGCCATCGCGGGTATCGACCCACAGCATCGAGACGGTATCGCCTTGGGCGGCTTCGACTCGGCGCACCAGTTCGGCCGGTGGCAGCACGCCTTCCTCGCGCACCTGGACCTTGAGCACGTCCGGGTTGAACAGGCGTAGCAGTTCTTCCTGGAAGGAGTAGACCGCCCCGGTGATCCCCATCAATGCCAGCACCAGGCCGGCGGTGATGCCAAAGAACCAGTGCAATTGGAACAGCGACTTCTTCACCACATCGTTCACCTTGTCTGGGCGCCGGGCGGGGCGCGGCGCGCATTATGCCTTGGTACGCGAAAGCCCCGGTCACCGGAAAGGTGAGCGGGGCTTTGGGGCGCGATTTGATTAGAAGTGGAAGTTCGCGCTCATCAGTGCAGTACGCCCTGGAGCGACGTGCGCATAGTGTGGAGCGAACACCTGGTCGAAATAGCGCTTGTCGGTCAGGTTCTGCACGTTGAGTTGCAGATCGACGTTCTTGGTCAGGCGATAGGTCGCCATTGCATCGTAACGCCAGTACGACGGTACCTCGACCGAGTTGGCTTCATCGCCAAAGCGCGAATCCATGAAGGTAGCGCCTGCGCCAACGGTCAGTTGTGGAACGATGTCGTAGGTCGACCAGAACGTGAAGCTGTTACGCGGCGTGTTCGGCATATGATTGCCCTTGTTCGCCGGGGTCGTGGTCTTCACGATCTCGCTTTCCATGTAGGTGTAGCCGCCATAGACCTTCCATTTCTGGGTGAGGTTGCCCGCATATGTGAGCTCGAGGCCTTGGACGCGCTGTTCACCGTCCAGTACCTGGTAGCTGGCATTATCAGGGTCCGTTACCCGTGCATTGGTCTTGTCGGTGCGGAACAGCGCAGCAGTCAGCGAGAGGTTGTCATCGAAGAAGTCCCACTTCGTGCCGATCTCGTAGTTGCGGTTACGTTCTGGATCAAGGTCGCTATTGTTTCTTGACAGATCCAGGCCACCGTTTCCGCTGGTTTCACCCGAAGGGTTGCTCGAGGTTGACCACGCGGCATAGATGCTGCCATTGGGCAGAGGGTTGTAGACCACACCCATTTGGTAGTTCCACAGATGGGTATTGTTCTCGCGCGAGAAGCTGCCGGCCGGGCCATTGCGACCTGCATTGGCGTAACCACTGGACTTGGTCTGGTAGTCGTCGTAGCGCAGCCCCATGTTCAGCGACCATTGTTCATTGAACTTCAACGTGTCGAAGACATAGATAGCGCTGGTCTTGGTGTCGGTGTCGGTGAACGCCTTGCTGTCGGTGATGGTACCGGACCATGCGTCATCCGGAGACGGATCATGCAGACTGGTGCAGTCGCCAGATGCCAGCAAAGCAGGAGTGCACTTGGTGCCATTGCCCGCCGCGGATTTGATGTCGTAACCACGGTTGTGCGTATCGCTGTAGGTGAACTCCAGACCCGTGACGAGGCTGTGCTCAATGGAACCTGTATTGAACTTCGCGCTCAAGTCGGTCTGGTTGACCCAACCTTTGGAGGTTGAGTTCCGGTTTTTGGTCGCACGGTAGACCGTGCCATCGGCCACGTTGCCCTTGCTGTCGTCAGGGTTTGTGACGATGTAGTCCAGAGTTGAACGCGACATGCGGAAACTGTTGGACAGCGTCAGGTTTTCGTTGAAGTCGTGCTCGATCTTGAGCGTGCCGCTGTCGTTGGTGGTCTTGCGATAGTCGCGATCGTTCAGGCCGTAGAAGTTGTCGCGATCCACATGCGCGGGTTTGTCGACGTTGTATTTGCTGCGATTGGCGCTACGCGTGAGCGGAATGCCGTAGTCCGGCATGTCGTCGGTCTTGAGGTGGTAGTAGCCGACAGTCACGCGAGTATCGGTACCGAGGCCGAAAGCGAACGAGGGGGCGACACCCCAACGGCTGACATCCACATCATCTCGGCCGGCGACGTTGGCTTCGTGTTTCATCAGGTTCAGGCGAAACGCCGAAGTGTCGGTCAGTTGCTTGTTCAGGTCCAACGTGGTCCGCTTGGTCTGATCAGAGCCCCAGGTAAAGCCACCGTTGTAGGCATCACCGAGCTTGGCGGTTTTGGTCACCAGGTTCAGGCTGCCACCAGTGGAGCCTGCGCCGGTGAAGGCCGAGCCAGGGCCTTTGCTGACCTCGATCGATTCGACGTTGAAGATTTCACGGCTCTGCGAAGCCACGTCGCGCATGCCATCGACGAATACATCGCTTTCTGCATTGAAACCGCGAATGATCGGACGGTCGCCTGCCGGGTTGCCGCCTTCGCCAGCACCGAAGGTGATGCCAGGGGTCGTACGCAATGCGTCTACGAGACTGGTAGCACCCGTATCACGAATGACCTGCTGTGGAATGACGGTGACACTCTTGGGTGTTCCGCGCAGCGGCGCCGTGTACTTCTTCGAGGTTGCCGTGTCGGTCTTGTAGCTGGTGGTGTCCTGTGCCGCGTTGACACTGGTGGCATCCAGCGAGACGACGCCATCGGTTGGCTGTTCCGCCGCTAGGGCAAGCTGGGCGGCGGAGGAAGCAGTAATGGCAACGCCGATGGCGGAGACGAGCAGACGTGGTGAACTCACAGCAGATGGCACGTGACGCATTTCGATGAACCTTCCCCAAGGTTTGAAGTCGGCGGATCTTAATGCAAGCAATTGCGAGTCTCAATTGAGAATCGTTAACAGTCGCAAGAAACTTACAATCTTTACAATTTCTCTTTACGGTTTTCCTGTGCTGAAACGTCTTAAGCGGCGTGTGGGGCTTGTGCGGTGTAAAAGGGAATCAATATCATTGGCGGCTTTCCTACCTACCAAGGTGCCGCCGTCATGCTGCTTCACATTCCCGGCTTGTTCGACGCCGACGAGCTCTCCCGCATCCGCGAGGCGCTGGAGCAGGCGGACTGGGCCGATGGCAAGGTCACTGCGGGTTATCAGTCGGCCAAGGCCAAGCACAACCTGCAGTTGCCCGAAGGGCACGCGCTGGCCAAGGAGATCGGCAGCGCCCTCATCGATCGCCTGTGGCGCAATCCGCTGTTCATGTCTGCGGCATTGCCGCACAAGGTCTTCCCGCCGCTGGTTAACTGCTATCGCGAAGGTGGCAATTTCGACTTCCATATCGACAATGCGCTGCGCCAGCCCAAGGGCAGCCCCGAGCGGGTACGCACGGATGTCTCATCCACATTGTTCTTGAGCGACCCGGACAGCTACGACGGTGGCGAGCTGGTGATCCAGGACACCTATGGTGTTCAGCAGGTCAAGCTGGCGGCAGGCGACATGGTGCTGTATCCCGGTACCAGCCTGCACAAAGTCAATCCGGTCACCCGGGGCGCGCGTTATGCGGCGTTCTTCTGGACCCAAAGCCTGGTCCGCGAGGACAGCCAGCGCGCCCTGTTGTTCGACATGGATAACGCCATCCGGCAACTGACCGCCGATGTGCCGGACCACCCGTCGTTGCTGCAACTGACGGGCACCTATCACAACTTGCTGCGCCGCTGGGCCGAGGTCTGAGCTGTGTCGTATCAGTTGCGTCGTGAGGAAGTCGTCGATATCGCAGGGCTGCAGGCCATGCTCGAACAGAGCCCCGGCACGGCGGCCCAAGCCATCCTTGCCGCGGCAGGAAGGGGGGCGGTCGAGGCGCAATTGCTGCTCGGGCAGATTCTGCTGGATGGACGCGGTATCGAGCAGGATCGGGTGCTGGCGCGGCAGTGGTTTGGTATTGCGGCCCAAGGCGGCAGCGCCATGGGCCACAACATGCTGGGGCGCTGCCTGGAGCATGGCTGGGGCGGGGAGCCCAACCTGGTCATGGCCGCTGCGCACTATCGCCAGGCTGCCGACGCCGGGCTGGATTGGGGGCTGTACAACTACGCCAACCTGCTGGCCACCGGGCGAGGTGTCGCCGTCGACCAGGCTCGCGCGTTGAACTGCTACGAAAAAGCCGCGCACCTGGGGCACGCCAAGTCGATGAACCTGTATGGCCGTTACCTGGAGCAGGGGATCGCCATCGCGGCCAGTCCGGCGCGCGCGGTGCGTTGGTATCGCCGTTCGGCCGAGGCGGGGGATTTTCGCGGCATGTTCAGCCTGGCGATGGTGCTGGTCGAACGCGGGCAATTGGTCGAGGCGCAGCCTTGGCTGGAGCGGGCGCGGATCGAGGGAAACCTGAATTTTCTGAACAGTGCCTTGGTGACCTTGCAGCAGGCCGGGCCGAGGCTGATGGCGTTTGCCGCTCGGTATGCCGAAGAACTGCAAAAACGCCGGCAATGAGGGCGTCTGTGCCGGCTCTTTCGCGGGTAAACCCGCAGGTTTCTCTAGGCCTCTTGATGACGCACACATGAAAACGGGGCCTTGCGGCCCCGTCGTGCATTACAGGTAGTACGCCTTCAACGGCGGGAAACCATTGAACTCAACCGCGCTATAGCTGGTGGTGTAGGCGCCGGTGGACAGCCAGTAGAGGCGGTCACCGATGGCCAGGTTCAGCGGCAGGCCGTACTTGTAGTGCTCGTACATGATGTCGGCGCTGTCGCAGGTAGGACCGGCGATGACCACTTCTTCGGTCTCGCCTTTCTTCTCGGTCCAGATCGGGAACTTGATCGACTCGTCCATGGTTTCGATCAGGCCGGAGAACTTGCCCACGTCGGTATAGATCCAGCGCTCGACGGCAGTGCGCGATTTGCGCGCCACCAGCACCACTTCGCTGACCAGGATGCCGGCGTTGGCGATCAGAGAACGGCCTGGCTCGAGGATGATTTCCGGCAGGTCGTCACCGAAGTCTTCCTTGAGGAAGCGGATGATTTCCTCGGCGTAGGTCTCGAGGCTGTTGGTACGGGTGATGTAGTTGGCCGGGAAGCCGCCGCCCATGTTGATCAGCTTGAGTTCGATGCCGTCTTCTTCCTTCAGGCGCTCGAAGATCACCTTGACCTTGGCGATGGCCGCGTCCCAGACGCTGATGTCGCGTTGCTGGGAGCCTACGTGGAAGGAAATGCCGTACGGCACCAGCCCCAGGTCGCGGGCCAGGATCAGCAGGTCCATGGCCATGTCGGTCTGGCAGCCGAACTTGCGCGACAGCGGCCAGTCGGCGGTGGTGGAGCCTTCGGTGAGGATGCGCACATAGACTTTCGAGCCCGGTGCGGCCTTGGCGATGTTGCGCAGGTCCGCTTCGGAGTCGGTGGCATACAGACGTACACCCTTCTCGTAGAAGTAGCGGATGTCCTTGGATTTCTTGATGGTGTTGCCGTAGCTGATGCGGTCGGCGGTGACGCCACGGCCCAGCACTTTATCCAGCTCGTAGATCGAGGCGATGTCGAAGCTCGAGCCTTTTTCCTTGAGCAGGTCGATGATCTCGACCGCCGGGTTGGCCTTGACGGCATAGTAGACCTTGGCGAATTCGAAACCTGCGCGCAGGTCGTCATAGGCCTGGCTGATCATCTGGGTGTCGATGAGTACGAACGGGGTTTCCTGCTTGTCGGCGAACGCCTTCATCTTCTGGAAGGTGTCACGCGCGAAATAGTCTTCGACCTGAATCGACATGCTGAGGGACTCCATGGGCAAACAGAAAAATTAAGTGGCGCAAACTGAACGTCCTCCGTATCCCCACTTTGGTTCGCCTACTTCCCAAGGCATGTCGCCGAAAGCAAAAAGGTCAACCGTGCCCGTGAAGCGGAGCGGCGGGTGACCTTGCTGTCTCGTCGTCAGTACTTGAGCCGGATGGATCGTTTCCAGCATGGACGTTCGGCGCGCACTTTAGGGCGTGAGGAATGCAGAATCAACAGGCAATCCCGGCACGTTCGTCGCGATTTGGCCACCTGCCACTGGAATAACCGACCTGTGTGAACGGCTGATGTTCCCAAGCGTAAAAAATTGTGGAATGGACCCCATCGCCCCCTTCACGGGCGAGCCCCCGAAAACGACGCCGTGGTGTTCGCCAGGCGCTGGGTGAGCGACGGGGTTCAACAGATCAGCGGCGCCAAAGTGTTCATATTTATGGCCACCTGCGCGACGTTCCAGATCGACCGAAATACCGATAAATTTTTTGTTACCAAGCCCTAGGTCGCTCGGCTCATCGCGATTTGCCGCCGTTTATGAGAAGCATTACTATTCGCGACCTCGTATCGCTCCTCTAGATGGCCGCGACCATGTCAGGACACAAAGGCTTCCTCGATCACTATCACGAGCTGATCGGCACCTGGACGCGCAAGCTGCGCAACCGTCCACAGGCCGAGGACCTCGCCCATGACGCTTTCGTGCGCGTGCTGGAAAACCCATGCCAGGTCATTGAGCAGCCGCGTGCCTACCTGCACCAGACCGCCCGCAACATTGCCGTGGACGGATACCGCCGGGAGGACCGGCGCCAGGCCGTGGAAGAGGAAATGCTCGACGATGGCGCCGCAGGCAATGGTGATCCGGAAGCCTATGTGCACGCCCTGGAACTGGCCGACAGGGTCGAGCGCGCCCTGGCCGAGCTGCCGATCAATTGCCGGCAGGTGTTCGTCTGGCAGAAGCTCGAAGGGCTGACCCAGGCGGAGATCGCCGCGCGCATGGGGCTGAGCAAGAACATGGTCGAAAAGTATATGATCCGCACGCTCCGGCATCTGCGTGAGCACCTGGATGTGTCCACCCGATGAGTCAGGAGACCCTTTGCATGAAACAGCCCGGTGCCGAAGACGTGCGCGAGCAGGCGGCCGAATGGTTCGCGCGTATCCAGGATGCGCCGGATGATGCGGGGCTGCAGGCGCGCTTGCATCAGTGGCTGCAGGCCGATTCCCGCCATCGTGAGGAGTACGACCTGCTCGAGCGGTTGTGGCGGGCCGCCGATCACATCCCATCCCAACGCCTGGAGGCGTTGTGCGTACCTGAGCCTGTGCGGCAACTGCCCCGTCGACGCTTCCTGCAGCAGGCCCTGGCGGCGGGCGTGGGCGTCGCCGCCCTTGGGCTGGGCTGGCGCGGCTGGCAATACACGCGCGAAAACCATCGCGAAGACCTGCAGACCGCCCTGGGCGAACGTCGTGACATCGAGCTGCCGGACGGCTCGCAACTGCAGCTCAATGGCGCGACACGCCTGAGCGTGAGGTTCAGCGCCGGGCAACGGCAGGTCGTGCTCGAGGCGGGCGAAGTGATGTTCAGCGTCGCCCACGACAGTGCACGGCCGTTCGTGGTCGACACCGCCCAGGGGCGTGTCATCGTGACCGGAACCCGGTTCGATGTGCGCCTGGATCCTGGGCACACCCGGGTGGCCGTGGAACAGGGCTCCGTGAAGGTGGAGGGGGCTGCGGGGCCCTCGGCGCAGCTCACCGCAGGCCTCGGTGCGCATATCGATCCGCAAGGCCAGGTCGCGGCGCCTTACCCTGTGAATGCGGCTGTCATGACGGCCTGGCGTCAGGGCAAGCTGGTGTTCGACAACGCCACCTTGGCCGAGGTGGTGGCCGAAGTGTCCCGCTACCGTACCCACCCCTTGCGCGTCGCCCCTGGCAACGTCGCGGGCCTGCGCCTGTCCAGCACCTTCAATGTCGACGACACCGACGCGCTGTTGCGTGCCCTGCCGAGCCTCCTGCCGGTCGCCATCAAGACCCACGGCGACGGCTCCAGCGAAATTATCGCGAAATAGATTCAGGTTTTTTTTCACTCGTTCGTCTTCCTCGCCAGCTGCAATTGCCAAGCATTTCCATTTGCGTGTGGTTGGCGTTCATCCCGACTTTCAGGATTCTTCGACGACGTGAACAACAACAAGCCCTTCCTGCGTTTGCCTTCCCTCGCGCTGGCCCTGGCGATCAGCGCCGCCACGGCCAATGCCTACGCCGAACAAACGCAGGCCACGATCCAGATCCAGGCTCAGCCCCTGGCTTCGGCCTTGAACCAGTTGGGGCAACAGACCAACCTGCAATTGTTCTTCAGCCCTGAACGGGTGGCGGGCAAACAGGCCCCGGCGGTGTCGGGCACGCTCGCGCCGGAGCAGGCCCTGCAACAGTTGCTGCAGGGCAGTGGGCTGACCTACGAAATGTCCCAGGGCACGGTGGTGGTCAAACCGGTCGAGAACGCTGGCACGCTGACCTCCGGCAGCCTTGAGCTGGCGCCTACCGATGTCAAAGTGGTCGGCGACTGGCTGGGCGATGCGCAACAGAGCGTGGTGCAGAATCATCCTGGCGCGCGCACGGTGGTACGCCGCGAAGCCATGGTGGAAAAGGGCGCGATGAACGTGCGGGACGTGCTGCGTGGCATCCCCGGTGTGCAGGTTCAGGATTCCAACGGCACCGGCGGCAGCGACCTGTCGCTCAATGTGGGCGTGCGCGGCCTGACATCGCGCCTGTCGCCGCGCTCGACCGTGTTGATCGACGGCATTCCCGCCGCCTTCGCGCCCTATGGCCAGCCCCAGCTTTCCATGGCGCCTATCTCTTCCGGCAACCTCGACAGCATCGACGTGGTCCGCGGCGCCGGCTCCGTGCGCTATGGCCCGCAAAACGTCGGCGGGGTGATCAACTTCGTCACCCGTGCTATTCCGGAGAAAGCCTCCGGCGAGTTGTCCACCACGCTGGAAACCTCTCGCCATGGCGGCTGGAAACACACCGAGTCGGCATTCGTCGGCGGCACCGCCGACAACGGCATGGGCGTGGCATTGCTCTATACCGGCGTGAACGGCAATGGCTATCGCAGCAGCAACAATGGCAACGACATCGACGACGTCATCCTCAAGACCCACTGGGCGCCTACCGACAGCGACGAGTTCTGGCTCAACTTCCACTACTACGATGGTCGCGCCGACATGCCCGGTGGCCTGACCCAGGCGCAGTTCGACCATGACCCCTTCCAGTCGGTACGCGACTACGACTACTTCGCAGGTCGTCGCAAGGACGTGTCGTTCAAGTGGCAGCGCCAGCTCGACGATGCCACCCAGTTCGAGGTGCTGACCTACTACACCGACAGCTTCCGCGGCAGCTCCATCGCCGACCGCACCCTGCAGACCCTGTCGTCGTACCCGCGCAACTATCACACCTTCGCCATCGAGCCGCGCCTGTCGCGGATCTTCTTCGCCGGCCCTACTACCCAGGAAGTGAGTGTCGGCTACCGCTACCTGAAGGAAGCCATGCGCGAGCAGTCCTCGCAGCTGGCGCTGGTCGACAACGTGCCGACGCCAGTCCCGGGCTCCGACGGCCATGTCATCCAGGACCGCAGCGGGGGCACCGAAGCCAGTGCCTACTACATCGACGACAAGATTGACGTCGGCAACTGGACCATCACCCCCGGCATTCGCTTCGAACACATCAATACCGATTGGCGCGACCGCCCGGTCCTGGATGAAGACTACCAGCGAGTCCCTGAGAAAAACCGCAGCGTCACCAGTAACGAGCCCCTGCCAGCATTGAGCGTGATGTATCACCTGTCCGATGCCTGGAAGCTGTTCGCCAACTACGAGACCTCGTTCGGCAGCCTGCAGTACTTCCAGCTCGGGCAGGGTGGTAACGGTGACAGTACCGCCAATGGCCTGGAGCCAGAGAAAGCCAAGACCTACGAGGTCGGCACGCGTTATGACGATGGCCATTTCGCAGGCGAGCTGACCGCGTTCTACATCGACTTCGACGATGAGCTGCAATACATCAGCAACGAGGTGGGCTGGACCAACCTGGGGGCGACCAAACACCAGGGCATCGAAGCCGCCGTGCGCTATGACTTGTCCGGGCTGGATGAGCGTCTGCAAGGCCTGACGGCCAATGCCGGCTACACCTATACCCGCGCCACCTACGAAGGCGAGATCCCGGGCTTCAAGGGCCGCGACCTGCCGTTCTACTCCCGCCAGGTGGCGACCGCCGGCCTGCGCTACGCGATCAATCGTTGGACCTGGAACCTGGATGCCTATGCCCAATCCAAGCAGCGCTCGCCTGGCACGGGGATCACCAAGGGGCAGTTCAACGGCGACTACATCACCGAGCCGAGTGCCGATGGACGGTTCGGCGACATTCCGGGTTATGTGACCTGGCATGTGCGTGGCGGGTATGACTTCGGGCCGCAGCTGTCGAACCTGAAGCTGGCGGCGGGGGTGAAGAACCTCTTCGACAAGCAGTACTACACCCGCTCCAGCGACAACAATGCCGGCCTCTATGTGGGCGAGCCGCGCACCTTTTATGTGCAGGCCAGTGTAGGGTTCTGACACCGGTGGTGCCTGATTCGCGGGTCAACCCGCTCCCACAGGCAGAACGCCATTGCTGGGAGCGGGTTCACCCGCGAAGAGGTCGACACGTGCCTTAGGAGACCACCGCCTCGGCTGGCGAAACGATACTGGTCTTGCCACCACGCGAACGCCCAGAGCTCAGGTAGGCCGCAATGGACTCCTGGGTTACCTCGCCCAGGAACACCTGCTCGGCATCGAGCACCGGCAACCACGCACGATTGAACTCGTACATCCGCGACAGGAGGATGCGCAGGTGTTCGTCGTGGGCCGCGGTGGCATTGAATGGGTGCAGGAAGTCGCCACAGTTCCCCTGCTGACGATGCAGGTCGCGTCGGCGCACATACCCCAATGCCCGGTTCTGCGCATCGGTGACCACCACATAGCGGCGGTCATGTTCGTCCATCAGCTCCAGCGCATCGGCCACAGGCGTCTCGGGGGCGAGGGACGGGGCGTTGTCTGCGGCATCCTCTGCACGTACCAGCAGCAGGCGCTTCAGGGTGCTGTCCTGGCCGACGAAATTGCTGACGAAGTCATCCACCGGATGGGCAAGCAAGGTGTCCGGGTGGTCGAGCTGCAGCAGCTTGCCGGCGCGGAAGATGGCGATCTTGTCGCCCAGCTTGATCGCTTCGTCGATGTCATGGCTGACCATGATCACGGTCTTGTTCAGCGCCCGTTGCATCTCGAAGAACTCGTTCTGGATCATCTCGCGGTTGATCGGGTCGACCGCGCCGAAGGGTTCATCCATCAGCAGCACCGGTGCCTCCGCGGCCAAGGCGCGGATCACGCCGATCCGCTGCTGCTGGCCACCTGAAAGTTCACGTGGGTAACGCTGCAGGTACTGCTTGGGCTCGAGCTTGATCATGTGCATCAGCTCGCGGGCACGCTCGTGGCATTTCTGCTTGTCCCAGCCCAGCAGGCGCGGGACGACCGTGATGTTTTCCTCGATGGTCATGTTGGGGAACAGGCCGATCTGCTGGATCACGTAGCCGATGTGGCGACGCAGGGTCACCTCGTCCAGGGCACTGGTGTCCTCGCCATTGATCAATACCTGGCCGCTGGTCGGTGTGATCAGGCGGTTGATCATTTTCAGGGTGGTGCTCTTGCCGCAGCCTGAGGGGCCGAGGAACACGCAGATTTCGCCTTCGTTGACGGTGAGGCTGACCGCGTCGACGGCTTTGACGTCCTTGCCGTTGACGTTGAAGGTCTTGCTGAGGTTCTTCAGTTCGATCATGGGCGCAGTCCTTCTGGAGTCAGGGCACGTTGCAGGGTTTGCAGAAGCAGGTCGGCGACGATCGCCAGTAGGCTGACCAGCACGGCGCCGACCAGCAGCATGGACATGTCGCTGCGGCTGATGGAGGTGAGGATAAGTACACCCAGGCCGCCGGCGCCGATGGTGGCGGCAATGGTCATCACGCCGATGTTCATCACCACGGCAGTGCGCACGCCGGCGAGGATCACCGGCACGGCGATGGGCAGCTCGACCATGCGCAGGCGCTGGCCGAAGGTCATGCCGATGCCACGCGCCGCTTCACGGATGCCGGGCTCGACATTGGTCAGTGCCAGGTAGGTGTTACGCAGGATCGGCAGCAGCGAATAAAGGAACACCGCAGTGATCGCCGGCAGTGGCCCCAGGCCCTGGCCGAACTTGGAATAGAATGGCAGCAGCAAGCCGAACAGGGCGATCGACGGGACGGTCAGCAGCACCGTGGCACTGGCCTGCAGCGGGCCGGCCAGGGTCGGGAAGCGGGTCATCAAGATCCCCAAGGGTACGCCGACCAAGATCGCCAGGCCCACGGCCACGCCTACCAGGGTGATGTGCTGACCGGTCAGATGCAGGACCTGGGCCCAGTCCAGGTGGGTGAACGTATCGAGCAGGTTCATGGCTGTACCTCACTGATCGGGTGATCACGCAGGAATGCCGCAGCCACGGTGGTTGGGCTCTGGTGCTCGACATCGACCTTGGCATTGAGCGCGCGCATGGTCTGGTCGTCGAGCAGCTCGGCCAGCGGCTTGAGCTGGGCGGCCAGTTTCGGGTTGGCGTCCAGCGTCTGCTGGCGCACCACGGGGGCGGCGGTGTAGTCGGGGAAGTAGTGCTTGTCGTCTTCGAGCAACTTGAGGTTGAACGCGTTCAGGCGCCCGTCGGTGGTGTACACCAGGCCGGCGAAGACCTGGTTGTTGCGCATGGCGGTGTAGACCAGGCCACTGTCCATCTGGCGAATGTTGCGCCGGTCGAGCGGCAGGTCGTACAGCTCGCGCAATCCCACCAGGCCATCCGGGCGATTGGCGAACTCAGTGTCCAGCGCCACCAGGTGGTTGCGCTCGTGCTCGTCGCGCAGCACCCGCTGCAACTGGCTGATGGTGGTGAGCTGCGGGTAGGCCTTGGCCACGGTTTGGGGTAGGCCCAGGGCATAGGTGTTGCTGAACTTCGATGGTGTCAGCCAGACCAGTCCTTTCCTGGCATCCAGGGCCTTGACCTTGGCATAGGTGGCTTCGGCGTTGGGCATGCGCTCTTCGATGTGGTTGTAGGACACCAGCGAAACCCCGGTGTATTCCCACATCAGGTCAAGTTGGCCGGTTTCGTGGGCCTGGCGTGCGATGTTGCTGCCCAGTCCCTCGGTGACGCGCACGTCGTAGCCGTTGGCGCGCAAGTATTGGGCGGTGATTTCGGCGAGCACGGTCTGTTCGGTGAAGACGCGCGCACCGATGCGAATCAGCGGTTTTTCCGCTGCATGGGCGAGCCCTGCGAACAGCATGGCCGCGCCCAAGAGCAAGGCGATTTTCTTGTTCATCGGTTCTCTCTTTTTATTGAGCCAGGCCGCGTTCCAGCCAGCGTTTGCTGGAAAGGCTCACCACGGCATCGAGCACCAGTGCAAGCAAGGCCGTGCAGGCCGCTCCCAGCAGCAGTTGCGGCTGGTTGTTCAGGGCGATGCCGGGGAAGATCAGGCTGCCCAGACTGTTGGCGCCGATCAGAAACGCCAGTGGCGCGGTGCCCACGTTCAGCGCCAGGGCCACGCGCACACCGCCGACGATGATCGGCACGGCATTGGGCAGTTCCACCTGCCAGAGTTGCTGGCGCGCGGTCATGCCGATGCCGGTGGCGGCTTCCTTGAGCGAGGCGGGGACGTTCTTCAGGCCTTCGTAGGTGTTGCGCACGATGGGCAGGAGGGAGGCGAGGAACAGGGCGAAGATCGCAGGGCCTGCACCGATGCCCAGGACACTCAGGGCGATGGCCAGGACGGCCAGGGGAGGGATGGTATTGCCAACGTTGAACAACTGCATGAAGCGCTCGGCCTTGTCGACCCTGTGCGGTCGACTCAAGGCAATGCCGGTGGGGATGCCCACGGCCAACGCCGCCGCCATCGAAGCCAGCACCAGTACCAGGTGCGCTTGCAGGTAGAACCAAAGGTCTTCGCGATAACGCGCGAAGGTCTCGATGCCGATCCAGTGGACCAGCAGGGCCAGGATGACGAGCACGGCGGCCCATCCCAACAGCCCTTTGCCATAGCGTTCAGCCACAGGCGGACTCCTTTGTAGTCGGCGATCACACTCCCGTGGCGGGCGCCATTCCTGGCAGCAGGCAGTGTGGTCGCGAGTAGCAGCGTGGTGCCCTGCGAAGGCAGTGCGGTCACGCCATGAGCCGAACCCCGTCGGGCCCGAAATGCAGATGAAACCCGCCCTGAACCGAAGCGGGTTGCAGGGGAGTGGACGTCTCCATGGCTTTAAAGGTTCCCATCTGAAGCGGCGTTTGGCCAGTGTTAATCACTGGCATGCAGGAAATATCGCGCGATAAAAAACCGTGGATAGTACGTCTGGGCGTTGAAGTACCTACTCTTCGAGGGCTTGCCGGAAGACGACTGTGCCTGGGCATGCACCGGTCACGCTTGAAGGCGTCTCTGAGGCACCGACGCTTCGCAAGATTCAGAGCCGATAAGCCCAATGGTCCAGGCGGGTTTTGGTCCTTGCTTCGACATCGGGTATGATACTGCCCCTTTTTGATCCCACGTCAGGCGATTTCCCATGACCAACCAGGCCGCCGAAGTCGCGAAGCGCCGCACTTTCGCCATCATTTCCCACCCCGACGCCGGTAAGACCACCATCACCGAGAAGCTCCTGCTGATGGGCAAGGCCATTGCCGTCGCCGGTACCGTGAAGTCGCGCAAGTCCGACCGCCACGCCACCTCCGACTGGATGGAAATGGAGAAGCAGCGCGGCATCTCCATCACCACCTCGGTGATGCAGTTCCCCTACCGCGAGCACATGATCAACCTGCTCGACACCCCCGGCCACGAGGACTTCTCCGAAGACACCTACCGCACCCTGACCGCGGTGGACTCGGCGCTGATGGTGCTCGACGGTGGTAAAGGTGTAGAGCCGCGGACCATCGCCCTGATGGACGTCTGCCGCCTGCGCGACACGCCGATCGTCAGCTTCATCAACAAACTCGACCGCGACATCCGCGACCCGATCGAACTGCTCGACGAGATCGAGGCGGTCCTGAAGATCAAGGCTGCGCCGATCACCTGGCCGATCGGTTGCTACCGCGATTTCAAGGGTGTGTACCACCTGACCGGCGACTACATCGTGGTCTATACCCCAGGCCACGGCCATGAGCGCACCGAAGCCAAGATCATCCAGAAGCTGGACTCCGACGAGGCCCGTGCGCACCTGGGCGACCAGTACGATTCATTCGTCGAGCAGTTGGAGCTGGTGCAGGGCGCCTGCCATGAGTTCAACCAGGACGAGTTCATCAACGGTCAGCTGACCCCGGTGTTCTTCGGTACCGCCCTTGGCAACTTCGGTGTCGACCATGTGCTCGATGCGGTCGTCGATTGGGCACCGCGCCCACTGGGCCGCGTTGCCCACGAGCGCACCGTCGAGCCTGTGGAAGAGAAGTTCACCGGCTTCGTGTTCAAGATCCAGGCGAACATGGACCCGAAACACCGCGACCGCATCGCCTTCATGCGGATCTGCTCGGGCAAGTACGAAAAAGGCATGAAGATGCGCCACGTGCGCCTGGGCAAGGACCTGCGCATCGGCGATGCGCTGACGTTCTTCTCCTCCGAGCGGGAACAGCTCGAAGAAGCCTATGCCGGCGACATCATCGGCCTGCACAACCATGGCACCATCCAGATCGGCGACACCTTCACCGAAGGCGAGGCGCTGGGCTTCACGGGCATTCCACACTTCGCCCCGGAACTGTTCCGCCGCGTGCGCCTGAAGGACCCGCTCAAGTCCAAGCAACTGCGTCAGGGCCTGCAGCAGTTGGCCGAAGAGGGCGCGACCCAGGTGTTCTTCCCCGAGCGCAGCAACGACATCATCCTCGGCGCCGTAGGTGTGCTGCAGTTCGATGTGGTCGCCAGCCGCCTGAAGGAAGAATACAAGGTCGAATGCGCGTACGAGCCCATCACTGTCTGGTCGGCACGCTGGATCAGCTGCGACGACAAGAAGAAGCTCGAGGAATTCCAGAACAAGGCCATGGAGAACCTGGCCATCGACGGTGGCGGTCACCTGACCTACCTGGCGCCGACCCGGGTGAACCTGTCGTTGATGGAAGAGCGCTGGCCGGACATCCAGTTCCGCGCGACGCGTGAGCACCACTGATTCGGGAAGCGTGCACCTGCCCTCCGTGGGAGCGGGTTTACCCGCGAATGCGATGCTGGATCTACCGGCGCATTCGCGGGTGAACCCGCTCCCACGGAGACCGCGTTACGGCCGAAGCTAATTTCCGGCTTTGATGCTGGTCCAGATCCGTGTACGAATGCGGTCGATCTTCGCCGGCATCGCTTCCAGGGCATACAGCTTGCCCAGCACCTCGTCACTCGGGTAGATCATGCTGTTGGCCTTGAGCTTCGGGTCCACCAGCGTGTCGGCTTTGAGGTTGCCATTGGCGTACTGCACGTAGTCGCTGATGTTGGCCATCACCTCAGGCTGCAAGAGGTAGTTCATGTAGGCATAGCCTGCTTTCTCGTCCGGCGCATCGGCGGGCATGGCGACCATGTCGAACCACAGCGGCGCCCCTTCCTTGGGGATCGAGTAGCCCACCTTCACCCCATTGTTCGCCTCTTCGGCGCGATTCTTCGCCTGCAGCACATCCCCCGAGAAGCCCACCACCACGCAGATGTCACCATTGGCCAGGTCGCCGGTGTACTTGGAGGAGTGGAAGTAGCTGATGTACGGGCGCACCTGCATCAGCAGCGCCTTGGCTTTGTCGTAGTCGGCCGGGTTCTGACTGTGGTGTGGCAGGCCCAGGTAGTGCAGGGCGATCGGCAGCAGCTCCGGGCCATTGTCCAGCACGGCGACGTCGCAGCTTTTGAGTTTGGAAATGTTCTCGGGCTTGAAGATCAGGTCCCAGGAGTCCACCGGCGCATTGTCGCCCAGCACCGCTTTGACCTTGTCGATGTTGTAACCAATGCCAGTGCTGCCCCAAAGGTAGGGGAAACCATAGCGATTGCCCGGGTCGTTCACCTCCAGTGCCTTGAGCAGCACCGGGTTGAGGTTATGCCAGTTGGGCAACTGGCTCTTGTCCAGCGGCTTGAGGGCTTTGCCCTGGATCTGCCGGGCCATGAAGTGGTTGGAGGGGAACACCACGTCGTAGCCGGAATTGCCTGTCATCAGCTTGCCGTCGAGGGTCTCGTTGCTGTCGAACACGTCGTAGGTCGGCTGGATGCCTGTGGCGTGCTGGAACTGCTTGAGGGTGTCGGGGGCGATGTAGCTGGACCAGTTGTAGATCTTCACCGAGTCGGCGGCGTTGGCCACGCAGGTGGCGAGCATCAAGGGGGCGAGCAGGAGGGTGCGCATGTCCGGTATACCTTTCTTTGCTTGTTGTTATCGAAGGGCGGCAGGCGATCGGTGCATCAAAAAATCAAAACGTAGGTCTTGCGCACTGTCTCCTGGATATCCCAGGTGCCGGTGCTGTTGGCCGGCAGCATCACGGCGTCGCCAGCTTCGATGAGCAAGGGCTCGCCACCGTCGGGGGTGAAGGTGCAGCGGCCCTTGATGAAGTGGCAGAACTCCTGCTGTACGATCTGCCGCCGCCAGCGCCCCGGGGTGCACTCCCAGATGCCGGTTTCGACACCGTCGTTGCGTTCGACACAGGTCACCGAAGTGACCGCGACCGGTTCACTGAGAGGAACGGCAACAGGGGTGGAGCTTTCCAGGGGGACGCTGCCTGTGTGCTTGAACTGGGTGATGCTCATGACCGTGGATCCTGTGTAGTGGTTTAAGGGAATCAGCGCATGAAGCCTTCCATGAAGTCGGCAAGCGTGCTGGCCAGGCGGCGTCGCCAGGGGGCGCTGCCGGGCCGGGCGAGGGTCTGGTCCTCGTGCACGAAGCTTCGGATGATTGCGTTGTAGCCCAGCCAGCGGCAGGGCTCGGGCGGCCAGCTGGCCAGGCTCGACAGCGGGCGGTTGTCGTACACCCAGGGTTGTGCGGTGAGGGCGTTGTGCTGGTCGAGAATCAGCGCGGCCAGGGTACGTCCGCCCAGGTTGGTGGCGCCGACGCCTTCGCCGCCATAGCCACCCGACAACGCAATGCCGCGCTGGCGGTCGCACAGCATGTGCGGGTGGAAGCGCCGCGCCATGCCCAGGTTGCCGCCCCAGGAGTGGGTGATACGCACGTCCTTGAGCTGCGGGAACAGGTCGCCGAACAGGTAGCGGCGCAGGGCGATTTCGCTGTCGGTGAGGCTGAAGTCTTCCCGCAGCCGGCCGCCGAAGCGGTAGCCGCCGCGGGCACCGAACACCAGGCGATTGTCGGCGGTGCGTTGGCCATAGGTGACCTGGCGGCTGCCTTCGCTGAAAGCCTGACCGTGGTTCAGGCCGATCTGTGCCCAGGTCGATTCCGGCAGCGGCTCGGTGGCCACCAGCAAGCTTTGCACCGGCAACTGATGGCGGCCCAGGGGGGGCAGGCTGGCGGCATAGCCTTCCACGGCTGGCACGATCCACTGGCTGCGGATCGTGGCCTGGGGCGTGCGCACCTCGCCGGTTCGCCACTCGATGGCCGGGGTGTTCTCATAGATCGGCACGCCGAGGCGTTCGACCGCGCGGGCCAGTCCACGGACGAGCTTGGCCGGCTGGAGGGTGGCGACGTGCGGACTGAAGATCGCGCCGTAGGCATTGCTCACCCGCAGTTGGCCATCCAGTTGCTCGGGCCCCAGCCAGCGGTAGTCGTCTTCGTTCATGCCTTGGCGATAGAGGTCGTCCAGGTAGGCGCGCAGGCTGCGTTCCTGTTCCGGATAGCGGGCAGCGCAATAGAGCACGCCGCCTTTACGGTAGTCGCAGTCGATGCCCTCGCGTTGCAGGACACTGTGGACCTCGTCGGGGATGTCATGCAGCAGATCGGTGCTGGCGCGGCGCTGCTGCGGCGAGAGGCTGGCGAGCATCCGGTCCTCGCCGAGCAGGTTGCCCATCAGCCAGCCGCCGTTGCGGCCCGAGGCGCCGAAGCCTGCGATGTTGGCGTCGATCACCGCGACGTTCAGTTGCGGCGCCTGGCGCTTGAGATAGTAGGCGGTCCATAGGCCCGTGTAGCCGGCGCCGATGATGCATACGTCTACTTCCAGGTCTTGTCCCAGGGCTGGGCGGGCGCAGAGTGGCTCCTTGAGTTGGTCCATCCACAGGCTGATCGTACGCCAGGCTTGCATCGGGTTGCGCTCCACATCCGTAAAGGTCTGGGGCGATCCTAGTGGCCTGCGGGGAAGGTTGTCTTACGTGCGTGCACGCAGGGAAATCTGCTTCACATAGGCCTTGGGCGACAAGCCGGTGTGTTCGCGGAAACACTTGTAGAACGCCGACAGCGAATTGAAGCCTGCGGCGAAGGCCAGGTCATCGACCGGGGCTGCGGCGTCCTGGGCGTCGAGGCTGGCCAGCAGGTGTTGCAGGCGGGCCTGGTTGACGTAGCGGTAGAAGCTTTGGCCCAGCACCTGGTTGAGCAGGTAGGAGATCTGGTTGCGGCTGTAGCCGCTGTGGTCAGCGACCTGTTGCAGGTCCAGCTCCGGGTCCAGATAGGGGCGCTGACGCTGGAAGTAGTGCTCCAGGTCTTGGGCCATGGTGGAGAGCTGGCGGGGTGACAGGCCCAGGCGACTGGTGGCCGGGCGCGGGTTGGCACGGCTGGCGCCCTGGGCGTCACGACGCACCAGGGTGGCGTATTCGTTGATGCGCCAGATCAGCCCGTCTTTGACGGTGATCGCCTCGCTGGCCTGGAACGCCACCAGTCCGTCACCGCCCTGGACCGTGACTTGGTACTGGATGAACGCCGTGCAGCCGTCCACACGGATGCGGTCGCTGTGCACGATGTCTTCGCCGGCCTGGTGGGGCAGGGAAGCACGCACATAGTCGCGCAGCTCGTCGAGGCCAAGCACGCGGTTCTGGAAGAAGTCGTGGTACTGGATGTCCGGGTGGTACAGCGCCATGACGCCGTCGAGGTCACGGTGCTTCCAGCATAAGTGGTAGCGCAGGACGGTGTCGGCCGTGAGCGGGGTTTGCTCTGGGCCGTCGGGGAGGGTGGTGGCGATCATGGGCGTGATAGTGCATTGCAGAACACCCTGGCGCAAGGCCATGGATCCGGCATATTGCACGGTATTGCCAAGCGGCTTGTCGGCTAACCCGTTGATTCCACTGAGGGTGATTTTTCAGTGAGACTGGCATGGGCGCTGCAGCTGTCTTTTCACCAACGAATGGGAGAAAGGCCATGCGCTCGATACTGCTTTGGATGATTGGGGTGCCGATCCCGGTGATCATCTTGATCTGGTTCTTCATGCATTGAGGCACAGGGCCACTGTGCGGCCTGTTCGCGGGTAACCCGCTCCCACAGGGGAAGCGGGAATCCTTTTGAGGCGGGTTTACCCGCGAACAGGGTCTAAACCGATCTAGAGAAACTGCTCGGCATAGTGGCAGGCCACTTGCCGCGTACTCACCTGCCTCAACGCCGGTACTTCCTTGGCACAACGTTCGGTGGCATACGGGCAGCGCTTGTGGAATGCACAGCCGTCTGGTGGGTTGAGCGGGTTGGGCAGCTCACCGGCAATGCGGATCTTCGGCTTGAGCGGATCGGGGTGGATCGCCGGAGTCGCCGACAGCAGTGCCTGGGTGTAGGGGTGCAGGGGCTTTTCGTAGATGTCCTCCTTGGGCCCCATCTCCGCCGGGCGGCCCAGGTACATCACCAGCACCTGGTCGGCCACGTGGCGCACCACCGCGAGGTTGTGGGAGATGAACACGTAGGCGGTGTTGAACTCCTTCTGTAGGTCCATGAACAGGTTCAGTACCTGTGCCTGGATCGACACATCCAGGGCCGATGTCGGCTCGTCCGCCACCAACACCTTGGGTTGCAGCATCATCGCCCGGGCCAGGGCGATGCGCTGGCGCTGACCGCCGGAGAACATGTGCGGGTAACGCTGGTAGTGCTCCGGGCGCAGGCCGACCTGCTCCATCATCTTCTGCACTTTCTCGCGCCGTTCGGTCTTGCTCAATGCGGTATTGATCAGCAGGGGTTCGGCGAGCTGGTCGCCGATCTTCTGCCGCGGGTTGAGCGAGGCGTAAGGGCTCTGGAAGACCATCTGCACGTCGCGGCGCAGTTGCTTGCGCTCGGCCTTGCTGGCGCCTTTGACCTCGGTCCCGGCGATCTGCAGGGAGCCGGAGGAGGGTTCCTCGATCAGCGTCAGGGCCCGGGCCAGGGTGGACTTGCCGCAGCCGGACTCGCCGACCACGGCGAGGGTCTTGCCGGCCTCCAGCTCGAACGATACGCCGTTGAGGGCGCGCACCAGCGCATGGCCCTTGAACAGGCCGCGAGAGACTTCATAGTGGCGGGTCAGCTCACGGGCGGACAGAACGACGGTCATCACGCCACCTCCTGGTTCAGCGGATAGAAGCAACGCACCAGGCTATGAGCCTGGGGATCGAGAGGTGGACGCTGCTGGCGGCAGTTGTCCTGTACGTACGGGCAGCGCGGTGAGAGCAGGCAGCCTTTGGGGCGGTCGTAACGCCCGGGCACGATCCCTGGCAGGGTAGCCAGGCGCTCGGCACCGATGCTGTGCTCGGGAATGGCCGCCAGCAAGGCTTCGCTGTAGGGGTGCGCGGGGACGTCGAACAGCTCCGGCACCTGGCCTACTTCCACGGCCTGGCCGGCATACATCACGCACACGCGCTTGGCGGTCTCGGCGACCACGGCCAGGTCGTGGGTGATCAGGATGAGCGCCATGTTGCGCTCTTTCTGCAGGTTCACCAGCAACTCCATGATCTGGGCCTGGATGGTCACGTCCAGCGCCGTGGTCGGTTCGTCGGCGATCAGCAGCTTGGGTTCGCCAGCAATCGCCATGGCGATCGCCACACGTTGGCTCATGCCGCCGGAGAGCTGATGCGGGTAGGCGTCCAGGCGGCTTTCGGCGGCCGGGATCTCGACTTTCTTGAGCAGCTCCAGGGCCCGCTGGCGCGCGGCCTTGCCCTTCAGGCCCAGGTGTTGGCGCAGGACTTCCTCGATCTGGTAGCCCACGGTGTAGCTGGGGTTGAGTGCGGTCATCGGGTCCTGGAAGACCATGGCGATGTCCTTGCCCACCACCTTGCGCCGTTGCCGGCCGCTGAGCCGGAGCATGTCGGTGCCATCGAAATTGAGCGCGTCGGCGGTGATGCGCCCGGGGGCGTCGATCAGGCCCATCAGGGCCATCATGGTGACTGACTTGCCGGAGCCGGACTCGCCGACGATCGCGAGGATTTCGCCGGCTTGCACCGCCAGGTCCAGGCCGTCCACCACGGGCACGGCATTGGCGTCGCCGAAGCGCACGTTCAGGTTGTTGATCTGCAACAGTGACATGGCGTTCTCCTCAGGCGGCGTTCTTGAGTTTCGGGTCCAGCGCATCGCGCAGGCCGTCGCCCATCAGGTTGATTGCCAAGACACTGAGCAGGATCGTCAGGCCCGGCAGGCTCACCACCCACCAGGCGCGTTCGATGTAGTCACGGGCCGAGGCCAGCATGGTGCCCCACTCAGGGGTCGGCGGCTGCACGCCCAGGCCCAGGAAGCCCAGGGCGGCAGCGTCGAGGATCGCCGAGGAGAAGCTCAAGGTGGCCTGGACGATCAATGGCGCCATGCAGTTGGGCAGCACGGTGACGAACATCAGGCGCGGCAGACCGGCGCCAGCCAGGCGCGCGGCGGTGACGTAGTCGCGGTTCAGCTCGCCCATCACTGCGGCGCGGGTCAGGCGCACGTAGGAAGGCAGCGAGACGATGGCGATGGCGATCACGGTGTTGATCAGGCCAGGGCCGAGGATGGCGACGATGGCCACGGCCAGCAGCAGCGAGGGCAGGGCCAGCATCACGTCCATCAGGCGCATGATCGAAGGGCCGAGGATCTGCGGGAAGAACCCGGCCAGAAGACCCAGCAGGATGCCTGGAATCAGCGACATCACCACCGACGACAGACCGATCAACAGCGACAGCCGCGCGCCCTGGATCAGGCGCGAGAGCAGGTCGCGGCCGAGTTCGTCGGTGCCGAGGATGAACTGCCAGGTACCGCCTTCGAGCCACACAGGCGGGGTGAGCAGGAAGTCGCGGTATTGCTCGCTCGGGTTGTGCGGTGCGATCCAGGGGGCGAACAGCGCGCAGAACACGATCAGACACATGAAGGCTAGGCCGGCCACGGCGCCTTTGTTGCGCGAGAAGGCCTGCCAGAACTCCTTGTACGGGGAGGGGTAGAGCAGGCTTTGATCCACTGGGCTGGCCGGCGTGACGGATTTTGGAATAGGGCTTGTCATGGCTTGGGCCTCAGCGCTGATGACGGATGCGTGGATTGGCCAGGCCGTAGAGGATGTCCACGACGAAGTTGACCAGGATCACCAGGCAGGCGATGAGCAGGATGCCGTTCTGGACCACGGGGTAGTCACGGGCGCCGATGGCTTCGATCAGCCATTTGCCGATGCCCGGCCAGGAGAAGATGGTTTCGGTGAGCACGGCGCCGGCGAGCAGGGTGCCGACCTGCAGGCCGAACACGGTCAGCACCGGAATCAGCGCGTTGCGCAGGCCATGGATGAACACCACGCGGGCGGGCGACAGGCCCTTGGCGCGGGCAGTGCGGATGTAGTCTTCGCGCAGGACTTCGAGCATGGAGGAGCGGGTCATGCGGGCGATCACCGCCAGGGGGATGGTACCCAGCACGATGGCCGGCAGGATAAGGTGCATGACGGCGTCCTTGAAGGCGCCTTCCTCGTCGCTGAGCAACGTGTCGATCAACATGAAGCCGGTTTTCAGCTCGATGTCATAGAGCAAGTCGATGCGCCCGGAAACCGGGGTCCAGCCCAGGCTCACCGAGAAGAACATGATCAGGATCAGGCCCCACCAGAAGATCGGCATGGAGTAGCCGGCCAGCGACACGCCCATGACCCCGTGATCGAACAGCGAACCGCGCTTGAGCGCGGCGATCACCCCGGCCAGCAGGCCGACGATGCCAGCGAACAGCAAGGCGGCGAAGGCCAGTTCAAGGGTGGCGGGGAACAGCGTGAGGAACTCGTTCCACACGCTCTCGCGCGTGCGCAGGGACTCACCCAGGTCGCCCTGGGCCAGTTTGCCGATGTAATCCAGGTACTGGACCGGCAGCGGCTTGTTCAGGCCCAGACGTTCCATGGCCTGGGCATGCATCTCAGGGTCGACCCTGCGTTCGCCCATCATGACTTCCACCGGGTCGCCGGGGATCAGGCGTATGAGCGCGAAGGTCAGCAGGGTGATGCCGAAGAAGGTCGGAATCAGCAAGCCGAGGCGCCGGGCAATAAAACTCAACATCGTCGGGTGTACCTCATTAAGCCGGTCAGGCGGTGCCGCCGGTTCCCGTGTGGGTCGCCGGCGGTCGTTGTTGTTGTGTCACTTCACCTTGGTGGTGGCGAAGTTGTTGTTGGTCAGTGGGTTGATCACGTAGCCCTCCACGTTCTGGCGCATGGCGGTGAACATCTTCGGATGGGCCATGTTGATCCACGGTTGGTCCTCATCGTACACCGTCATCGCTTCGGCATAGACCCACCGGCGCTCATCGTCGCTGCTGATGGTGCGGGCGCGAGTGATCAGTTCCTGGAATTTCGGGTTGCACCAGCGGGCATAGTTCTCGCCGTTCTTCGCGGCCTCGCAACTGAGTAACGGGCCGAGGAAGTTGTCTGGGTCACCGTTGTCGCTGGCCCACCCGGTGGAGACCATGTCGGCTTCACCGGCCTTGGCACGGCGCAGCATTTCGGCCCATTCCATGACACGGATATCGAGCTTGATGCCGATCTGGGCCAGATCGGCCTGGAGCATCTCGGCGGAAAGCCGTGGATTGGGATTGGTCGGTCCGCCGCCGTTGCGAGTGAAGAGGGTCATCACGGTTCCGTCCGGCACGCCCGCCTCTTTCAACAGCGCCCGGGCCTTGTCGAGGTCGCGCGGTGGATTCTGGATCATGACGTTGTTGCCCAGCATCGTATGCGGGTACGGATTGACCGCCTCGGTCGCGTTGCCCTTGCCGAACAACTGGTCGATATGGTGCTGGCGGTCGAAGGCCATGTTGATGGCTTTGCGCACACGAACATCGCTCAGGTATTTGTGCTGTGTGTTCATGGCGATATAGCCGGTGACCAGCGCCTCGATTTCGGCGACCTTGAGCTTGGGGTCGGCCTTGATCGCCGGCACATCGTCCGGCTTGGGGTACAGGGCAATCTGGCACTCGTTGGCGCGAAGCTTTTGCAGGCGCACGTTGCTGTCGGTGGCGATGGCGAAGATCAGCGCGTCCGCCGGTGGCTTGCCACGGAAGTAGTCAGGGTTGGGCTTGTAGCGGACCTGGGCATCCTTGTTATAGCGCTGGAAGATGAACGGCCCGGTGCCGATCGGCTTGCTGTTCAGATCGCCGGTCTTGCCGGCCTTGAGCAACTGGTCGCCGTACTCGGCCGAGTAGATCGAGGTGAAGGCCATGGCCATGTCGCGCAGGAAGGGCGCTTCCGGACGGGTCAGGGTGATCACGACGGTGTGGTCGTCGGTCTTTTCCACTGACTTGAGCAAGTCCTTGAAGGCCATGCTCTCGAAGTAGGGGTAGCCGACGCTGGTCTTGTCGTGCCAGGGATGATTCGGGTCCAGTTGGCGATTGAGGCTCCACAGCACGTCATCGGCATTGAACGCGCGGGTGGGGGTGAAATAAGGGGTGGTGTGGAACTTGACGCCTTCGCGCAGGTGGAAGGTGTAGGTCAGCCCATCCGGGCTGATGTCCCAGCTTTTGGCCAGCGCCGGCTGGATGTCGGTGGTGCCGGGCTTGAAGTCGACCAGGCGGTTGAAAAGGGTCTCGGCCGAGGCATCGGCGGTGACCGCGGTGGTGTACTGGACGATGTCGAAGCCTTCCGGGCTCGCCTCGGTGCACACCACCAGCGGCTTGGCCGCGAGCTGGGTCGCGGCGCCGAGAAGGACGGCCGCCAGGGCGGCACGCAGTGGTAGCGATGTCATGGAACCTCCCTGCAGATTGTTCCAGCGTAGCGCTTCGGCCCGCACGAGGCGGGCCGGACGCTTGGATCAGAGAATGTTGAATGGAATGGTGGTGACGATACGCAGCTCGTCCAGGCTACCGTCGGCCTGGGCCTTGCTGGCGCGGTGGGCGGTGTAGGTGGCGCGGATGCTGGTGTCCTTCAGCGGCCCGCTCTGCACGGCATAGCTGGTGCCGATGCCCCACTCGTAGTGGGTCTCGCCGTCCATGCCTTTGACGTCGTAGGCATCGCCTCGGTAGTGAGTGCCGTCGATGCCCCAGCCACGGGCGTTGTAGACGTTGAACTTCAAGCCCGGCACTCCATACGGGGCCATGTTCAGCACGTAGGAGATCTGCAGGGATTTCTCGTTGGGGCCGTTGAAGTCCGACAGCAGCGAGTTGGCGAGATAGATGCCATTGGTTTCGTGCAGGTAGTCGAAGTACTCGTTGCCGTTGACCTGCTGCCAGGAGGCGCTCAGCGTGTGGGCCTGATGGGTGAGGCCGAACGACAGACTGTAGGTGTCGTTGTCGATCTCGCCCATCTTCTTGCTGCCGGTATCCACGGTCTTGTAGTAGTTCAGGCCCGTGGTCAGGCTCAGCACCGCGCTGTCGCCCAGCACATGGTTGGCGCCGAAGTAGTACTGGTTCCAGAAGTCATCGACCTTGGTGGTGTAGAGGCTGGTGGAGAGGCTCTTGAACGGCTGGTAATTGATCCCCGCAGTGCTGGCACGGTCGGTTTCGACACCATTGCCGTATTCGCTGCGGAACTTGCTCAGGCTCTGCTCGGTACGCGGGGAGACGCGGTCGAAGGTCCCCAGGTCGAACGAGAGGTTGTCGAATTCGGCGCTGTGTAGAAACGCACCCTGGAAGCTCGACGGCAAGGCGCGGTTGCCGATGTAGGAAATCATCGGCGTGTCCACCGACTGGCGGCCCACGGTAAGGGTGCTGTTGGAGACACGCGCCTTGACGTTGCCCAGGCCCATCTTGCTCCACTGGCCGATCACGTCGCCATCGCTGTGGGTCAGCGTGCGGTTGTTCGGTCCGGCGACGGCGGCGCGGCCACGTTCAAGGGCGATGGCGTTGTAACCGGCGGCCTCGACGGCGAAGCCCACAGTGCCCTCGGTGAAGCCAGAGCTGTAGTTGAGGATGGTGCCCTGCACCCAGTTGTCACGGCTGTGGGTCCGGTGCTGGGTGCCGTCGCTCTTGTAGTACTTGAACAGCGGCGCGCGGGTGGCGCGTTCGCGGGCGTACCAGTTGCGCGTGCTGCCGGTCAGGCTCTGGCCTTCGAGAAAGCCTTTGGCCTCGGCCTGCTCGCTGCTTGATTTGACGGTAACCGGAACGAAGTCCTGGCTGACGGGTTCGGCCTGGGCCGTGGCGGACAATGCGCCTATCGACAGGGCCAGTGCGGTAAAGGTTGTAGTACGTCTCAAGGTGAAGCTCCCTTTCTATTTTCTAGTTATTCCCAGGCCTTGTGGGCCGGGTGTTTTGCTGCGGTGTTGCCAGGGTTGCCGCGGGATCGCCGGGCAAATTCGGGGGAGTTGTATTGCCGCTGCCAGCCTCTTCGCGGATCAACCCGCGAAGAGGCTGGCAATCAATCAACACTCACACCGGAAAAGTCGTTGCGTCCAAAGGGGCTGACGCGAAAATCCGTGACCTTGGCGCTGATCGGCTGGTTGACCGTGGAATGGGCCACCGGGGTGATCGGCACCTGTTGCTTGAGACGTTGCTGGGCTTGCTGGTAAAGCCGGGTGCGTTGCTCGCGGTCGGTGACTTGCTTGGCCTGCTTGACCAGCGTGTCGTACTGACGGTCGCACCACAGTGAATAGTTGTTGCTGCCGATCGCATCGCAGCTGTACAGGGTGCCCAGCCAGTTGTCCGGGTCGCCGTTGTCACCGGTCCAACCGATCAGGGCGATGTCATGCTCACCGCTTTTCATGCGCTTGAGGTACTCACCCCATTCGTAGCTCACGATCTTGGCCTTGATGCCGATCTTGGCCCAGTCGGCCTGGAGCATTTCGGCCATGAGCTTGGCATTGGGGTTGTAGGGCCGCTGCACGGGCATGGCCCACAGGGTGACCTCGGTACCTTCCTTGACGCCGGCTTCCTTGAGCATTTCGCGGGCTTTGTCGGGGTCGAAGCCTGCGTCCTTGATGGTGTCGTCGTAGGACCACTGGGTCGGCGGCATGGCATTGACGGCGGGCTGGCCCGAGTCTTGGTACACGGCCTGGATGATCGCCTGCTTGTTCACGGCCATGTCCATGGCCTGGCGCACGTCGAGGCGGTCGAAGGGGGGATGCTGGGTGTTGTAGGCGATGTAGCCGAGGTTGAAGCCCGGTTTCTGCAGCACGGTCAGTTTGCTGTCGGCCTTGATCGCGGGCAGGTCGGCCGGGCGTGGGTGCAGGGTGACCTGGCATTCATTGCGGCGCAGTTTCTGGATGCGTACCGACGGGTCGATGTTGATGGAGAACACCAAGTTGTCGAGCTTGACCTGCTCCGGCGCCCAGTAAGCCGGGTTGCCCTTGTAGCGGATCTGCGAGTCCTTCTGGTAACGCTGGAACACGAACGGGCCGGTACCGATCGGCTTCTGGTTGATGTCGCTGGGGCGGCCCTTGGCCAGCAGGTGATCGGCGTATTCGGCGGAGAGAATCGAGGCGAAGCTCATGGCCAGGTTCTGGATGAACGCGGCATCGACGCTGTTGAGGGTGAACACCACGGTCAGTGGGCCGGCCTTGTCGACCTTGGCGATGTTCTTGTCCAGGCCCATGCTGATGAAATAGGGGAACTCGGTGGGATAGGCCTGGCGGAAGGGGTGTCGCTTGTCGAGCATGCGGTTGAAGGTGAACAGCACGTCGTCGGCATTGAAGTCGCGGCTTGGCGTGAAGTCCTTGTTGCCATGGAACTTGACGCCTTCGCGCAGATGGAAGGTGTAGCGCATGCCATCTTCGGAGATCTCCCAGAAGGTCGCCAGCGCCGGGTGCACGGCGGTACCGCCTCGCTCGAATTCAACCAGGCGGTTGTAGATCGGTTCGGCGGCATCGTTGTCGGTGGCGCTGGTGTACTGGGCCGTGTCGAAGCCGGCAGGGCTGCCTTCGGAGCAGAACACCAGGCTCTTGGCGAGCAGGTCTGGGGCCTGGGTCATCAGGCCGAGGCCGAGCAAGGTGCCGAAGAGGGTGACGGGGCGCATGGCTAGTCCTTTTGCGTCTGTCGTGCCGCGACCGGGTAGGAATCGCGGCAACAGGAGTCCGATCCCATTGCGGGTGGCAGCGGGAGGGTGCTTGGTGTTTGGGTGGCGCTCGTGGCGCGGGATGTCGCCGTGGGCACTCAGGCCCACGGCACAGGGGCTGGCCCTATTTCTCCACGCTGACGCCGTAGAAGGAGTTCAGGGCGAAGGGGCTGATCTTGAAGCCCTTCACCTTGTCGCTCATCGGCTGGTAGACAGTGGAGTGGGCGATCGGCGTGATCGGCACCTGCTCTTTGAGGATGTGCTGGGCCTTTTGATACAGCTCGGTGCGTTTGGCCTGGTCGGAAGTCGCCTTGGCCTGCTTGATCAGATCGTCGTAGGGCTTGTAGCACCACTTGGAGAAGTTGTTCCCGTCCATGGCATCGCAGCCGTAGAGGGTGCCCAGCCAGTTGTCGGGGTCACCGTTGTCTCCGCTCCAGCCGATCAGCATGGCGCCTTGCTCGCCGCCTTTGGAACGCTTGATGTACTCGCCCCACTCGTAGCTGACGATCTTGGCCTTGATGCCGATCTTGGCCCAGTCGGCCTGAAGCATTTCGGCCATCAGCTTGGCATTGGGGTTGTACGGGCGCTGCACGGGCATGGCCCACAGGGTGATCTCGGTGCCTTCCTTGACGCCAGCTTCCTTGAGCAGCTGCTTGGCTTTCTCCGGGTCGTACTTGGCGTCCTTGATGGTGGTGTCGTAGGACCACTGGGTCGGCGGCATGGCGTTGACCGCCAGCTGGCCGGCGCCCTGGTACACCGATTCGATGATCTGCTGCTTGTTCACCGCCATGTCCAGCGCCTGGCGGACTTTGAGTTGGGACAGCGGGTTGGCTTCGTTGCTGCCCTTGATCTTGTCCATCACGTTGTAGGCGATGTAGCCGAGGTTGAAGCCGGCCTGTTCAGGCATCTGCAGCTTCGGATCCTTCTTCAGCGGCTCGATATCCGCCGGGCGTGGGAACAGGGTGACCTGGCACTCGTTCTTCTTGAGCTTCTGCATGCGCACCGAGGCGTCGGTGCTGATGGCGAAGATCAGGTTGTCGATCTTCACGTCGTCGGGGTTCCAGTAGTCCTTGTTGCCTTTGAAGCGGATCTGGGCGTCCTTTTGGTACTTGCTGAACACGAATGGGCCGGTGCCGATCGGCTTCTGGTTGATGTCGGCCGCTTTGCCTTGCTTGAGCAACTGGTCGGCATATTCGGCGGACTGGATCGAGGCGAAGCTCATGGCCAGGTTCTGGATGAAAGCGGCGTCCACTTCGTTGAGGGTGAAGCGCACGGTGTGATCGTCGATCTTCTCGAGACGGGCGATGTTCTTGTCCATGCCCATGTCGGTGAAGTAGGGGAATTCGGTGGGGTAGGCTTTGCGGAACGGATGGTTCTTGTCGAGCATGCGATTGAAGGTGAACAACACGTCGTCGGCATTGAACTCGCGGGTCGGCTTGAAGAAGTCCGTTGTGTGGAATTTGACGCCTTCGCGTAGATGGAAGGTGTAGGTCTTGCCGTCGTCGGAGACGTCCCATTTGGTCGCCAGGCCTGGGATGACGGCGGTGCCGCCGCGCTCGAACTGGGTCAGGCGGTTGAAGACGGTTTCGGCCGAGGCGTCGAAGTCGGTTCCTGTGGTGTATTGGCCTGGGTCGAAGCCTGCGGGGCTGCCTTCGGAGCAGAACACCAGGTTGGACGCGGCAAGCGCGGAGGGTGCGCCGGCGAGCAAGCCTGCGCCGACCAGGAACGGAATGACTGCGTGTTTAAGCATGGTGGCCTCATTGTTGTCATTTTTCGATTGAGGCGGCCTCGTGAGCCGACCTGCGGATACTTATGCAGGGTAGATTGCCAATGCAACAGGCAGAGGGATGGTTGACGTCAAAATAGTGGGACTAACGTACATGGATGTCGCATCCATATAATTTTCATAAAAGTTGAACGTTTGCGTGTGGTTTTTGAAAGCAATTTGCCAGATATTTTCAAACCTCGAAGTCAATAGGAAAGCGGTTGGAGCGCTGTAGGAATGGGATTTTTTGGCTGTAAGTTCCAGTTAGCGCATCAACATCGAAGCGACGAGCATTGCACCCATCGCTTCGGTTCAGGGCGATCGATCAGGGCATCTGGACTTCGATCAGGCCATCGGCGTTCATGCTGACTTCGCTGGTACCGGCTTCGATGTCCGGCGCGGGGGCGGCTTCATCGGCCGCCATGGCCTTCATCGCCATCGGCGCGCTGCGCAGGTACGGGCGTGGGTAACCGCTGCTGTTGAGGTTCAGGCTGACCACTTTGTAGCCCTTGCCACCGAGGGCTTCGGTGACCAGTTGGGCGCGTGCCTTGAAGGCGTCGACCGCTTCCTTGAGCAAGGCATCCTCGTTGCTCTTGCGGGTGGCTTGGGCGATGGAGAAGTCCATGCCGCCCATCTTCAGATCCTGCAGCAGCTCGCCGGTGAGCTTGGACAGGGCCGGGAAATCGGCGCTTTCCAGGCGCAGCTCGGCGCGTTCGCGCCAGCCGGTGATCTTCTGGCCTTTGCTGTCATAGACCGGGTAGCTGTTGCGGCTGCCCTGGCTGATCTTCACGTCCTTGACCTGGCGTGCCTGCTGCACGGCCTTGTTCATGGTCTCGGTGATTTCCTTGGCCAGCTTGCCCGGGTCGTTGTTCTGGGCTTCGCTGTACAGGGTGACGACCATCAGGTCGCGCGCCACTTCCTTGGTGACTTCGGCGCGCAGCGAAACCTGGTTGTAGCGCGGCGCATCGTCCGCCAACGCCGGCAGGCTGGCCAGCAGGCCACAGGACAGGATCAGCGCGGTGCCACGACGAGGGATGTGCATGTAGGACTCCTTTGCAAATGAAGGCGCGGGCGTTGTCCATCCCGCGCATGGCCTATCAGACCGGGAACAGTGTAGTGGGTTCCTAAATGCCATCATGAACCTGTGACAAAGTGTGGCGCTTTGCCGCATCGCTGCAGCGGGGCGTCTGGCTTCGGTATACTCCGGGCGATTTTCCTGGAGCACTCATCAGGAGAGCTCATGCTCGCTGCCGAACATCCGCTGTCCGCTACTCGCCAGAACCTCTGGCGTCTGACCTTCATTCGTATCCTGGTCCTGGCCGCCCAGGCCGGTTCCGTGGGCGTGGCCTACTGGACCGAGCTGGTGCCGCTGCCCTGGCTGTCGCTGGCCGTGACCTTGGCCCTGTCGTCGTTGCTGTGTGCCTTCACCGCCTTGCGGCTGCGGCTGTCGCTGCCGGTCACCGAGCTCGAATATGCCCTGCAACTGGCCTGTGACCTGCTGATCCACAGTGCTCTGCTTTATTATTCCGGCGGCTCGACCAACCCGTTCGTTTCCTATTACCTGGTGCCGCTGGCGATCGCCGCGGTGACCTTGCCGTGGATCTATTCGCTGGTGCTGTCCGGTATCGCGCTGGTGGCCTATAGCCTGCTGCTGGTGCAGTTCTACCCGCTCGAGACCCTGCCCATGGCGCGGGAGAAGATGCAGGTCTACGGCATGTGGCTGAGCATTGCCTTGGCCGCCGGTGTGATCACCTTCTTCGCCGCACGCATGGCCGAAGAGCTTCGTCGCCAGGAGAAACTGCGTGCCGATCGCCGCGAGGAGAGCCTGCGAGACGAGCAGTTGCTCGCCGTGGCCACCCAGGCCGCCGGCGCCGCCCACGAACTGGGCACCCCCTTGGCGACCATGAGCGTGCTGCTCAACGAAATGCGTCAGGACCACGCCGACCCGCAATTGCAGGAAGACCTGGAGATCCTTCAGGACCAGGTCAAGCTGTGCAAGGAGACCTTGCAGCAACTGGTCCGCGCCGCCGAAGCCAACCGCCGACTGAGCGTGGTGGAGCAGGAGGTGACCGCCTGGCTGGATGAAGCGCTCAACCGCTGGCACCTGATGCGCCCTGAGGCCACCTACCGCTTCCAGCGCCTGCGCGATGGCCAGGTCCCCTGCCTGACGCCGCCTCCGGACCTGACCCAGGCCCTGTTGAACCTGCTGAACAACGCTGCCGATGCTTGCCCCGAGGATTTGGAGGTTCGTTTGGACTGGAATGCCCAGGACATCATCATCACGATCCGCGATCACGGCCCTGGCGTCCCCGTCGCCATCGCCGAGGCGATTGGCAAACCCTTCTTTACCACCAAGGGCAAAGGCTTCGGCCTGGGCCTGTTCCTGAGCAAGGCCAGCGTGACCCGTGCTGGCGGCTCGGTGAAACTCTATAGTCATGAACAGGGCGGCACCCTCACCGAGCTGCGCCTGCCCCATGGCAAGCGAGGAGATGAACGATGAGCGAAGAAAACCTGGTCGAAGGCGAAGAGCTGCCGCACCTGTTGCTGGTAGATGATGACGCCACCTTCACCCGCGTCATGGCGCGGGCCATGAGCCGCCGCGGATTTCGCGTAAGTACCGCATCCTCTGCCGAGGAGGGGTTGGTGCTGGCCAAGCAGGACGTGCCTGACTACGCGACCCTGGATCTGAAGATGGACGGCGACTCGGGGTTGGCGTTGCTGCCCAAGCTGCTGGAGCTGGACCCGGAGATGCGGGTGTTGATCCTGACGGGCTACTCGAGCATTGCCACTGCGGTCGAGGCCATCAAGCGCGGTGCTTGCAACTACTTGTGCAAGCCGGCGGACGCCGATGATGTGTTGGCGGCGTTGTTGTCCGAGCATGCGGACCTGGATTCGCTGGTACCTGAGAACCCGATGTCGGTGGATCGCCTGCAGTGGGAGCATATCCAGCGGGTGTTGGCTGAGCATGACGGGAACATTTCCGCGACGGCGCGGGCGCTTGGGATGCATCGGCGGACGTTGCAGCGCAAGTTGCAGAAGCGGCCTGTGCGGCGGTGATTCTTTGTGGTTTGTGGGTTTTGAGGTTTGTGGGCTTATCCGTTTTTGGGGTGACGCTTAGTCACCTTTGCGCCCTTACGGCGGGCCTATTTTTGCCCAAGAGCAAAAGTAGGTCGCCGTAAAGGCGAAAAGCCCCGGTGGCGCCCCCACCAACCTGGATATTCACACAGCCTGAAAGCCCAACTTGCAGGAAGCTTCCTAAATCACCGCCAATTCCCCGCAACTCCCACCGCTCGCGTATCATTAGCCCCCTAACGGCAACCCTCCCAGGACCCGCAATGCTCGCCCTCCTCATCCAGACGCTGAACATCACGGCCCCGGTGTTCGCCATGCTGTTCATGGGCGTGTTCCTCAAGCGCATCCGTCTGATCGACGACAACTTCATCAAAGTCGCCTCGACCCTGGTCTTCAACGTCTGCATGCCGGCTCTGCTGTTCCTGGGCATCTATCACGCCGATCTCGCCACGGCCGTCAAACCCGGGGTTCTGGTGTATTTCATCGTCGCCACCCTGGCAGGCTTCGCCATGGCCTGGGGCCTGGCCATCTGGCGCTGTCCGCCAGCCGACCGCGGCATCTATACCCAGGGCGCCTTTCGCGGCAACAACGGTGTGATTGGCTTGGCCTTGGCGGCCAGCCTCTACGGCGATTACGGCATTTCCTTGGGGGCGGTACTCGCAGGGTTGGTGATCCTTCTGTACAACTCGCTGTCGGCGGTGGTTCTGGCGGTGTACAGCCCAGACCTTGAATCCGATCCCTGGAGCATCTGCAAGAGCATCCTGAGCAACCCGTTGATCATCAGCGTGCTGGTCGCCGCACCGATGGCCTACGCCCAGGTTCCGTTGCCCAACTGGTTGCTCACCTCCAGCGACTACCTGGCGCAGATGACCTTGCCGCTGGCGCTGATCTGCATCGGCGGCACCTTGTCCCTCGCGGCGCTGCGTGACAGCGGCAAGCTGGCCATCGATGCCAGCCTGGTCAAAGTCGTCTGGCTGCCATTGCTCGGTACCCTGGGCGCCTGGTTGTGGGGTTTTCGAGGGGCGGAACTGGGCATCCTGTTCCTCTACATCGGCAGCCCGACCGCTGCTGCCAGCTACGTGATGGCGCGGGCGGCCAATGGTAATCATGAGCTGGCGGCCTCGATCATCGTGATCACTACGCTACTTGCTGCGATCACCACCAATATCGGCATTTTCATCTTGCAGTGGGGTGGATGGATCTAGATCCTTGACTGCAAACAACACCAACAACACTGCCTCCCGAACTGAGGACACTTCATGCAAGACCAGAGCACGCCCGAGCGGTTGCAGCGCGGGCTGAAGAATCGCCATATCCAGCTCATCGCGCTGGGCGGGGCCATTGGCACCGGGCTTTTCCTGGGAATCGCCCAGACCATCCAGTTGGCCGGCCCGTCCGTGCTGCTGGGCTATGCCATCGCCGGCCTGATGGCTTTCCTGATCATGCGCCAACTGGGCGAGATGGTGGTCGAAGAGCCTGTCGCCGGCAGCTTCAGTCACTTCGCACACCAGTACTGGAGCGAGTTCGCAGGCTTTGTATCGGGCTGGAACTACTGGGTAGTGTACGTACTGGTCGGCATGGCTGAGCTCACTGCGGTGGGCATCTACGTGCAGTACTGGTGGCCGGATTTCCCCACCTGGGCCACAGCGGCGATCTTCTTCGTGGTGATCAACGCCATCAACCTGACCCAGGTAAAGGTCTACGGTGAACTGGAGTTCTGGTTCGCCCTGGTCAAGGTGGTGGCCATCGTCAGCATGATCGGCTTTGGCGCGTGGCTGCTGGGCAGTGGCCATGGTGGGCCGGATGCCAGTGTAGCCAACCTGTGGCAGTACGGCGGGTTCTTCCCCAATGGTGTCACCGGGTTGATCATGGCCCTGGCGGTGATCATGTTCTCTTTCGGTGGCCTGGAACTGGTGGGGATCACCGCTGCGGAAGCGGACAACCCGCGTGAAAGCATCCCGAAAGCCACCAACCAGGTGGTCTATCGCATCCTGATCTTCTACATCGGCGCCCTGGCAGTGCTGTTGTCGCTCTATCCCTGGCAGAAAGTCGTTCAGGGCGGAAGCCCGTTCGTGATGATCTTCCACGAGCTGGACAGCGATCTGGTGGCGACCATCCTCAACGTGGTGGTGCTGACAGCGGCGCTCTCGGTGTACAACAGCTGCGTGTATGCAAACAGCCGCATGTTGTTCGGCCTGGCCAGCCAGGGCGATGCGCCGCGCCAACTGCTGAAGGTCAGCCGCCGTGGTGTGCCGTTGACCGCGCTGGGTGTCTCTGCGCTGGCAACAGGGCTGTGCGTGCTGATCAACTACCTGATGCCGGGCGAGGCGTTCGGCTTACTGATGGCGCTGGCGGTATCGGCATTGGTGATCAACTGGGCGAGCATCAGCATCACCCACCTGAAGTTCCGCAAGGCCAAGCTGGCAGCGGGGGTCACACCGTTCTACCGCAGCTTGGGGCACCCGCTGTCCAACTACCTGTGCCTGGCGTTCATCGTGTTGATCCTGGTGGTGATGTACCTGACGCCACCGATTCGCATTTCCGTGATGCTGATCCCGCTGTGGATCGCGGTGTTGTGGGTGGCCTTCAAGTTGAAGAAGGCTCGCCAGGCCAAATAAGCGCGTCGGCGGTCTTTTCGCGGAGAAATCCTCCACAGGTATCGTGCCTTCAGTGAACGCGGCGCCATACCTGTGGGAGTGGTGTTACCCGCGAAGCGGCTGGAGGTGGACGACCGGTCAGCCTTCGTAGCTGTCGATCACTTCTTGTGCCGCGCGAAACGCATCGATCGCCGCCGGCACTCCCGCATAAACGGCACAGTGCAACAGCGCTTCGCGAATTTCCTCCACGGTGCAGCCATTGTTCAGCGCGCCGCGTACATGGCCTTTGAGCTCCTGAGGGCATTTCAAAGCCGTCAATGCAGCCAGGGTGATCAGGCTGCGGGTCTTTAGCGGCAACCCGTCGCGAGCCCAGACGCTGCCCCAGGCGTGTTCGTTGACGAAGTCCTGCAGCGGTTGGGTGAAGTCGGTGGCGTTGTTCAGCGCGCGGTCGACGAAGGCATCGCCCATGACCTGGCGACGGATCTGCTCGCCGGATTTTTCGTGATCAGCCATCTGGTTCTCCTTGGGGGCTAGTGTTGACGGCGCCAGGCACGCACCGTGGTGTACAACAGCACCAGGCCAAGCACCGGCATTACGTAGAAGAGCATGAGTTGTTCCAGGCGACCCGCCAGCGGCATGCCGGTGGTGAACGCCACTACGTGCAGGCCATAGGCCAGATACAGGCAAAGGAACACCAGGCCTTCGGCGCGGGTGACTCGGTAGCCGGAATAGAACACCGGCAGGCTCAGCGCGGCGACGCCCAGCATCACCGGCAAATCGAAGTCCAGGGCATTGGGCGAGATGGAAAGAGGTGTGGGAGTGACCAGGGCAGTCAGGCCCAGCACGGCCAGCAGGTTGAACAGGTTGCTGCCGATCACCGTGCCCACGGCGATCTCTCGTTCACCTCGCAGGGCGGCGATCAGTGCTGCCGCCAGTTCGGGTAACGATGTGCAGACCGCGACGACAGTCAGGCCGATGATCCGCTCGGAAAGGCCCAGGTCAGTGGCGACCTCGACCGCGGCCTCCAGCAGCAGGTGTCCACCCAGGCTCAGCAGGCCCAGACCGAAAAGCACTTGCAGCGCCGCGCCGCTCCAGAAGCGCGGTGCGCTACTGTGAACGGCCTCCGGGGCTGGGTAGGTGCGTGCATAGTGGCGTGACTGGTGCCAGAGCATGGCCAGGTAGCCCAGCAGTCCAAGCAACAGCAGCAGACCTTCGAACCGTCCCAATTGCCCATTGTTCGCCAGCAGGTAGACCAGGGCGCTGGCGGCGATCATCAGCGGGATATCCAGGCGAACCAGTTGCCGGGAAACGCGCAGCGGTATGATCAGCGCGGCCAGGCCAAGAATCACCAGCACATTGAAGATATTGCTGCCGACCACGCTGCCTAGGGCCACGTCCGGGGCACCCTGGTAGGCCGCTTGCAGGCTAACGGTCAGTTGCGGCGCGGTACTGCCGAAGGCCACCAGGCTCAGGCCGATGATCAATGGTCGAACGTGCAAACGCGAGGCCAGGCGCAGGGCCGCGCGTACCAGCAGTTCGGCGCCGAGTATGAGCAATACCAGGCCCAGTCCTAATTGCAGGAGGCTGAAGGTGGGGAGGGTGGCCAGGTCGAAAATGGTCGAGACTCCTGTCAGGTCAGTCGCTCAGCCCTTGTACCCGGACTCGCGCCGTTCCGCTACGGATCATCCCGATTTTTTCTGCTGCAGCCCGTGACAGGTCGATCAGTCGGCCTCGGGTGTGCGGGCCGCGGTCGTTGATACGCACGACGACGCTGCGCTTGTTGGTCAGGTTGGTCACCAGCACGCGGCTGCCAAAGGGCAGGCTGCGGTGGGCAGCGGTCAGGCCATGCTGGTTGAAGGGTTCGCCGCTGGCGGTGCGTTTGCCGTGGTGGCGAGAGCCGTAATAGGAAGCGGTGCCGGTCTGGTCGTAACCGCGGGAATCGATGTCGTGGCTGGCGCAGCCGGCCAGGAGGGAGAGGAGAGCGAAGGTGCCGAGGGAACGCTTGATCAAGTCGAAAGCTCCAGGACTGCGGTGTTGAGGCGCTACGCGCCCCATCGCAGTCTTCGCCAGATCCTACAGGATAGCGGCTGTGCCTCCTGTGGGATCTGGCGAAGCCGGCGATGGGCTGCCTAGCAGCCCCAGAACGGAATCATCCTTCGAGCTTGGCTTTGAGCAATTGGTTCACTTGCCCAGGGTTGGCCTTGCCCTTGGACGCCTTCATCGCCTGACCGACGAAGAAGCCGAACATCTTGCCGCGCTTGGCCTCATCGGCGGCGCGGTACTGTTCGACCTGCTCGGCGTTGGCGGCGAGCATCTCGTCGAGCATCTTGTCGATCGCGCCGGTGTCGGTGACCTGCTTGAGGCCTTTGCTTTCGATGATGCTGTCCGCGTCGCCTTCACCGGCGGCCATGGCCTCGAACACGGTCTTGGCGATCTTGCCGCTGATGGTGTTGTCGCGGATGCGCAGCAGCATGCCGCCAAGCTGTTCGGCGGTGACCGGCGCCTGGTCGATCTCCACGCCCAGCTTATTGAGCAAGCTGCCCAGCTCGACCATGACCCAGTTGGCGGCAAGCTTGGCGTCGCCACCGATGCGGGCGACGTCCTCGAAGTAGTCAGCTTGCTCGCGGCTGGCGGCCAGCACGTTGGCGTCGTAGGCCGACAGGCCGTACTGGCTCTGGAAGCGCTCGACCTTCTGCTGTGGCAGCTCCGGCAGGCTGGCACGGGTAGCTTCGAGGAAGGCGTCCTCGATCACTACCGGCAGCAGGTCCGGGTCGGGGAAGTAACGGTAATCGTTGGCTTCTTCCTTGCTGCGCATCGAGCGCGTTTCGTCTTTGTTCGGGTCGTACAGGCGGGTTTCCTGAACGACCTTGCCGCCGTCCTCGATGAGGTCGATCTGACGCTGGATCTCGCTGTTGATCGCGCGCTCGATGAAGCGGAACGAGTTGACGTTCTTGATCTCGCAGCGGGTGCCGAATTCGGCCTGGCCTTTCGGGCGGACCGAGACGTTGCAGTCGCAGCGCAGCGAACCTTCGGCCATGTTGCCATCGCAGATGCCCAGGTAGCGCACCAGGGCGTGGATCGCTTTGACGTAGGCCACGGCTTCCTTGGCGCTGCGCATGTCCGGTTCGGAGACGATTTCCAGCAGTGGCGTGCCGGCGCGGTTCAGGTCGATGCCGGTGGAGCCGCTGAAGTCCTCATGCAGGCTCTTGCCGGCGTCTTCTTCCAGGTGCGCACGGGTGATGCCGATGCGCTTGATGGTGCCGTCTTCCAGGGCGATGTCCAGGTGGCCCTTGCCGACGATCGGCAGGTCCATCTGGCTGATCTGGTAGCCCTTGGGCAGGTCCGGGTAGAAGTAGTTCTTGCGCGCGAACACGTTGCGCTTGCCGATCTCGGCGTCGATCGCCAGGCCGAACATGCAGGCCATGCGCACGGCTTCCTGGTTCAATACCGGCAGTACGCCGGGCATGCCGAGATCGACCAGGCTGGCCTGGGTGTTTGGCTCGGAGCCGAAGGTGGTGGCGCTGCCGGAGAAGATCTTCGACTGGGTGGCGAGCTGGGTATGAATCTCCAGCCCGATCACAACTTCCCATTGCATGTGTGAATTCCTCAGAAGCCGTTAGGGGCGCGGGTGTGCCAGTCGGTGACTTGCTGGTAACGGTGCGCGACATTGAGCAGGCGGCCTTCCTGGAAGTACGGGGCCAGCAGTTGCACGCCGACCGGCAGACCTTCGACGAAGCCTGCTGGCATCGACAGGCCCGGCAGACCGGCCAGGTTGGCGGTGATGGTGTAGACGTCTTCCAGGTAGGCGGCGACCGGGTCGCTGCTCTTGGCGCCGAGCTTCCAAGCCGGGTTTGGCGTGGTGGGGCCGAGGATCAGGTCGACCTGCTCGAAGGCGGCCATGAAGTCGTTCTTGATCAGGCGGCGGATCTGCTGCGCCTTGACGTAGTAGGCGTCATAGTAGCCAGCCGACAGGGCGTAGGTACCGACCATGATGCGTCGTTGCACTTCGATGCCGAAGCCTTCGCCACGGGAGCGCTTGTACAGGTCGGTGAGGTCCTTGGGCTCCTCGCAGCGGTAGCCGAAGCGCACACCGTCGAAACGCGACAGGTTGGAGGAGGCCTCGGCCGGCGCGATCACGTAGTACGCCGGGATGGCGTGTTGCATGTTCGGCAGGCTGATTTCCTTGATCACTGCGCCGAGCTTTTCGAGTTCCTTGACGCTGGCCTGGATCAGGTCGGCGATGCGTGGATCGAGGCCGGCGCCGAAGTACTCCTTCGGCAGGCCGATGCGCAGGCCTTCGAGCGGCGCGTTCAGGCTGGCGCTGTAGTCCGGCACCGGTTCGTCGATGCTGGTGGAGTCCTTGGCGTCGAAGCCGGCCATGCCTTGCAGCAGCAGGGCGCAGTCTTCGGCGGTGCGTGCCATCGGGCCACCCTGGTCGAGGCTCGAGGCGTAGGCGATCATGCCCCAGCGCGAGACGCGGCCGTAGGTCGGCTTGAGGCCGGTGAGGTTGGTCAGTGCGGCCGGCTGGCGGATCGAACCGCCGGTGTCGGTGCCGGTGGCGGCCGGCAGCAGGCGTGCAGCGACTGCGGCGGCGGAGCCACCCGACGAACCGCCGGGCACGTGCTCGAGGTTCCAGGGGTTCTTGACCGCGCCATAGTGGCTGGATTCGTTGGCCGAGCCCATGGCGAACTCGTCCATGTTGGTCTTGCCCAGGGTGACCATGCCGGCTTCGGCCAGCTTGGCGACCACCGTGGCGTCATAGGGCGCCTTGAAGTTATCGAGCATCTTCGAGCCGCAGCTGGTGCGGATGCCGTTGGTGCAGAACAGATCCTTGTGGGCGATGGGCGCGCCGAGCATGGGGCTGTTCTCGCCGGCGGCGCGACGGGCGTCGGCGGCACGGGCCTGCTGCAGGGCCTGCTCTTCGGTGATGCTGATGAAACTGTTGATCTGCGGGTCGAGCTGCTTGATGCGCGCCAGCAGGGCGCCGGTCAGCTCTTCGGAGGAAAACGACTTGTCGGCGAGTCCACGGGTGATCTCGGCCAGGGTCAATTGATGCATGGCAGGCTCTTTCCCTTACTCGATGACTTTAGGAACCAGGTACAGGCCGTTTTCGGTCGCCGGAGCGATGGCCTGGTAGCGTTCACGCTGATTGCTTTCGGTAACCTGGTCGGGGCGCAGGCGCTGGCTGGCCTCCAGAGGGTGGGCCAGGGGTTCGATACCGTTGGTGTCGACGGCTTGCATCTGGTCGACCAGCCCGAGAATACTGTTCAAGGCATCGGTAATGCGTGGCAGTTCGCCTTCATTCAGGCCCAGGCGGGCCAGATGGGCGATCTTTTCCACGTCGCAGCGTTGAAGCGCCATGGGGATCTCCAGGAAAAACGGAACGGATAGGGTCCGTGGTGAGGAACATGCCAGCCTATTGATGGTCATACGGCCGCGATCATCTGCTGGCGTGCTCGGAAAAACTGCCAATTTAACATATTGGCTCCTTGCCCAAAATCCCCGCCATTGTTAGAGTTTGCCGCACTTTTTTACCCACGCTTTGCCTAGGGTCACTTTCCCATGTTCAAGAAACTGCGTGGCATGTTTTCCAGCGATCTGTCCATCGACCTGGGTACTGCCAACACCCTTATCTACGTGCGTGAGCGCGGTATCGTCCTGAATGAACCCTCGGTTGTTGCCATTCGTACCCACGGCAACCAGAAAAGCGTCGTCGCGGTCGGTACCGAGGCCAAGCGCATGCTGGGCCGTACGCCTGGCAACATCGCTGCCATTCGTCCGATGAAGGACGGCGTGATCGCCGATTTCAGCGTTTGTGAAAAAATGCTGCAGTATTTCATCAACAAGGTTCACGAAAACAGCTTCCTGCAGCCCAGCCCGCGCGTGCTGATCTGCGTGCCGTGCAAATCGACCCAGGTAGAGCGCCGTGCCATTCGCGAGTCCGCCCTGGGGGCCGGTGCCCGTGAGGTGTTCCTGATCGAAGAACCGATGGCCGCAGCCATCGGTGCCGGCCTGCCGGTAGAAGAAGCCCGCGGCTCGATGGTCGTGGACATCGGCGGTGGTACCACCGAGATCGCCCTGATTTCCC